>JAHEFX010000042.1 GCA_024639975.1 bacterium
TGGTCAGACCTCGAGTTGGACCCGGACGCTCCCGCCAACGATGGGCTTGACGTAGTTCTCGACGACGTGGACGTGGTCGGGGTGGGATGCGTACGTCCGGTAGTCCTCGACCGTGTCGAATGTGGCCAACACGGCGTAGTCGTAGGTCCCTTCGGCGGCGCCGAGATCGGGACCGTGCTCGTAGTGACGGATGACGTCGATCTTCGGGACCATCTCGGTGAGGGCATCGCTGAACGCCTGGACCTGCTCGCCAGGCGTGCCTTCCTTCACCCGGAAGAGCGCAACGTGCTTGATCATGTGTTCTCCTGGCTCTCGAACTGGACTCGTGAACTCTCCTCGGCGATCGGCTTGCCGAGGGTGACGGCGATCTCGACGTGGCGGGGGTCGGTCGTGTAGGCCCGGTAGGCCTCGAGCGACTCGAACTCGGCGACCACGCCGTAGTCCCAGTGATTGATGGCAGACCCGATGTCCGAACCGTGCCGGAACGACCGGACCATGTCGAGTTGGGGCACCAGGTCGTCCAGGGCACCGGCGAACGCTGCGATTTGCGCGGCGGCGGTCCCCTCCTTCCATCGGAACATGGCGAGGTGGGTGATCATCCGCGGCCTGCGAAGTACTCGATGACCTCCTGCTCGCCGACGACATCGGCGTACTTGGCGTCGAGGTCGAAGAGGTTCGATTCGTGGACCGCTTGGTCCCGGTCGCCCACGGCGTCGCGGACCACGATCGGGATGAAGCCGTACTGGCAGGCGTCCAGGGCGGTCGCCCGAACACAGCCGGACGTCGAGACCCCGGTCACCACCAAGGTGTCGATGCCCTTGGAGGTGAGCGTTGCGGCAAGCGATGTGCCAAAGAAGCCGGAGGCGTACTGCTTGGTGACGATGACGTCGCCTTCCCGAGGAACCAGGCGGTCGTCGAAGTCACCCATCGGGTTGCCCCGGTCGAACATCTGGAGCGCCCCGACCTTCCGGTAGAAGACGCCACCGTCGGCACCACCGGGCTCGTACTCGACCCGGGTCCAGAGCACCGGGACATCCGCCGCTCGAGCTGCGGCCACGACCCGGATCGTCGACTCGAAGGCTTCCTCGACACCCGCGTAGAGGGGCGATCCCTCGTGGAGGTAGGCCTTGCACCAGTCCACCACCACGACCGCCGGCCTCTCGCCGAATCCGAGCGTGCCGCGGAAGCCGGCGTTCTCGTAGTCCTGGTCGAGGTCCATCAGTACGTTCCGATGCTGTCGGGGATGGTGATCGCGTGGCTCTGCAGGTAGCCCTCGATGCCTGCATCACCGTACTCGCGGCCGTATCCGGAGCGCCCAACGCCACCGAACGGGACGAGTGGATTGATCCCCCAGCGGTTGGCCGTGTTCACCGAGGTGGACCCGGCACGGATCCGGCGTGCCACCGCCACGGCCCGGTCCTCGTCCTCGGACCACACCGACGACGACAGGCCGTAGGGGCCGCCATTGGCCCGCTCGACGGCCTCGTCGACCGTGGCGTAGGCCTGGATGGGGACCGTGGGACCGAACTGCTCGGTGGCGACGACCGGGTCCTCGTCCGAAGCACCGAGGACGACCGTGGGACGGACGAACCAGCCAACGTCCACGACCGCCTCGTCGTGGACCGACCCCACTGGACGGATGTCGGCGCCCGAGGCCCGGGCGGCCTCGACGATGCCCTCGACCCGGCGCTTGGCGTCGTTGTCCACGACCGGGCCAAGCGTCACCTCGGGCTCGGCCGGATCACCCAGGACCAGGGCTTCGTCGGCGGTTCGCAGGTAGGCCTCCACGACTTCCTCGTACCTGGATGCCGGCACCAGCAGGCGCTTGGTGGCCATGCAGACCTGACCGGCGGTGAGGAACGAGCCCATGACGAGGCGATTGAGGAGGTCGTCGGTGAGGTCGACGTCGTCGAGCAGGATCGCCGGGTCGTTGCCGCCGAGCTCGAGGACGGCCGGCGTCAGGCCGGGGGCGACCGCCCGGAGGATGTGCTCGGCGGTCCGGTCGCCGCCGGTGAACGACACCTTGGCCACCTCGGGCGCTGTCGTCAGGGCCTCCCCGACGTCGGCTCCGCCCTGGACGACCGACAACACCCCAGCGGGGAGTCCCTCGGACAGCTTGGCGAGCACGGTCGTCACCGCGAGCGGGGCGAGGGGGGACGGCTTCAGCACCACCGTGTTGCCGGTGGCGAGTGCCGGTGCGATCTTCATCATCGAGAGGATCAGTGGTGCGTTCCACGGCACGATCGCCGCCACGACCCCGAACGGTTCCTTGGTGATGATGGCCTTGCCGAACCGGGTGTCGGCCTCGGTGTCGGCGCACAGGGCGGGGGCGCGATCGGCGACCATGCCCAGGTAGGTCCGGGCGAACCCGAACTCGCCGGCGCTCCCGGCGATCGTCTTGCCGAGCTCGGCGGTGAGCAGGCCGGCGATCTCGTCGGTGATCGTCTCCAGGGGCTCGGCGGCCGCCCGGAGCATGGCGGCGCGCTCGGTGGGGTCCGTGTCCCGCCAGGTCGCTCCGGCTTCGGCTGCCGACGCGGTGGCCTCCCGGACGAGGGCGGCGTCGGCCACGGCTGCGCGGCCGACCAGTCGGTCGGGATGGGCCGGGTTGTGGCGCTCGACCCACTCCCCCGTGGTCCTGGCCTCGCCGCCGACGAGCAGGGGGGCGTCGATCATCGGACCGCCGCTGCCAGCCAGTCGTTCTGCAGGTCGATCGCCTCGATCATCGATGCCTGCCTCAGGTACTCCCTGGCGGTGTCCGGATTCGATGCCTTCTCGGCCAGGTTGGCCAGCGCCTCGGTGCGGACATCGGCGTCTCGGCTCGAGAGGGTCACGGCGTTCTCGTGGGTCACCCGTTGGATGAACTCCGTGGCGATCCGCCTCCGGACGTCGGAGTAGGCGTCCATCACCGACTCGTCACGCCTTCCGTGCCACACGTCGGGCAGGAGGTCGGTGAGGAGCCAGGCATCGTGGATGCCGCCGTTGGCCCCCATCCCGCCGAGCGGGGTGTTGATGTGCCCGGCGTCCCCGGCCAGGAGTACGCGATCGGTGCGGAAGGTGCTCGCGACCCGCTGGTGGACGTTGTACATCGTCCGGTGGACGATCTCGAAGCGAGCGTCCTTGGGGACGACGCGCTGCATCCGCTCCTCGATCCGGTCGTCGGCAAGGGCTTCTTGGTCGGTCTCGGGGTCATGGATCGGGAAGAGGATCCGCCACAGCGGCTTGGTGCGCAGCAGCACGAGCCACTCCTCGGGGTCCGCCACATAGTTGACGAGGGCCAGGTCGGGCAGGTGGTCGGCGAGTTCGTAGGGCGTCGAGACGACGAGGTAGCGGTCCTCGTAGGTCCAGCCCTCGAACTCGGCGCCGATCGCCTTGCGAACGTTCGAGGAAGCGCCGTCGGCGCCGATCACCCAGGAGCCGTCGACGACCGAGCCGTCGGTCAGCGTCACGGACGCCCCGGCCGAGTCGGTGGTGACGTCCTCGACCTTCGCCCCGTACCGGATCTCGAACAGGTCGGAGGCATCGAGGCGATCGAGCAGGACCCGGCAGAGGCGCCACTGCTCAACCTGGACGCGGTAGGGGTACTTGGTGAGCCCTTCGAGGACGGACAGGTCGAACTCCGCCACGACCCCCGCCGTCCGCTCCCGGTACTGGAAGCGGTCGGCGACGAGGCCCTGGTCGATGAGGTCGTCGACGACGTCGAATCGGGAGAGGAAGTCGAGCGTCGACGGGTGGAACGTGGATGCCCGGAGCTGTTTGGGCAGTTCGGCCTCGGCCTCGAGCAGGATCACCGGCACACCGGCGGCGACACAGCCGGCAGCGGCCGTGACCCCCACGGGCCCGGCCCCGACGATGACGACGGGGGCTGCCACGGTGCCCTAGAAGTCCCGGAGCATCATGCCGTAGCCCCGGTACTGGTCCTCGACGCCCATGTTGCGCAGCGCGTGCCAGGCGCAGGTGGCGTTGATCGCGAGGACGGGCTTGCCCAACCACCGCTCCGCCTCGTCGGCGATCTCGACCATGGAGAGGTTGGTCCCGCACTGGACGATGGCGTCGATGTCGTCGCCGTCGAGCTCCTTGAGCGCGGCGATCACTTCCTCGGGGGTGGTGTCGCCGATCGAGGTGGCGGTCTCGCACTTGAGGCCCTTGACCCGCTTGACGTCGAAGCCACACTCGGTGAAGTAGCCGTGGACCTGCTCGTCGCCGACCGGCTGGTACGGGGTGAGGCAAGCGATCCGCTCGACGCCGAGCCGGGCGAGGGCCTCGTTGCAGGCGTTGGCACCCGAGGTGATCGGCAGGCCGCCGGTGATCTCGTTGATGCGATCCTCGAATTCCTGGTTGCCGTCCTTGCCACCCCAGAAGGTCTCGGCGGACATCCCCATGAGGATGTAGTCGGGCTCGGTGGTCATGAGGTCCCGGACCGAGTCGGGGATCGTGTCCCGGATCTTGCCGAGGAAGTCGAGGAACATGTCGTCGCTCGAGAGGTCGGGCTGCTCGACCCAGAACCGCCCCGAGTGGAACGTGACGCCACGGGGGTTGATCAGTGAGAGGTCGTGCTCCACGACCGTGTTCGTCGAGGGCACGACGACGCCGATCCGGCCCCGGTACCCCACCACTCGGTCTTGCATCGCAACAGTCATCACGCCTCCTTAGATGATCCCGCGGTCTGCCATTCCAGCCAGGCCTGCCTCATCGATGCCGAGCAGGTCCCGGAAGATCTCTTCGTTGTGGGCACCCAGTTCGGGGCCCACCCAGTCGACCGATCCCGGGGTCTCCGAGAACTTCGGTGCGACGTTCTGCATCGTGATCGGCCCGAACTCGGGGTGCTCGACCTGCACGAGGGCGTTGCGCGCCTCGATGTGGGGGTCGGCCATGATCTCCGGGGCCCGGTAGATGCCGCCGTAGGGGACGCCGTGCTCTTCGAGGACGGCCTCGAGCTGGGCGGCCGTGATGGTCCTGGTCCAGTCGGCGATGAGGTCGTCGAGCTCCTGCTGGTGCGCCCCACGGGCGCCGTGCGTCGAGTACCGCTCGTCCTCGGCCAGCTCCGGGCGGCCCATGCCGACGGCCAGCCGGCTGAAGACGGTGTCCTGGTTCGCGGCGATGAGCACGAGCTGGTCGTCGGACGTGGGGAAGACGTTCGACGGGGAGACGTTCGGGAGGATGGCACCGGTGCGCTCGCGGATGTAGCCGGTCACGTCGAACTCGGTGACGAGCGACTCCATCATGTTGAGCACGGCTTCGTAGATGGCCGAGTCGACCACCTGGCCTTGGCCGGTCTCGTTCTTGTGGGCGAGGGCTGCCAGACCACCGAGGGCGCCGAATGTGGCCGCCAGCGAGTCCCCGATGGAGATGCCGGTGCGGGCGGGGGCGCTGTCGGGGTCCCCGACGACGTACCGGAGCCCACCCATGGCCTCGCCGATGGCGCCGTAGCCGGCACGCGACGAGTACGGACCGGTCTGGCCGAACCCGGTGACCCGGATCATGACGAGGCCGGGGTTGATCTCCTTGAGGTCCTCCCACCCGAGGCCCCAACGTTCCATCGTGCCGGGCCGGAAGTTCTCGATGAGGAAGTCGGCGTCCTTGACGAGGTCCTTCACGATCTGCTGGCCCTCCTCGACGCGGAGGTTCAGGGTGATCGACTTCTTGTTGCGAGCGACCACGGGCCACCAGAGCGACTTGCCATGGGGCTTCTCACGGCCCCACTGGCGCATCGGGTCACCGACGACCGGCTGCTCGATCTTGATGACCTCGGCGCCGTAGTCGGCCAGCAACTGGCCGCAGAAGGGCCCGGCCAGCAGCACGCCCATCTCGATCACACGCTTGCCCGCCAAGGGGCCGGTTCGCTGCGTCACGCTTGCTCCATGGGGGATGGGAACGTGCCCGCCCGCAGGAGGGCGGACGGGACTTCTTTGCCCAGCGCCTCGGCGACGGTGGGCGTGACTTCGAGGAGTCGCTCGAGGGAGAGCCCGTGCTCGACGCCGGCGCGGTCGAGCATGTAGACGAGGTCCTCCGTGGCGATGTTGCCGGTGGCGGCAGGGGCGAACGGGCAGCCCCCGATTCCGCCGATGGAGGCGTCGAGTGCCTGCACGCCGTTCTCGACACCCGCGTAGGCATTCGCGATCCCGGTGTTGCGGGTGTCGTGGAAGTGGGCCCGAAGCTTCACGTCGCCGATGACGGGTTTGACCGCCGAGACCCGCTCCTCGACCGACCAGGGGTCGCCTACCCCGATCGTGTCGGCGAGGGCGATCTCGTGGGCGCCCGCCTCGGCGAGCTTGCCGGCGATGTCGACCACCCGGGCGACGGGGACCTCACCCTCGAAGGGGCAGCCGAAAGAAGCGGCGATGACGGCGGAGACGCCGATCCCGGCGTCCCTGCCGGCTTCCACGACCTGCCCGAAGACCTCGATGGATTCTGCAGTGTCGACGCCCTGGTTCTTGCGGTTGAAGGTGTCCGTGGCGACGATCGGCATGTTGACCTCGTCGACCCCGGCCTTCACGGCTCGCTCCCAGCCCCGCCAGTTCATGATGAGGCCGATGTACGTCACGCCGTCCGATCGGGGGACGGATTCCATCACGGCTTCGGCGTCGGCCATCTGTGGGACGTACTTGGGGTGGGCGAAGGAGACCGCTTCGACACGCCGAACGCCTGCTGCGATGACGCCCTCGATCATCGCCACCTTCTGCTCGGTGGAGAGGATCACGTCCTCGTTCTGCAGGCCGTCGCGGGGGCCGACCTCGACGATCTCGACGGAGGCCATGGTCACCGGACGTTCGGGTCGGGGTCGGCGAGGCTCACACGGAGCTGCTCGCCCACCTCGTCGCCGACGAGGCGCTTGACCTGGGCCCAGACGGGGTCGACGTCCTCGTTGAACAGGACAGCCCGGTGGGCGGCATCGCGAGCGGCGAGCTGCTCGCCGTCGTAGTCCTTCGGACCGCCGGAGGCGATCAGGGCGAACCACTGATCGAGGTAGGCGGCGACGGTTGCCCCGACCGCCTCGAAGGCGGATTCGTCGGCTCGGTGGGCGAGCATCCACGGACTCATGACGGCCCACTGGCGCCGGGAGAGGTGGGCAGCGGTCAGGCCGTCGATCTGCTGGCACGACTCATAGGCGTCGTTCACCGGTCCGTAGACGTCGTCGAGGTAGGCGAGGTCCATGCCCACGTCGACGCGCTGGACGAGGTCGAGGTGGAAGGCGTAGAACGTCTCCCCCGACTCCGGGTCGGCGGACTTCACCGAGTCGAGCGTGAAGTGCGGGATGGCGGAGTCCGCCTCGGTGAAGGCGAACACCATGTGGCTGTCGAGCCCTATCGGCGGCACGGTCATACCGATGTAGACGAGCTTCGAGACCCCCGGGCCATGGAAGACGCGCTGGCTGCCCACGGGGCCGAACGGCGATTCGAGGGGACGGGCCTCGGCCTCGGAGAGGCCCAGTTGCTCGACGATCCGGTCGAGCGTCCCGATGCAGAGGTCGGCCGAGAGGCTCACTCGACGTCCGCCTCGACCTTGCCCTCGAGCGACGTCTCGTCCATGAGGCCGTTCTTGCCGGGTCGCCGGGGTGCTTCCTTCATGACCCAGGCGTTGGCGAGCTCGGGGTTCTCCCGACGCACGGGCGAGGGGATCACCGTCTTGACGTTCTTGTGGGTCAGGAACTGGTGGGTGTCGATTCCGTGCCCGGCGTTGTACGCCTCCTGGCGCCAGCGCCGATAGGCGAGCTGGATGGCGTCCGACTTGACGTGCAGCTCGGCCTGGAGGTCGAAGGGCAGCAGCTCGGGGCGCTGGCCGATGACCTGGGGGCCATCTTCGATGAAGATCTTCAAGGTCCGCTTGACGGAGTCCTTGTCGGCCCAATTGCCGGTGAAGAAGCCACGGAGCTGGATGAACTTCGAGACGGTGCGGTTCTCGTCGATCGGGACCGCTGCGGTGAACAGCAGGAACTCGCCCATCGGCAGCTCTGGTCGGAGCATCGTCACGTTCGGGAAGTAGACCCCGGTCGTGGTCTTGACCTTGTCCCGCTCCTTGCCGCGGATCTTGCCCCAGATCCCCGAGGGAGGGGGTGGGTTCAGGTACACGGTCGCCGTTGCCGACCGACCGTCGTTGTCGACGGTGTAGTCCTCCACCTCGGGCTCCTCGGGGTTGCCGAAGGTCTCTCGGTGGACGAAGGGGGCGTGGGCGATGTCGATGGCGTTCTCGAGGACTCGCTCGTAGTTGGCGTCCCAGTGGTACTCGGCCTCGATCACCTTGTAGTCCCTGAACCGCGCCTCGGGGTGGTCGTCGATGGGGAGCTCGGGGACCGGGGGGCGCTCGGCCTCGGGTGTGTCGCCGAGGTAGACCCAGATGAAGCCGTACCGCTGAACAGCCGGGTACGTGTCGATGCGGGCCTTCTTGGGGATCGGCGTGTTCGGGTGCGCCGGGATCTTCACGCAGGCACCGGTCTCGTCGTACTGCCACCCGTGATAGGGGCAACGGAGGCAGTCGTCGTAGATCTCACCGCCCGACAACAGGGCACCGCGGTGGACGCAGAGGTCCGACTGCACGACGATCTCGCCGGTCGACGGCTTCTTCCAGATGACGAGGTCCTCGCCCAACACGGTGGTGCGGTACGGCTCGCCATCCTTGATGCGGCTGGCGAACTCGATCGCATACCACTGGTTCATCAACATGGGGTTTCCTCCTGGCCGGGGACGCGGCGCTGTCGGTGATCTTGGTCTAGTGAAGGCCCGGTCTCGGGAGGGCCCGATCGCCACCCCAGAGCTGACGCACGAGGCGGTCGGTGAACTCCTGACCGTAGAACTCGACGCCCAACACGTTGGCCGGGTCGCGCTCGGCCACGGTGCGCCGGACGGCGAGGTCCCGCTCGGCGAGCGCCTCCCGCTGGTCCATCGGGACCTCGGGGGCGTCGTCGACGAACTGCAGCCAGAGGTCGACCGTCTCGCCGGTGAGTTCGAACATGGTGTCGATCATGTCCTCGGAGCGATCGATGACGTAGGCGAGGCCGACCTCGGAGACGGCCTGGCGCACGTAGAGGGCCCGGGAGACGAAGGTCTTGAAGCGGTCGTCCTCACGGAGCTCGAGGAATCGCTGGTTGAACGGCTCGAAGTAGGTGTCGAGCTCGTGGGTGTTCACCAACAGGTCGGAGCGGGGCTGGAGGTCGACGTAGAACCAGAGGTCGGGCAGCGTGCCCCAGGCGATGCCGAGGTGGGGCACGGCGATCTCGGGCCCGAGCCACGCCGTGAGGTGGAGGTTGGTGAAGCCCTTGACCGGGTCGCCGAGGTGCGAGTGGACCAGCCAATCCATGCCCGGCCCCGACCATGTCTGGAGGGTCCCCTTGGCCGCGCCGCCGGGCGCTTCGTAGTCGAGGAGGTCGTCGCAGGAGGGATCGAGGGTGAGGTCGGGGAATCGGGTCTCGATGCGGCCGCGAAGCTCCGTCAGGTAGCCCCACATCTTGTCGAATAGGACCGTCGTGTCGACGTCGTCCGCTTCGTGGAAGATGTCCTCGACGCTCTTCAGTACTTCCTCGGCCACAAAGCCTCCCTAGTCAGTCGTTCCGCTCAACGGAACGGCGTTCCGAATCCTAAACCGCAATTGTCCGACCTTTCAAGTCGAATTCGCGGCGAGGGCCCTCGCCGCCGCCATCGGCCGCCCACCGACCAGGTCGGTGCCCCTGCTGACGTTCTTGTTCGCGGCTCGCGCCGGCACTATCTCGGCGGTTGCGACGCCGTCGACGGCCAGGTGGAGGTCCGGCGTGTTGATGGTGCCGTCGAACTCCCGTTCGCGGCTCGGCATCCACAAGGTGAAATCGGGTGGCAGGGCTGCGATCACCGGTCCCCCGGCGGCCTCGCGGGTGCCGACCACGAGGTTGAGACGGCTCTCACCCGACCGCTCGGCGATGCCAAGGTCGACCAGCCACGGATCCTCGAGGTGGGTGGGGACCGCCACGACGGATGCGCCGGCCACGGCGGCGAGGCGGAAAGGCTCGGGAAAGAGCGCATCGTCGCCGGCGACGACCGCCAAGCGACCCCACCCCAGATCCACGGTCAGGACCTCGTCGGCGAGCGCCGTCGCCCACGGGTGCCGAGCCGACCGGTGCATCGGCTTCGACTCGGCGAGCACGCCGTCGCTACCCACGACGACGGTTCGGTGCCGGTCACCGTCCCGAACGCTGGTGACGGCGACCGTCTCACTCCCGGCGAGCGCCTGTCTCAGGTCGTCCACATCGGCGGCCAGCTCCGGCAGGACGACGAGTGCGGCACCGCCCTCTGCGGCAGAGCCGGTCTCGGCGATCGCCCGTTCCCCGTCCGATGCAAGGGCAACGGCGCGGATCGGTGACCCCGAGCCGACCACTTCCGACGCCCCCTCGGTGCCGAGGGGCCCATAGACCTCGGGTCGGCGGTCGGCGATGCGGTCGGTCCCACCGGCGGCGGAGCGATCAGCCGTGGCGGTGAGGTCGATGTCGGCGAGGACCACGGCTTCGCCTCGCAGCGGCCCCTTGGCCAGCACGGTTCCGTCGGGGGCGACCACCTGGCTCTCACCGGCGCCGTGGAATGCCTCCTCGGGCAGGCCCATGGCGGCGGCATACTCCCCAACCCGGTTCTCGGGGATGAGCGGTCCGACCTTGTTGGCGGCGACCACGAATACGCCGTTCTCCGCAGCTCGGACGGGGATGTGCAGGGCTGCTTCATCGAGGGCGAACGAGTTCAGACTGTTCGTGAGCAGGCGGGCACCACCGAGGGCCAGGCTGCGCGGCGTCTCGGGCACGACGCCCTCCATGCAGGAGTACATGGCGACCGGACCGAACCGCGAGTCGATGATCGGTCCGACCACCGAACCGGTCGACAGGTACTCGCGCTCGGCGCCCATGAGCACCTGCTTGTCGGCGGTGGCCACGAGGGCCCCGCTGGGGTCGAACCAGCAGTTCGTCACCGTGGCGGCGGGCTTGTTGCGACGAACCGTCACGGTCACCACGACATGGAACCCGTGCTCGGCCGCCCTCTCTCCGATCGCCCTGAGGAACGGGCCGTCGAGGTCGACGGCCACCTCCCAGCAGTGGTCGGCCGATTCGTAGACGGAGAGGTGGTTGGAGAACTCCGGGAGGACGACGAGATCGGGCGACTCGGCGGCTGCCCGGTCGATCATCCGAAGGCAGGTCGCGAGGTTGGCGTCGACGTCGGTACCGGTCGCGAACTGCACGGCGGCGACGCGGAGGGTGTCCGTCCGGGGGGTGTTCGAATCCGAGGTGGAGAACCGTTGGCCAGTCACGGTCCAAGACCCTACACTCGAAAACGAAACGCCGTTCCGATGAGCGGTACGGACGGTAGATGGAGGCACACCGAATGCGACGACGGACTTGGATTCTGGCCCTGATTCTCGGGCTGGCCGGGCTCCTCCCGACGGCGGCGCTCGCCCAGGAGGATGACCTCCCTGTGGTGACCCTGAGCCAGGACGCCGACGTGCTCATCGGCCAGGAGCTCGAGGTGACCGTCGAAGGGATGCCGGCCAGCTCGACGGTGTCGATCTCCACGTGCTGGGCCCTCCCCGTCACCGCACCGGGCGACTGCGACCTCTCCGACTTCGGCCAGTTCTCGATCACCGTCGGCAGCGATGGCTCGGGTACCGACGCCTACGTCCTCCCCGCCGGACCGGCCGAACGGTGCGCCACCGAGGGCGAGTGCTACGTCGTCGTGAGCCACGGGATCGGCCCGGAGTCCATCTCGAACGGGGCGCCGGTCACCTACGCCGCCGAGCAGCCCGAGCCCACGACCACCACCACCGAGGCGGCGACGACCACGACCACCGCCGAGACCACCACGACCGTCGAAGCGACGACCACGACCGAGGCAGCGACCACGACCACCGAAGCCACCACGACGACGACGGAGGCCGAGGACGATGAAGCCACCGGCGGGATCTCCACCGGCGTGATCGTCGTCATCGCACTCATCGCCGTCGCCGTCGGGGTCGTCGGGTTCTTCGTGGCTCGCAACCGAGGGGGTGCTGAATGAGCGACCAGCCAGTGGGGACGGCACTCGTCCCGGACATGACCGACGACGAGCTCGAACGGGCGAGGGCCGTCGATTCCGTCCTCGGGGTTTTGGCCGACAACGCCCTGCGAGCCGACCAGGAAGCCATCCTCCCGCGCGAGAACGTGGACGCCATGTCGGCCGCCGGACTGCTCGGCATCAACGTGCCCAAGGAGTACGGCGGCCTGGGAGGCGGACTGCGCGACACCACGGCGGCCACGTTCGCCCTCGGTACGGCGTGCCCATCGACGGCGCTCGCCTACTTCTTCCACACCTCTGCCACGTCCCGGGGACTGCTGCCGATCGCGGCCGCCGACGCCGGCCTGTTCGAAGGCCATGAGGAGCACATCGTCCGTGAGTTCGGTCGTCAGGTGCTCGATCGGATGGCCAAGGGTCGTTGGATGGCGAACTTCGCCTCGGAGTCGGTCAAGACCTCCAAGGCCGCCATCTCCATCTCCACCTCGGCCGAGCCGACCGAAGGCGGATGGAAGCTCTCGGGCATCAAGGCGTTCGGCTGTGGGACCGGTGTCGCCGACGACTACCTCGTCACGGCCAAGTTCCCGGGCGGTGATACGGCCGACTACCTCGGCGTGTTCATCGTCGACCCGCAGGCCGACGGCGTCAGCGAGCGGCCCCCGTGGAACGCGCTCGGCATGCGGGGCTCGGCGAGCCACGGCATCATCCTCGACGAGGTGTTCGTGCCCGCCGAGCTGGCCCTGACCGTGCCCGGGGCGTTCCCCAAGATGCTCCAGATGGCCCGGGGCTCGTTCGTCGGCAACCAGATCGCTGGGACCGCCGTCTACGTGGGCGGGGCGAAGACCATCTACGACTTCGCCATCAGCCACCTGACCAAGACCAAGTTCAAGGACACAGGTGAGTCGATCGGCACCGCACCGTTCCAGCAGCAGCTGGTCGGCGAGATGCGGATGCACTACACGAACGCCCTCCTGTGGCTCCGTGAGCAGCTCTACCTCGAAGCCACCGAACCGCCACCCCTTCCCAACGACGAGGTCGTCGCCAACTGGCGCATCGCCAAGGGATCCATCGCCGAGGCGGGGTTCGCCGTGGCAAGCACGGCCGTGAAGGCATGCGGCACCGGCAACACGGTCAACACGGGCGTTGTGGCCCGTGGCCTGCGGGACATGACCATGGGCCTGGTCCAGGCGTTCCCACCCGAGCGGGGCCGCATGGAGGCTGCATCGTTCACGATCAAGGGCGCCGAGAACCGCCAGTTCGGGACCGGCGGATGACCGAAGGGCCCTTGGCGTCGACCCTGCGGTCGATGGTCGGCGTGTGGCATGACGTCCTCACCGCCCGCGACCAGCAGGGCCGCGTGGTCACCGACGACCCGTACGGCGGCACGCCCGGGCCCTTCCCGTACGAGAACCTCGTCTACTGCGACTTCGATGGGACGAACTGGACGCAGACGAACGTCACGTTCAAGGGTCGCCCGGTGAAGTGGCGCTCGTTCCGGGCGACCGTGGTCGACGAGATCCTCTACTTCAACAAGCTCGGCCCCGACGCCCCCACCCACATCGGTGTCGGGTCCGGCCCCGGCCAGGTCTGGTTCCTCCCCCAAGCGGTCGACGAGGCCTGGCAGCGCTACTCCGAGCCCGACTACATCCAGGTCGACGGCGACACCCGCCGCCGCTCGACGGCGCTCTACCGAGACGGCCTCTTCGTGCGGACCATGGAAGTCGTCGGCACTCGCCTCGCCACCGACACGACCCATCGCGTCGACCTCGACCCCCGTGGCACCGAAGGCCCCGCCCACGAGGACATCTCCGTGACCTATGCCTTCCAAGGCGGCCACAACCAGTGATCGCGTCGAGGAAGAAATCCCCCCACCAGATGGATGGGCAGAAGAAATCCCCCCACCAGATGGATGGGCAGAAGAGATCCCCCCGTCAGGGGGGATGGGCCCCACGAGCGCAGCGAGCGGGAGGGGGGCAGCAGAAATCCCCCCACCAGATGGATGGGCAGAAGAGATCCCCCCGTCAGGGGGGATGGGCCCCACGAGCGCAGCGAGCGGGAGGGGGGCGCCCAACCCCCCGCACACAACTCGACCCAACCCCCGGAGACACGACATGAACCCCCTGCCCGACCCGGTCGATCTCATCGACGGCGAGTGGGTCACCCCCGGCGACACGCTCGACGCCTGGGTCGAGGACCCGAACACCGGCGAGCAGGTCCAGAAGCAGGCAGCCACATCCTCCGAGGGCATCGAACGGGCCCTCGCCGCCGCCGCCCGGGTCGACGCCCACGGCGAGTGGGGTCGCATGACCCCCGAGGCACGCGCCGACATGCTCGAAGCCGCCGCCGGTGCCCTTGCGCCTTTGACCGGCGAAGCCGCCGAGCTCGAGGCTCGCACCTCCGGCGCCACGATCGGGATGACCGGCATGCTGTCGGTGATCATCCCCGGCGCCTTCGCCTTGGCAGCCGAGATGCTCCGCTCCGGGCTCACCTACCGGGAGTACGAGGGCCCGAACGACAACACCGTCGAGGTCCACCGCAAGGGTTGGGGCCCCGCCCTCCAGCTCGTCCCGTGGAACGCCCCGGCCCCCATGGCCGCCCACAAGGTCGCGTCGGCGCTCGCTGCCGGTTGTCCCGTGATCATCAAGCCGCCGGAGCGTGCCCCGCACGGGACCGGCGTCCTCACGAAGGGCCTCGACGAGGTCGGATTCGAGCCCGGCCTCGTCCAGCTCGTGCACGGCGGACCCCGTCAGGGCGGCGTGTTGGTGAAGGACCCCCGGGTCCGAGCCGTGTCGTTCACCGGCGGTGTCGGCGGCGGGCGCGACATTGCCACCGCCTGTGCCGTGGGTCTCAAACCGGTCCAGCTCGAGCTCGGCGGCCACAGCCCCCTCGTCCTGATGCCCGACGTCGACGCGGAAGCCGCCGCCGGGGCGGTCGTTGCCCTGATGACGACGCTCAACGGCCAATGGTGCCGGGCGCTGGGACGACTGATCCTCCCTGCCGAGCGATCAGAGGAGCTCATGGGCGCCATCGCCGCGGCGCTCGGCTCGGTCAACCTCGGTTCGTCGATCGATCCGTCCTCGATGATGGGCCCGATCGTCCACTCCGACCACCTCGGGATGCTGCAGGGCACGATCGACCGGTTCGTCGCTGCCGGCGGCGAGGCACACTCGTGGACGTCGCTGCCCGACCTCGGCGGGAACTTCCTGGCTCCGACCCTGCTCACCGGCCTCGACCCCGACACCACCGGCGACGAGGTGTTCGGACCCGTGGCATTCGTCCATGAGTACAGGGACCTCGACGAGGCCCTGACGCTGGCCAATGGCACCGAGTACGGCCTCGAGGCCTATGTGTTCGGGACCGACGAAGAGGCGGCCATGGCGTTCGCCCGCAACGTTCGCGCCGGCGGCGTGAAGGTGAACGGCGCCAGCCCGATCTCACTCAACCTGATGGCACCCCGCCCCGCCTGGGGTGTCTCGGGCCTGCACATCGAAGGCACTGCCGAGACCATCGAGTTCTTCTGTGGGACCTCGGTCGTCGGCGTCGAAGGACCCCTGGAGTTCGCATGAAGACCATCGTCATAACCGGCGGCACCCGTGGCATCGGCCGCGGGCTCGTCGAGTCATTCCTCGAACGCGGCTGCTCGGTGGTTCTCACCGGCCGGTCGCTCGAAGCCGCCCAAGCGACCGCCAAGACACTCGCCGAGACCTACGGCGAGGACCGGGTGTTCGGGACCGCCTGTGAGGTCTCCGACGCCCAGTCGGTCGAGAACCTCTGGGCCTTCGCCACCGAGTCCCTCGGTCGCGTCGACGTGTTCGTCAACAACGCCGGCATGTCGCCGGGCCGAGGCCCGATCTGGACCCAGACCGCCGAAGAGCTCGAAACGACCACGAACACGAACCTGCTCGGCCCACTCCTCGTCTCGAGGACGGTCATCGGCGGGATGATCGAACAGGACGGCGGCCAGCTCTGGCTCATGGAGGGCTTCGGGTCCAACGGCCAGGCCCAGCCGGGCATCGCTGCGTACGGAGCGACCAAGCGCGGCGTGCGCTACCTCGTCAAGGCGCTGGTCAAGGACACGGAGGAGACCCCGGTGCAGGTCTGCGCCCTCTCCCCCGGCATCGTCGTGACCGACCTACTGGTCGGCGACTACGACCAGGGCTCCGAGGAGTGGGAGCGGGCCAAGAAGATCTTCAAGATCCTTGGCGACCGCGTCGAGACGGTGACGCCGTGGTTGGCCGACCAGGTCCTCGCCACGGACAAGACCGGTACGACGGTCGAGTGGCTGACTCGCGGCAAGGCAGCCGGCCGCTTCGCCACCGCCTGGCGTGGGCGCGACCCCTTCGAAGAACCCGGGGCCGAGGCGAGCTGATCCCTACGGTGCCGGCGATGGAGTCGTCACCCCGCACGATCGAGGAGCTCTCGCTCCGCGCCTGGCCGGCGACCCACACCGAGCCCTACGACGGCTGGCTGCTGCGCTTTGCCGACGGGTACACCAAACGGGCGAACTCGGTGACGCCCCTCGACCACGGCGCGATCGACATCGACGTGAAGGTCGGCCGCTGCGAGGCGGAGTACCGATCCCTCGGGTTGACACCGATGTTCCGGATCCCGTCCTTCGTCCCGGACGCGGTGAACCTGCGGCTCGGGCTGCAGAACAGGGGCTACCGCAACCTCGACCCGACGTCGGTCCAGTCGGCTCCGGTCCCCGATCCGGACCCCGACCCGTGGGTCGAGACGATGAACGACGTCGGGGCGTGGGTCGACCTACACGACCGCCTCGAGGGGACGCGTTCGAACCCGGATGCGCATCAGCGGATCCTCGAAGCGATCGAGGGCGAGACGGCGTATCTGCGAATCAACGACGCTGCCTGCGGCCTGGCTGTCGCCGAGGCCGGCCATGTGGGGATCTACGACGTGGCCGTCGCAGCCGAGGAGCGTCGGCGTGGTTTCGGTCGCAGGATCGTGGAGACGGCGCTGGCCTTCGGCGCCGAGCACGGCGCCCACACCGCCTATCTGTCGGTGATGCAGTCCAACGCCCCCGCCCTCGCCCTCTACGCCTCATTCGGCTTCACCGAGCTCTACACCTACGAGTACCAAGTCTTCTCCTGAACCCAGGGTTCTGGTCGGGGTTCGTCCGGCGTTCTCAGGGCTGAATTCGGGACTGGGTCCCGGTTTCGGCCCACGGTTGGGGCGATCAGCCGGCCTGGTGGCTGCCCTCCCGGAAGCCATCGGTCAGGTCTTCGGGAGTCAGCTTGAAGATGCTGCGCTGGGTCTCGTGCGTGTGGGGGAAGGTGCGGGTCCTGCGGGTGCGTCGGCGTGACATCTGGGTCTCCTCTTGCCGGTCTGTCTCCGACAAGTTCCCAGACGACGGTTTCGCCTCGGCTTCAGACCGGTTTCAGTCCGGCAGCGA
>JAHEFX010000043.1 GCA_024639975.1 bacterium
GAGGAGGCGTAGGGACCTCCGGGCGTGGTCGATGGCGACCGGCGTCTCGCCGCGCGAGCGGTAGTGGGCGGCGAGGGCAAGGTGGAGCCGGCCTGCCTCGGTCGGATCGTCGGGGCCTATCTCAAGGGCTGTTTCGGCTGCGGCCGCATCTCCCGAGGCGCCTGCGTCCAGTAGGAGGGGGAGGGCTTCTTGGGAGCGGCCGGCCAGAGCCAACAAACGACCCTTCTTCGCAGGTTCTGAGGAGTCGACGGCCGCCGCCAACTGGCCGGCCAGCACCGCACGCTCGGGTCCAGAGATATCGGCCGGCTCGACGGCGACCCAGCCCGATCCCTCCTCGCGGAGGATGCCGTTCCCGGTCAGGGAGCGGCCGGCGTCCAGCACCTCTCCCACGGCGACACCGAGTGCAGAGGCAGCTTCGACCGCTCCGACGGCTAGATCCGTCAGTGACGCGAGTTTGTGGAGATCACCATCGAGGGCCAAGTTCTTGCCTTCCCGGACTCGGGCAAGCGTACGTGACGGCCGCTAAGTTCGGCAGCCATATCGGGAAGGAACCCATGGAGACAGTCGAAGCACTACGGAAGTCACCCTTGCTCGCTGCCCTGGGCGAAGAGCAGCTGGCCGGCCTTGCCGGCATGGCCCGCCAGCGCTCGTTCGCGGCGGGCGACACGCTCATCAGCGAGGGCGACGCCCGGGCTGCCGCCATGTACGTGATCATCGACGGCACCGTCGAGGTCAAGACGGGTGACACCGTTCTCGCAGAGCGTCACGCCGGAGACGCCGTCGGTGAGCTTGCTTTGGTGGCCCCGACCTCTCGCACGGCCGACGTGGTGGCAAAGACCGAGGTGACCGTGGTC
The DNA here is from genome assembly GCA_024639975.1 of bacterium. Taxonomy (GTDB): domain Bacteria; phylum Actinomycetota; class Acidimicrobiia; order Spongiisociales; family JAENVV01; genus JAHEFX01. The sequence goes on from JAHEFX010000043.1 coordinate 855, forward strand.
GTGCTGGCTCGATGGGACTTCGTCCCCTACGTCAGGGCCAATCCCGATGTCGCCATGGCGGTGATCGAAGAGCTCGCCGCCCGCATCGACGAGGCCAACCAGCGGATGGCGGACAACTAGCCCGACCTCTTGGGGCGCTGCCCCATACACTCGCCACCCATGGGGAAGGCTTGTAGGAACTGTGGCGCAGGACTCGTAGATGGCGCACGCTTCTGCGCGCAGTGCGGGACCCCGGTGGCCTCGGGCTGTGTCTCTTGCGGCACCGAGCTCCCGGCCGCAGCCAAGTTCTGCCCTTCATGTGGCACCCCGGTCGGCAGCGCTTCGCCAGCGGTCTCCGAACCGGAGCCGGCATCACTGGCCCCGGGCGAGGAGCGCAAGGTCATCACTGTCCTGTTCGCCGACTTGGTCGGATTCACATCGCACACCGAGGCCTCCGACCCCGAAGAGGTGAAGCAATCCCTCGTTCGGTACCACCGCTTGATGCGCGAGCACGTCGAGCGATTCGGGGGCCGGGTCGAAAAGCTCATGGGAGACGGGGTGTTCGCCGTGTTCGGTGTCCCTGCGGCCCACGAGGACGATCCCGAGCGTGCCGTCCGAGCCGCGCTCCGGTTCCAGGCCGAGGAGGATCTCGGGCTCGACGTCCGGATCGCCGTGACCACAGGCGAGGCCGTCGTTCAGATCGACCGGACGGACCCGGACCGCGAGGGGATCATTGGTGATGTCGTCAACACGGCGAGTCGCCTGGAGGGCCACGCGCCGGCGGGTGGGGTGGTCGTCGACGAGCGGACCTATCGGTCCACCAATGCCTTGTTCGAGTACCGACCGCTGCCAGCGGTCGACCTCAAGGGCAAGGTCGGGCTCACGTCGATTTGGCAAGCCGACGCGTCCAAGACGCGCTACGGCGTGGATGTCGAGGCCGGCTCGGCGACGCCTTTCGTCGGCCGCGCCCACGAGTTGGCGATCGTGGAACGCAGCTTCGAGAGGGCGATCTCGGACCGGAGCCTTCAACTAGTCACGATCTCCGGTGAGCCGGGGAGCGGGAAGAGCCGACTCCTCGATGAGTTCCTCCGGGTGGTCGACAACCGCCCGGACCTCGTTTGGTGGCGCCAGGGGCGGTGCCTCCCGTACGGAGACGGTATCTCGTTCTGGGCGCTCGGTGAGATCGTCAAGGCCCAGGGAGGCATCCTCGAGAGCGACGACCCCGTCCAGGCCCGAGGGAAGCTCGCCGGGGCCGTGGCCAACCTCATCGACGACCCTCGGCAGGCCGATTGGGTGGTCACGTGCCTCGTGCCACTCGCCGGGGTGGGTCCGGCTCCGGCCGGAGTCGAGCGAAGCGAGTTGTTTAGGGGATGGCTCCGATTCATCGAGGCGCTCGCCGCGGTCCGGCCGCTCGTCATGGTGGTGGAGGACCTGCACTGGGCCGACGATGCGCTCGTCGAGTTCCTCGGATTCCTGGTACGGCGGGCGGTCGACAGCCCGATCCTCCTCCTCGTGAGTGCACGGCCCGAGTTGTTCGTCGACCACCCCGATTGGGGTGCCGGACTGCGCAATGCAACATCCGTGTCGCTCGCGCCGCTCGACGATGCCGATGCCGCACTCCTCCTCGCCGCACTCCTGCCCGGGAGGTTGATGACCGCCGAGGCTCAGGAAAGCCTCCTCGAGCGTTGCGGCGGGAACCCACTGCACGTCCTCGAGTTCGTCCGCCTCGCCACCGAGCAAGGTCGACTGGACGAACTGGGGACGGGGGCCGTTCCCGTCCCCGACTCGGTCCATGCCGTCGTTGCGGCGCGCCTCGACCTGCTCACACCGGAGTTGAAGACCGTGCTCCAGACGGCCGCGGTGATGGGCAAGACTTTCTGGGACGGAGCGCTCTCGTTCGTGCTTCCGGTTTCTCGGGGCGAAGTCACCACGGCACTCGAGTCGCTTGCTGGTCGCGATCTCGTCCGTCCGCTACGGCAGTCATCGATGTCCGGCGAGGAGGAGTGGGCGTTCACGCACTCGATGATTCGCGACGTGGCCTACGGGCAGCTGCCCCGGGGAGACCGGAGGCTTCGCCACCAGGCGGTCGCGCGGTGGATGGAGGCGGTCGCCGGCGACCGGGCGGTGGATGTGGCCGAGGTGCTGGCACACCACTACTCGGTGGCGCTCGAGGGCCTCGACGACCCGCCAAAGGACCTGAGTGAGCGCGCCTACGCAGCGCTCATGCAGGCGGGCTTACGGGCCGAGGCGCTCAACGTCGAGCGATCCTTCACCTACTACGACCTCGCAGCGTCCCTGGCCTCGTCCGACCGGGACCGGGGCCGGGCGCACCTGAACGCGGCCGAGCTTCACTACAAGACGGAACCGGTGCGCCAGGCGGCGCGGGATGCCCTCGAGGCTTTCGAGGCCGCCGACGACCTCGATGGCCAGGCCTTGGCGACCCAGCTGATGGGCAGGCTCCAGTGGTTCGACGGTGACGGCGTCGGTGCCGACCGGCTCGCGGAGCAGGCGGTCCGGCTAGCCGAGGAACTCCCCGACGGGCTCACCAAGGCGAAGATCTACGTGCAGAAGGCGCGCTCGACCTGGATCGCTGGCCGTCAGGAGGAAGCCTGGGACTGGTTCGATCGGGCTCGGCCCGTCGTCGACGCCTACGGCGATGTCTCGGCCCGAACCGATCTGCTGCTCGCCGAGGGCGGGCTCCGGATGGAGCAGGGAGACCTGGAGGGTATGGAGCTCTCGAAGCGGGCGTTGCGCCTTGCCGAGGACCGAGGCCTCACAGGACAAGTGGGCTCGGCGAGCAACAACCTGGCGACCTTCCAGGTCATGCATGGCGACCTCGAAGTCGCGCACGACACGATCACCCGCTTCATCGAGATTGCGCTTGAGCGTGGTCAGGTGACGGGGGCTTTCTTCAGTCGGATGACGCGACTCGAGGCCCTGGTCCCGCTCGGACGCTGGGACGAGGCCGAGGCGGAGGTCGCGGCGGTCCTCGCCGACGTGGAAGCGAGCGGGGAGCAGGGCAAGGTCGGTGCCCGGGGATGGCAGGCGACCATGGATCACTTCCGTGGCAGGGACGTCTCGGGGGAGGCCAACGAGCTGCTCGAGGCGGGACTGAGGATCGGTGACCCCCAGATGGTCGCGCCGCTCGCGGCCTGTGCACTCGCCGCGCTAGCGGCGGGCGGGCAGCTGGGGGCCGCGCGCCACGCCGCCGATGTGTTGGCCGATGTCCCGGACTCCCAGATGGGCTCGAGGTTCCTCGTGTTCGCCGCCCCGTGGATGGCGGCCGTCGATCGGCTCGACCAGTTCGAGAAGCTCATTCGCCCCGTCCCTCGTGGCTGGGTGTTCCTCGAGGCCTGCGACCAGTTGAACAAGGGAGTCCTCGCCCAGGGGCGAGGGGACGACGACCGTGCCATCTCGTCGCTGCGGGATGCCTGCGAGGCGCTCGATCGCATCGGCGCCCGACTCGAGGCAACCATCGCCCGACCGCACCTCGCGTCCGCACTCGAGCGGAGCGGACGAACCGAGGAATCGGAAGCCGTCCGGGCGCGAGCCCGGTCCGACGCCGCCGCGCTCGGGGCCAGCCGCATCCTCGATTGGCTCGACGAGGGCATCCCGCTGGCTGCCGCCGGCTGACGCCTGACCCTCATACTGGGCGCCTCGGTACGCTTCCCCCGTGCGCATCTTCGCCGTCTTCACCCTCGTCGCCCTCGCCGAGATGGCGACCTTCTTCTGGGTCGAGTCCCGGATCGGACTCATGTGGGCCCTTGGTCTCGCCGTCACCACCGCCCTCCTCGGCTCCGTCCTGGTGCGAAGGGCCGGCCTGGCGGTGCTCGCCGACATCAACCGGAAGATCAACGCCGGGCAGATGCCGACGAAGGAGCTGAGCCGTGGTGGCTCAGTGCTCGTCTCCGGAGCACTGCTCATCTCGCCGGGATTCGTCACCGACATCATCGGGTTCCTGCTCCTCGTCCCGCCCGTGCAGGAATTGGTTCATCGCGTCGTCGCCAAGCGGGTGACCAGTCGGATGACCGTGGTCACGAACCAGGGCGCTGCCTCGTGGACGACCGGCCCCGGGCCCGAGCGTCCCGACGACGGCGTCATCGACGTCGAGTCCTGGGAGTAGCCCTTGGAGGTCACCCACCTCCTGGCCCCGAATCCGGGGCCCTACACCGGGCCGGGCACCAACACGTGGATCCTCGACTCCGACGGGGACGTGGTCATCGTCGACCCCGGCGAGATCATCGATTCACACGCCGAGCGCATCGTCGCCGAAGTCGGTGGGCGAACCGTGACCGGGGTGCTGGTCACACACACCCATGTCGACCACGCCCCACTGGCCAATCCCTTGGCGGGCGACCTCGACGTGCCCGCCATCGGGTACGCCCCGGGGCCGATGTTCGAGCCAGACCTGCGGGTGGGGGAGGGAGATACGATCGCTTTCGGGTCTGAGACCCTGACCGTCCTCCACACGCCGGGGCACGCCGACGACCACCTCTGCTTCGTGGTCGGCACCGAGATGTTCACCGGCGACCACATCATGGGAGGGTCCACGGTGATGATCCAGGACCTATCGGCCTACATGACCCAACTGGAGCGGATGCGGGACATCGTCCTCACCCGACTGTTCCCCGGGCACGGACCCACCATCGAGAATCCGCACGAGGTCATCGACCACTACATCGACCATCGGCGAGAGCGCGAGGAACAGATCCTCGGCGCGATTCGGGCCGGAAGGGGCACGGTTGGCGACATCGTGCAGTTGGTCTACAGCGACGTTGGTACTGAACTACACCCGTTGGCCGCTTTCTCCGTGGGTGCCCACGTGCGCAAGCTCGTCGACGACGGCAAGGTCGAATTCTCCGAGACCGAGGACTTGTGGGACGGAATCGTTCACTTGATCACAACCTGATGGCCCGTCTCATCGCGCTCATCGCCTTGGCTGCGGTGGTCGCCGGGGTCTCGCTCATCGCGCTCCCGGGCGTTGCTCAGGTGACCGACGCCGACATCGCCCGTGCCGAGGCCGAGCTAGCGACGCTCCGAGGGGAGTTGTCCGAGCTCAACCAGGCCTGGGAGGACGCCGTCGCCAAGAAGGTGACCATCGAGACATCGGTCGAACAGCAGTCCCAGCGCCTCCTCGAGACGACGCTCCTCGTCAGCGAGCTCGAGCTCGAAGCCGAGGACCGCGCCGCCGAGATGTACATGGACGCTGCCGTCACCGGCTTCTCGTCGTTCCTCGCGCCCGGTTCGCTCGATGGTGCCGGGGCCGGGCTGGGCTACCTCGATGAGGTCGCCGACTCCGATCGCCAGCTCCTCACCGAGTTGGAGGCGCAGAGCGACTCGCTCGAGCGACAGCAAGCCGAGCTCTCCGAGGCGACCGGCCTCTTGGACGACGCCGCCGACGAGCTCGACGCCAGCGTGGCCACGATCATCGTGAAGCTCGAAGAAGCCCAGGAGAAGTACACCTTCCTCGTCGAGAAGCAGGCTGAGGAAGAAGCCGCTCGCCGCGCCGCCGAAGAGGCTGCACGCAGGGCCGCCGAAGAAGCCGCCCGCGAGGCAGCTGAAGCCGCAGCGGCAGCCGCCGCCGCCACGTCGACCACGGTGGCCGGTTCGTCGGGTGGGTCAACCGAGACCACCTCCGGCGGCACGACCGAGACGACCACCGCGCCTGCCCCCACGACCACGGTGCCCGCAGCCCCGGCGACCGGTGGCAAGACCTGCCCCATCGCCGGCGCCACCTCGTTCAGCGACTCGTGGGGCGCCCCACGATCCGGCGGCCGGTACCACAAGGGCACGGACATGCTCGCTGCACGCGGTGCCAACGTCGTCGCGATCGAGACCGGCACGATCAGCCGCCTGTCGACGTCGTCACTCGGCGGGATCTCGATCTACTTCCGGGGCGACTCGGGCGCCTACTACTACTACGCCCACCTGGACGGATACGCCGCCGGCATCTCGTCGGGCCAGCGTGTGACCGTGGGGACGCTGCTCGGGTACAACGGGTCGACGGGCAACGCCCCGGCACACGTGCCGCACGTGCACTTCCAGTACGCCGCGAACGGCAGCACGTGGATCAACCCCTATCCGATGCTCGCCGAGCTCTGCTTCTAGCCAGCGGCTCCGCCGCTGGCGTACCAAGTAGCTCGTACCCAGTATCTCGACGAGGGGCTGGTAGGGGAGGAGAATCAGTGATATCCCGGAGCTGTGCACGACTTCCGGAAGCTTCGGGTCTGGCAACGGTCTCACCGACTCACCCTGCGTATCTACGAGGTGACGAAGGCATTCCCCGAGGATGAGCGATTCGGCCTGACGAGCCAGATGAGGCGATCGGCGGTCTCGGTGGAGTCGAACCTTGCCGAGGGCTCCGGCCGATCGGGTGACAGGGACTTCGCCCGTTTCGTTGCACTGGCGTCGGGCTCAGCCTCTGAATTGGAGTGTCAGGTTCTCATCGCATCGGATCTCGGTCTCATCGCCGATGGCGAAGCGAGGTCGTTCCTGAGCGAGCTCGTTGGCGTCAGAGAGATGCTCAAGGCCCTGAGGCGAAGCCTCGTCGCTGGAGCCTGAGGCTGGTCTTGGTACGTGGTACGAGGTACGAGGTACGAGGTACGGCTGCCTAGAGGCTCTCCAGGAGCTTGGCCATGCGGCCGACGCAGGTCTCGTCCTCGAGGGGCGGGACGAGCTTCACCAACTCGGCTGCCGTCCGTCGGTACTCGAGGCCGCTGGGGGAATCCGGGGAGTGGTGTGCGGGTGGGACGCCGTCGTCGCCGCCACTGACCAGCGCCGTGTCGAGCGGGATGGAGCCCACGAGGGGAACGGCCAACTCGTCGGCCAACTGCTGGCCGCCGCCGGACCCGAACAGGGCGTACTCCTCGCCGTGGTCGCAGACGAAGGTCGACATGTTCTCGACCACACCGATGATCGGCATGTGTGACCGGCGGGCCATGTCGGCCACACGCACGGCGACCCGCTGGGCCGTCTGCTGTGGTGTCGTGACGACCACCATCTCGGCTTGGGGGAGCAGCCTCGAAAGGGCCATCTGGATGTCGCCGGTACCCGGGGGCATGTCGATGAGGAGGTAGTCGAGGTCGTCGGCCCACTTCACCTGGGTCAGGAACTGCTCGAGGGCCTTCGAGAGCATGAGACCCCGCCACATGAGGGCGGTCCCCTCGTCCTCGGTGATCAGGCCGGTGGAGACCACCTGGAGGCCTTGGGCCTCGACGGGGATCATGAGCGCTGCTTCGTCGGCCTCTATCCGATCGGTCGTGCCGAGCATCCGCGGGATCGAGAAGCCCCAGATGTCAGCGTCGAGTACCCCGACCCGGAAGCCGAGATCGGCGATCGCGGCGGCCACGTTGACCGTCGTGGTCGATTTGCCGACGCCACCCTTGCCGGAGGCGATGGCGAGCACCCGGGTCTGGGTGGGCACGCGGGTTGGCTGAGCCCGCTCGCGAGCCCGGAGGCGGGCAGTCTCCATCAGCTCGGAACGCTGGCGCTTCGTCATCGCCGTCGTGACCACCTTGACCCGCTCGACGCCGGGTATGGCGCCGACCTTCCGGTTGGTCTCGGCGTCGATCTGGCCCCGCATGGGGCACTCGGCGATCGTGAGGGCGATCCCGACCTCGACGTCGCCCCCATCGATATCGACATGGGTGACCATGCCGAGGTCGACTACGTCGGAGCCGAGCTCGGGGTCCATCACCGCGCGCAGGGCGCCGTAGACGTCTTCGGTGGTGACCATCGAGGTCGAGGATATGGCCGGCATGGCATTACCACTACGGACTTGTTGTAAATTGTGGATGCACCCGCGCGGATTGAACCCGCCCCGTTCGTATACTCACCGCACCCCGACCACCGGAGACCCCGATGGAGCAGCTTCTCAGCATCAAGTCCAACGCCCCCGTGAAGCCGGTCACGCTCACGCCGTCCGCCGTGGACAAGTTGCGCGACCTGCTCACCGCCGAGGCCGACCAGGACCTCGCCCTTCGCATGGCCGTGCGTCCCGGTGGCTGCTCGGGGTTCTCCTACGAGATGTTCTTCGATTCCCAGATCGACGACGCCGACCTCGTCGAGGAGTACGACGACGTGAGGGTCGTCGTCGACCCGCAGTCGGCCGACATGATCAAGGGAGCGACCCTCGACTACAAGGACACGCTCCAGGGCGCCGGGTTCCACATCAACAACCCGAACGTCCAGCGGACCTGCGGCTGCGGGAACTCCTTCAGCTGAGTCGGTCCCCGATCGAGTTCACGAGGCCCCGGTTCCGATCGGGGCCTCGTTGCGTCCGGGACCGGGCCGTCCGCCCGGATGAGTACCGTTCACCGAATGCCGCAGCATCTCGATATCTCTTCTGCCCCCGCCCCGGTCGGGCCCTACTCGCCAGTCGTGAAGTCCAATGGGTTCGTCTTTCTCTCGGGGCAGATCGCCCTGACCGCGGACGGGCCCCGGACCGACGCCGACGTCGCCACCCAGACGGAGATCGTCTGCCACAACATCAACTCCATCCTCGGTGAGTTGGGGCTGGGTTGGTCCGACGTGGTGAAGACGACGATCTTCTTGGCGGACATGGCCGACTACCCCGTGGTCAACGAGGTCTATGGGATGGCGGTTGGTTCCCCGGCGCCGGCGCGTTCGGCCGTGGAGGTCGCCGCGCTGCCCCTCGGGATGAAGGTGGAGATCGAGTTGGTGGCCGAGGACAAGTGATGCGCTACCCCTTCGACGAGATAAGGGGTGAGTACCGGTCGGCCTTCCTCATGGCGCTCGTCGTCACGGTGACCGCCCTGGTCGGTCTGGCGATCCTCGACTTCCCGACGCACAACGACCTGACCCCGTTCGGACACATCTCGTTCCAACTCGCCGGCAACAACGCCGTGGCGGCCGACATGGTCGGCCAGTGGACGACCGACGGCGTGCTCCACTTCGCCGGGGCCGCCATCGGGTTCGACTACCTCTTCATGCTCCTCTACGGGCTCTTCTTCATGGTCCTCGCCGGCTGGGCGGGCTCCCGGGTCGAGGGGGGATGGCAGACGGTCGCCGGCATCGCCTCCTGGGCGGTCTTCGTCGCCGTCTTCTTCGACATGGTCGAGAACGTCATGCTCCTCAACACCATGTCGAACCCCGGCGACACCTACCCCGGGGCGACCCTCGTCGTCGCCTCGATCAAGTTCGGCCTGATCGGCCTCTCCCTGGTCACCAGCCTCATCGTGTTCGCCGTTGGCGGGAACGACGAGGAGGAGTCCCTTCCCACAGAACCTGCGGTGTAGGACCAGGGACTCGAGTACCCAGCGCAGGAACCGTTCGGTCTTCAGTACCTCGGTGGCGTGAAGCGCAGCGCCGCCTACCCGAAGCGGTAGCCGACGCTTCGGACGGTGGTGATCCAATCGGACCGCTCCTCGCCGAGCTTGGCCCGGAGACGGCGCACGTGGACGTCGACCGTCCTCGCCCCGCCGAAGTACTCGTAGCCCCAGACGCGGCTGAGCAGCTGCTCGCGGGACCACACCCGACCGCGGTGCTCGACGAAGAAGCGCAGGAGTTCATACTCCATGTACGTGAGGTCGACGGGCTCGTCGGCGAGCGTCGCCTGGTAGGTGGCGGTGTCCAGCTCGAGGTCGTCGTAGGACAGGAGGTCTTCGTTCTCCATCTGGGCAGCGAGGCGCCGGAGTCGGACCCGAAGCTCGACGGGATTGATCGGTGAGACTGCCAGGTCGTCCCACCAATCCTCCGTCTCCAGGAGCGGCAGGTTCTCGGCCCCGACCACCGCCAGGATCGGCGTGCCCTGCGCGACGAGGTCGCGGGCTCGTCGGAGCACCGAGGCGACTTCGTTCGTCAGGTCGACGACGGCGCAGACGGGTGACGCACCGTCGTCGGCCGGGTCGACGACGTCCGCTCCGGCGAGCACGAGGGCGTCGGCGAGCTCGGAGGACGGCTCTTCGGGGGTGACGAGGACGCGCATCAGAGAACCGGCAGGTACTGCTCCAGCTCGAAGCGGGAGACACTGTGTTGGTAGCGCTCCCACTCCTTGCGCTTGTTGCGCAGGAACCAATCGACCACGTGCTCGCCGAGCGCTTCGGCCATCAGCTCGGACTCGGCGAGAGCCTCGAGTGAACCGGCGAGCGTTTCGGGGAGCCGGCGGATGCCGCGTTCGCTGCGCTCGGCCGAGGAGAGCCGGAAAACGTCGTCCAGGGTCTCGGCCGGCGGCTCCATGCCCCGACGGACACCATCCATTCCGGCAGCGAGGATCGCCGAGAACGCCAGGTAGGGGTTCGTCGCCGAGTCCGGCGACCGGAACTCGAGGCGGGTGCTCTCGGTCTTGCCGGCCTTGGTCGTCGGGACCCGAACGAGGGCCGACTCGTTGTTCCGGGCCCAGGTCGTGTAGATCGGTGCCTCGAAGCCGCGCACGAGGCGCTTGTAGGAGTTCACCCACTGGTTGGTGATCGCCGTCAATGCCGGCGCGTGGTGCAGCAGTCCCGCCACGAATGCCCGTCCGGTCGTCGACAGCCCGGTCTCGGCGTCGGGATCGGCGAAGGCGTTCCCGTCCTCGTCGAACAGCGACAGGTGCAGGTGCATGCCGGAACCGTCGTGGTTCGTGAGCGGCTTCGGCATGAACGTGGCGTGGACGCCGTTGGAGAGGGCGACCTCCTTGACCGCCAGCCGGAAGGTCATGATCGAGTCGGCCATTGCGAGGGCGTCGTCGTATCGGAGGATGATCTCGTGCTGGCTCGGCGCCACCTCGTGATGGGAGTACTCGACGGGGATGCCGAGCTGCTCGAGGTGCATGATCGTGGTGCGGCGGTATTCCTGGGCGACGTCGAGTGGCGTGAGGTCGAAATAGCCGCCGTGGTCCAGGACGGTCGGCTCGGGACCGGAGTCCTCGAAGTAGAAGAACTCGATCTCCGGTCCCACATAGAACGAGTAGCCGTCGTCCGACGCGGCCCGGAGATTTCGGGAGAGCACGTGGCGCGGGTCTCCCGAGAACGGTGTGCCGTCGGGGCGTTCGATGTTGCAAAACATCCGAGCGACGTCCGACTCGTGGCGCCAGGGGATGATCTGGAAGGTGTCCGGGTCGGGCTTGGCGACCATGTCGGACTCCTGGATGCGGGCATAGCCATCGATGGCTGACCCGTCGAAGGTCATCCCCTCGCTCAGGGCCGTCTCGAGCTCGGCCGGTGAGATGGCAACCGACTTCAGGAATCCCTGGACGTCGGTGAACCACAGCCGGATGAATCGGATCTTCCGCTTGGAGACCGTCTGGAGGACGTACTCGGCGCTGCGTTCGCTGTTCATGTGCGGAGAAAACGGTAGTGGGGGATCTGCGGCTGGGACCCCGTGGGGCCGGCCGGCCGGGTGCTGTAACACGGTCTTCACATTGGGGTAACTGGTGGGAAAAGGCCACCGGCCCACCATGCCGCCGCACTCGTCGGGGACACCCCAGAGTCCTCGACGTCCAGATTGGAAGGAACCCCCAATGGCGATTCAGGCCGAATACCTGTGGATCGACGGGTCGGAGCCCACGCAGCTGCTCCGCTCGAAGACCAGAATCCTGCCGGGCCCCGTGTCCAGCGTCGATGAACTCCCCATTTGGGGCTTCGACGGTTCGTCCACGAACCAGGCCCCCGGCGACAGCTCCGACTGCGTGTTGAAGCCCGTGTTCATGATCGACGACCCGATCCGCGGTGGCGACAACGTCATCGTCCTCAACGAGGTCTGGACGGTCGACGACGAGCCGCACCCGACGAACAAGCGGGCCAAGACCCGCGAGATCGCCGAGAAGTACGCCCACCACGAGTCCTGGTTCGGCATCGAGCAGGAGTACACCTTCATGAGCGACGGCCGTCCCCACGGCTGGCCCGTGGGTGGCTTTCCCGCCCCGCAGGGTGGCTACTACTGCGGTGTCGGCGCCGACGAGATCTGGGGTCGTGAGGTCGTCGAGGCCCACACCGCCGCCTGCATGGAGGCCGGCCTCGACATCTCGGGGACCAACGCCGAGGTCATGATGGGCCAGTGGGAGTTCCAGATCGGCCCGGCGGGTCCCGTCGAGGCGTCGGACCAGATCTGGGTTGCCCGTTGGTTGCTCTACCGCATCGCCGAGGAGTGGGACATCTCTGCCACCCTCGACCCGAAGCCGGTCAAGGGCGACTGGAACGGCGCCGGTGCGCACACGAACTACTCCACCAAGGCAATGCGCGAGAGCTACGACCCGATCGTCGCCGGCGCCGAGGCCCTGGGCAAGCGCCATGACATCCACATCCGCAACTATGGCGCCGGTGTCGACCAGCGCCTGACCGGTCTCCACGAGACCGCCCCGTGGACTGAGTTCTCCTACGGCGTGTCCGACCGCGGCGCATCGGTCCGCATTCCATGGCAGACCGCCAAGGACGGCAAGGGGTACCTCGAGGACCGTCGCCCGAACGCCAACATGGACCCGTACGTGGTGACCGCACTCATCGTCGAGACGGTCTGCGGCGACGCCGACGGCGACCTGTAGCAACCACCTCCTGAACCAGTCGAAGGGCGGGCCTCCGGGCCCGCCCTTCCTGCATCGGGGGGTACCGTCCGCCGATGCGCGGCGCACTGCTGGTCCTCGGGGCCTATGTCTTCTGGGGGCTGACGCCACTCTTCTGGCGCCTCCTCGCCGACGTCCCGCCACTCGAGCAACTGGCCCACCGGGTGCTGTGGGCGCTGCCGTTGTTGGCCGTCGCCGCATGGCTGACCCGCGGCTACCGCACCCTGCAGGGCATCGGGCTTCGTGGTTGGGGTCGCTTCGCCGTCTCGGGCGTGCTGCTCTCGCTCAACTGGGGGGCGTTCGTCTACGCCATCAGCGTCGAACGGATCGTGGAGGCCTCGCTCGGCTACTACATGAACCCGTTGGTCTCGGTGCTGCTCGGCGTGGTCGTCCTGGGCGAGAGACTCCGCCGGGCGCAGTGGCTCGCCGTGGGCCTGGCCGCCGCCGGGGTCGCGTACATGACGATCGCCCTCGGCGCCCTGCCGTGGATCTCGTTGGTGCTGGCGTTCTCGTTCGGGCTCTACGGACTGGCCCAGAAGATGCACGGCGAGGTCGGTCCGTGGACGTCACTCGGCTCGGAGATCATCTGGTTGCTGCCTGCGGCGCTGGTCGGCGTGCTGGCTTGGGCGGGAGATGGGACCGGCTCCTTCGCGATGGACCCCGGGCTGACCTGGCTGCTGTTGGCCACGGGCCCCGTCACCATCATCCCGCTTCTGTTGTTCGGCGCCGGCGCCCGTCGGATCCCGTTGACGACGGTGGGCCTCCTGCAGTACGTGGCGCCGTCACTGCAGTTGGCCGTCGGCGTGTTGATCTTCGGTGAGCCGTTCCCGGCGGAGCGAGTCGTCGGCTTCCTGATCGTCTGGGCCGGCGTCGCCGTCTACGTCTGGGACCTGTGGCGATCCCGGGAGCCCGCCGACGCCGCCCACCGGACCGCGTCGGCCTAGAAGATCTCCTGCACGAAGGGGACGACCGGCCAGCCGAAGATGAGATCGGCACGATCGATGGCCTCCGCAGAGCCCCGCAGGCGGCCGGCTCGTCCGAGGTCGGCGCCGTGCCCGCCCATGAGGACCGAACCGAGGACGCCGATCGAGAGCTCCAGGTCGGCCTGTTCGTCGGTCCGCTCGACCGAGCCGATGCCGTCGCTCACCGTCAGGCGATACCGGCCGGCCACGTCCTCGTAGATCGGGTCGGTCACGTCCAACACGAGAGCGCCGTCCGTGCGGTACCGGCGGCCCTCGAGGCATGCCCGGACGTCGAGGGGTCGGACCCAGAGAGCGTCCGAGATGGTCTGCTCCAGGGCCCGCGGATTCTCGAGCCACCAGTGCAGCGGGTCGTCGGTGGACCGGTGCCTTGCCTCGACCTTGCCGACCAGGTCGACACCGAACAGGAACTGCCACAGGGCCCGCTCGGCCTCGGCATCGACGCCAACCACCTCGCGGGCCTGGAGGAGCATCCCGTCCTTGCCCTCCTTCGTCCGCCACATGGCGTAGCCGACGTCCTCGCCGTCTCGGGTGTGGATCGTGATGCGCATCGCCGTGAACCCGTTGCGGTGCCGTTCGTGGTCGGCGAGCGTTCGCTTCTCCCACCACTTGGCGTCGCGGGCGAAGATGCCGGGGCGATCGGCGTGCGCTCGTTCGAAGATCGCCGGGAGCACCTCCAACGCCTCCTCCTTGTCGATGAGGCGCATCGTCCCGGTGATGTCAGGCGGGTCGAGCAGCTTCGCGTGCTGCGTCGGCAGCTCGAGCTTGCGGTCCTCGGAGGCTATGCCGTAGCCAAACCGGCCGTAGATCACCGTCTCGGAGGCCCATAGGGCGGTCATTGCCTGGCCTCGTGCCCGTGCCGTGTCGAGGTGGTCGCGCATCAGCCTCGTCAACAGCCCCTGGCGGCGATGGGTCGGCATCACGGTGACGACCGTCGTCCCGCCTGTCGGGAGACTGCCGCCCGGGACCTGCATGTCGAACGGGAAGGACCCGAAGGTTGCGACGATGCGGTCCTCGTCGTCGTAGGCAGCGGTGAGCCACTCGTGGTCCCATTCGTCGAGGAACCCGGCAACGTCCTTTTCCGACGGGGTGAACGAGAAAGGGACCCCCATCGCACGAAGGAAGTCCTCCTTGCGGTCCTCGGGGACCGGTCCGATGCGCGCCATGGCTAGCCGGAGGCGGCGGCGACGGCGGCGCTGACCGCGTCGGAGAAGGAAGCGGCGGCCATCTCCATGGCAGTCACGGCGTCACGCCGCTTCGATGCCGTGCCTTCCTCGGTCGACTCGAGCCAATCGAGGGCTTCACGGGCGTGGACCGCGGGTTGGCTGCTGGCGTCGATGACGGCCTGGTGCAGTTCGGCGAGTTCGGGTCGGCTCGCCGGGGCGGTGGAAGCAGCGACCTCGGCGGACCAGGCGTCGAGGTCGTTGATCCCTGCGTTGAACGCGTCCCTGGTCTCGACGTATGTCGCCGTCTTGTCGTCCCAGGCGTCATTGGCGGCCACGAAGTCGGTGGCTATCGGGGTCAGAGCCCCGTCGAAGCCGTTGATCGTGTCCACGTAGGCCTGGGTCTCGGGGTCGAGATCGGGTCCGTCCCCGCCGTCGTCCGGCTCCGAGGTGTCGATCACCGGGAAGGTGGTCGTGGAGGAAGGATCGATCTCGATGCCGCCATCCCCGGCATCTCCACCACCGTCGGCTTGGATCGAGTTCACGAAGACATAGGTGAACCCGACCATCGCGACGATGACGAGGGGGAGGATCCAGCGGCCTGGCTTCGGGTCGGGCTTGACGTCCATCGGTCGTGGAACGATAGCCGGGTGGCCGATGGTTCCCTTCCCTTCGGCCAACCCCCTTGTCCGTCCGGGTCGGCTTTCGTACCTTGGATGTGCCGCACTTCCCCGCAGGCAGGAGGGGATGTGGACGAGCCAACGATGCCCGGACCGGACGAGCGATACGAGCGGATCCCGTGGGAGCAGCTCATGGCCGATGCCACCGGGGGCGATCGTCGCCGGTGGATGCTGTTGGGGGTGGGAGCAGTGGTGGTCGTGGGCGTCATTGCGTTCTTGCTGGGCTCCGGCGGTCCGACCGCCGCCCCGATCGAGACGGCCGCCACCCCGCCTCCCAGCCCGTCGGTGCCGGCGCCGACGACACCGGCCACCACCCTCACCGAGGCCGACCTCGTCTCGCTGGCCGACCCCGACCCCGGTGTCGTCGCTGGGCTCGAGTCCTACCTGTCGGCCGCCTTCTCCGGGCCGTCGACGACGGTCGACCTGGTCGAAGTGCGTGGCCTCGGAGGATCGGGGTACGAAGCCCTTGTCGAGATGTCCGAAGTCACCGACGCCGGTTCTCGGCCGCTGCCCCCGTTCGCGCTCGAGATCCGGGCCCACGCCTCGGAGACGGGCATCGTCCTCGACCAACTCCAACCACTTTCTGCGGCTCGGGTGACGACACCCGGTGTCGGCGGGCAGGTCACGGAGGTGCCGGAACCGGTTCGCGAAGGGCTGCTGTCGGCCGTCTCCCCCTGGCCCGGCGCAGTCATCAACGCCGCCGGGATGGACGCGGGCCGGTGGTGGGCCGAAGTCGGTCTGTCCCTCCCTGGTGGCGGGTCCCTGACCGTGGTGTTGTGGCCCGAGCTGGTGGTAGGGCTCGGGTCGGGTGGCTAGAAGTGGCTCCCTAGGATCTCCGTCACCGCGGGGGTGATGGCGTCCCAGTCGGCCTCCGGGGCCTTCGAGATCGTCACGAAGTCCGCGGTCATGAAGATGCTCGTCACACCATCGACCCCCACCAGCGCGTCCGTCATCGGGTCCCCATCGGGGGCGCTGGCCGACTTCGGGCCGCCGACGGGCACGCCGACGGAGAACTTCATCGCATTCGGATTCGGGGTGGGCTGGACGCTGATCGGCATGGGTCGGAGCGTACCCCGGTGAGCCTCGGCGTCGACGTCGGCGGTACCTTCACCGACCTGGCCCACTGGGACGGGTCGATCCTGCGGGTGGGCAAGACGTCTTCGAC
>JAHEFX010000129.1 GCA_024639975.1 bacterium
CACCGCCGTCGCCAGGATCACCAAAATCCAACGGCGGCGCAAACGCCGCCCTCGTGCGTGTGCCATTGCCCTCTCCTCCGCAGCGGAACCCTCTCGTGAATCATTTCACATTCGAAGGTGCAGGGCAACGGAAACCCGTCCACCGTCTTCAACAAACTCCGTAGCTGGGACGCCGCTCCGCAGAGGGCTCCCCGGGTCGATCCGGAGCGCTTCAGGGGAAGAGTGGGGCCCAGCGGTGCCGCCGGGCCCCACTGCCATGTCGCCGAAGGCCAGATTCGCTGGAGCGTCGATGCCGCCGAGGTTCCCGAAGGGAGGCCGAAGGAACTACCCGGCGTCGAGGTGCAGCGCCCGCAGCGCCACCCGAACCATGTCGGCGAAGGTGCGCTCCCGCTCGTCGGAGCTCGTCGACTCCCAGGTGCGGACGTGGTCGGAGACGGTGAGGATGGAGAGCGCCCGGGCGCCTTTCTCCGCCGCGATGCCATAGAGGCCTGCGGCCTCCATCTCGACGGCGAGGACACCCATCGTCTCCATGGCGTCGAACTGCGCCTCGGCCTGCTTGCCCGGTTCGCGGCCGGGGGCATAGAACAGGTCGGCCGAGTGCACGTTGCCGACCAGCACGGGGAGCTCCAGTTCGGTGGCGGCATCGACGGCGGCCCGGGCAAGGCCGAAGTCGGCGATGGCGGCGAAGTCCCAGTTGCGGTAGCGGGCCCGGTTGACGCCCGAGTCGGTGCAGGCGCCGGTGGCGACGATGACGTCGCGGAGCTTCACGTCGGGGAGGATCCCCCCACATGAACCCACCCGGATGAGGTTCTTGACTCCGAAGGTCTCGATGAGCTCGGTGGCGTAGATGGACGCCGACGGGATGCCCATGCCGGTACCCATCACGGAGATGGGCATGCCCTTGTGCTCGCCGGTGTAGCCGAGCATGTTGCGCACCGACGTCACCTCGCGGGGGTGTTCGAGGAAGTGCTCGGCGATGTACTTGGCCCGGAGCGGATCGCCCGGCAACAGGATGGACTCGGCGAAGTCACCGGGTTCGGCGGCGATGTGTGGGGTGGGCATGTCGGTCCCTTCGTGTGCGCAGGGCCAACCTACTGCTTCGACGAACGCCTACCGGGGCCTTCCTCCGGCAGCCTCCCACGCTTCCTTCTCTTGGCGGGCATTGCGCCCACCCGGTCCATATCCGTGTGCGAGGAGGAACTCCGGAATGCCGCGAGGAGGGTGACGAGTCTGCGCATGACAGCTCCTTGGAGAGGTGGTTCCCGTGGCTCGGGAACCGACTTCCGCCAACGTATGGGCGCACATTGCGCCAGCCTTCCGGCCACCTCAACAGGAGCGAAACCGGCTGGAGGGGACTGGCTTCGACGTCGGACCCGTTCGCGATCGGGTGGGCGGTCAGGCCCGGGCGGCTCCCGCGGCGTCGCCGCTGCGCAGTTCGTCGATGCGCCGCAGGAGCCGCGTTGCGCCGATCCGTTCCGCCGCCGCCTCCGCCTCCTCGAGGAGTGCCTCGGCCTCGTCGTCCCGACCGAGCGCCACCAGGCAGCGGGCGGCCCGGTAGCGGGCAGTCGCCGACTCGGGCACCTGGCCCAGCGGGTCGCCGAGCTCCCAGACGCGGCGGTACCGCTCGAGCGCCACCTCGTGCTCGCCCTCGGCCTCCAGCACGAGCGCCTCGCAGGCGTCCTGCGTGGCCTCGGTCCACGGGGTGGTCCGCACGCCGATGCGGACGAGCTCCCGCACGGCGTCACCCATGCCGATCGCCACCATGGCCTCGGCGGCGTAGGGCAGTGTCCTCGGCACGAACCCCGGTTGTTCACGTCCGAACGCCAGGTAGTCCTCGGCCCAGGCACGCGCCCGGTCGTCACCCACCTCGACCGCCGACTCGACCACCGACGCAAGGGCGGGTGCCAGCCCCTGGGGGTCGCCCAGCTCACGGATCTTCGGCAACGCCTCCGCCCGCGCCGTATGGGCGCTACGGGCCCGGTCGCGCTGGAAGTCGACCGCCGCCCGCCACACGGAGATGTACGGGCCGATCTGGCTGCCGCCCCGCTCCTTGTCCGCGGCGATGATGCGCTCGGCGATCTCGAGGTGCTCGTCCCACTCGCCGAGTGGGTACAGGGCCTCGCACTTGGTCATCTCCGACCAATCCACCGACCCCGGCATGTTCCGTTGGCGGGCGTACTCGATCGCCTCCTCGATCGTCGCCTTGCCGGGGCGGATGTCGCCCTGGACGATCTCGAACGTGGCGACCCCATTCCACATCGCCATGGCCTTCCCCGACTCGCCGCGGTCCTGGAAGATCGAGAGCGCTTCGCGACCGTCGGCCGTCGCCTCGGCGATGCGACCGAGCGGGTTGAGGGCCTGGCTCCTGGCCTTGAGCGCCAGGGCGTAGGCCTCGGTGTCCCCGACCATCTGTGCCATGGCGGTTGCTTGCTCGGCGAGGTCGATCGCCAGCTCGAGCTTCCCGGCGAGCGAGTAGTGGCCGGCAACGGAGGCGAGCACGCGGGCGTGGGCCGGGCTGGGGTCCAGGCCGGCCATCAGCCCGAGGATCTCGTTCGTCGTCGCCTCGAGGTCTGTCCCCATGCCCCGGAACCATTCGTTGCCTGCGCGCGCATTGAGCGCCTCGAGGCGGCCCTCGTCGTCTCCCGCTGCGACGAAGGCTTCGACCGCCCGGTCGGCGAGCTCGTGGCCGGCCTCGACGTCCCATTGGTGGTACCGCGCCTGGCCGAGGAGCGCCCGACCACGTTCGGCGTCGCCCTGCGCGAACTCGACGGCCGACCGGTACAGCTCGCCGCCGCGTTCGAAGTCGATGGCCCCCGCTCGGTCGGCCGCGAGCGTCAGGAAGCGATAGGCGCGCCGCCGCTTCTCCGGGTCGTCACTCGGCCGCAGCTCGAGGGCGGTGGTGAAGTGGTGGGCGAGGAGCTCGGCGACATCGGCGACCCGGTCGGTGCTCACCGCCTCGAGCCAACGGGCCGTCGATTCGTGGAGGCGGGCCCGCTCATCGCGGGTGAGGCGGCTGTAGGCAACGTCGCGGACGAGGACATGGGCGAAGGTGTACTCCTCCTGTCCCTGCATCGACGGGCGGCGGACCGGGCGGACCAGCTCCCGTTGCACGAGTCGCCGCAACGAGGCACCGACGTCACCGGGGGCCCCGGCGAACGTGAGCGCCCCGGTCCAGAAGACCTTGCCGACGACCGAGGCGACCTCGATGAGGGCTGCCTCGTCGGGCTCCAGCAGGTCGAGGCGGGCAGCGACGACGGCCTGCACGGAGTCGGGCAACGGCAACGGGCCGGCATCGGTGGGCCGGTCGAGCCACCCCCGCTCGGTGGCGAGGGCCACGTACTCGGTGACGTACAGCGGGTTGCCACCGCTGCGTTCGAGCAACGCCTGCTGGGCGTCGGCGGCCATCACCGAGCGCCCGCTCAGCGCGACGAGCAGCGCCTTCGTGTCGGCCTCATCGAGCGGCGACAG
Organism: bacterium; assembly: GCA_024639975.1. Classification (GTDB taxonomy): domain Bacteria; phylum Actinomycetota; class Acidimicrobiia; order Spongiisociales; family JAENVV01; genus JAHEFX01. The sequence continues at coordinate 3,469 of JAHEFX010000129.1, forward strand.
CGACACGGTGACGGCGTCGCGCTTGCCGCCACCCCAGTTGGGACGGTCCTCGAACAGCTCGGGGCGGGCAGTGGTGACGAGGAGGATCGGGACGTCCTGGGCCCAGTCGACGAGGTACTCGAGGAAGTCGGCGATGGCGTCGTCGGCCCAGTGGAGGTCCTCGATGACGAGGATGAGCGGGTTGCGGGCGGCGAGGGCCTCGAAGAAGGACAGCCAGGCGGCGAAGAGCTCGCTGCGGTCGGCGCCCTCGGCGGTGCCGGTGCCGGCGAGCGGCGCCAGCCGGGAGACGAGGCGGTCGACCTCGGCGGGGTCGTCGACGAGGGCCGCCACGGCCTCTCGCAGCTTCACCGACGCCGTGGCAGGCGACTCGGATTCGAGTATGCCGGCCTGTGCCTTGACCACCTCGCCGATGGCCCAGAAGGTGACGCCCTCGCCGTAGGGCAGGCACCGGCCCTGCCGCCACCAGACGAGGTCGGGCCGGTCATCCATGGCGTGGCGGAACTCGCGGACGAGGCGGCTCTTGCCCACGCCGGGCTCGCCGACCACGGTGACGAGTTGGGGTGAGCGGCGGTCGACGGACCGCTCGAAGGCGTCCATGAGCAGGCTGAGCTCGGTCCGTCGACCGACGAACGGGGTGTCGAGCTCCTCCTCGACGGCGACCCCGTACCGGCTGCGGGCCTCGGTGGGCCGCCAGATCGCGATGGGGTCGACCTTGCCCTTCACCTCGACGGGGTCGAGGGGGAGGAACTCGAAAGCGGAGCGGGCGGCGAGGTAGGTGCGCTCGTCGACGACGACGGTGCCGGGCTCGGCGACCGCCTCGAGCCGCGAGGCGGTGTTGACGACGTCGCCGACGATGCCTTCGCGGTCCTGGTCGTTGGCGAGCTGCACGATCGCCTCACCGGTGGTGACGGCCACCCGGACGGCGAGGCCGAGGTCGGGGTCGGCCTCGTTCAGTTCGGCGATGGAGACCTGGAGCCGAAGGGCGGCGCGGACGGCCCGGGCCGGGTCGTCCTCGTGGGCGACCGGCGCGCCGAACACGGCGAACACCCCATCACCGAGGAGCTTCTCGACGCGGCCGCCGTAGCGCTCGACGTCCTCCCGGACCCGGGAGTGGAAGAGGGTGAGTCGGGCCCGGACGTCCTCGGGGTCGGACCGTTCGGTGTGGGCGGTGAACCCGGCGAGGTCGGCGAAGAACACGGTGATCGTGCGCCGCTGCTCCGATGACGCGAACGGGTCGGCCGGTTCGGCGGGGGCGTCGGCGCCGAGCGGCGTCCCACACTCGGGACAGAACTTGTGGGATGACTCGACCTCGGCCCCGCAGTTGGGGCAGGAGGCAGCCTGGGGCGTCCCGCATTCGGGACAGAACTTGGCGCCATCGGGGACCCCGGCGCCACATGCGGTGCAGGCACGGGACATGGCGGGGAGCGTACCCGCCGACGGTGCGTCCACTCCGGGCGCGGGGCCCTTCGGCATCGCGCCCGTCGGGTCGG
>JAHEFX010000130.1 GCA_024639975.1 bacterium
GATCACCCGGAAGTACTCGACGAGGGGCTCGACGGCCTCGGGCAGATCGATCACCTCCGCCGTGCCATCGAGTTGGACCCACTCGCCACCGAAGTCGTCGGACATCACGACCATCGACACCCTGGGGTTGCGACGGATGTTGTGGACCTTCGCCCGCTCGGGGTAGGAAGAGACGACGACCCGGCCCTCCTCGGAGAGCCCCATGGTCACCAGCGACGCCTGCGGGCGTCCATCGGTCCTCGTCGTCAGGAGGACCCCGTGGTGCCGTGGACGGACGAAGTCCTCCAACCCGGCTCGCTCGACATGGCGGTTGGTCGCGACCTGCATGCGTACTCCTCTCGACGCCGATCGTACGCCGCAGCCGACCAGCGACACTCGCCGGACGAATGGTGCATTAACCCACCGAGAGGGTCGGATGTTCGACTTCGGTGGACCATCGGGTCTAGCGTTCAGTCAGATCCCCGACGAGAGTCGCGGGCTCATCATTGGAGGAAACCAGATGAAATACACGAGAATCGTGGCGCTGCTATCGGCGCTCGTTCTGATCCTTGCCGCCTGCGGCGGCGGTGACGACGACGACAGCAGCGACACCACGGAAGGTGCCACGGAGACCACCGAGGCCCCGACCGAGACGACCGAAGGGTCGACGGACACGACCGAGGACATGGGCGACATGGACTTCGAGGGCCTCGCCCTCGACGCCGGCGGCTGTGACTACGGCGGCACGATCCAGTCGATCACGGCCGTCGACGCAAACACCGTCGACTTCCAGCTCTGCAAGTCGGACCCGGCCTTCCTCGCGAAGCTGGCGTTCTCCGTCTTCGGCATCCAGCCTGCCGAGCACCTCGAAGAGACCGGTGGCGCACCGCTCGACAACCCGATCGGCACCGGGCCCTACGCCGTCAGCGAATGGGTTCGCGGCGACAGCGTGAACTACACCGCCCACGCCGACTACTACGGCCAGGTCCCCGCACAGGAGCAGCTCGTGCTCAAGTGGGCGACCGAAGGCGCCCAGCGCCTGTTGGAGCTCCAGTCCGGCAACGCCGACCTGATCACGTTCCCGTCGCAGGACGACTGGGAGACGATCGAGGGCGACGACGCCTTGACGCTGCTCCCGAAGGATGAGTCCAACATCCTCTACGTCGGCTTCACGAACACGTTCGCGCCGTTCGACAACGCCGACGTGCGCAAGGCCGTGGCCATGGGCATCGACCGCCAGCGGATCGTGGACAACTTCTACCCGGCCGGGTCCGAGGTTGCCTCCCACTTCACGCCGTGCTCGATTCTCGGTGGTTGTGAGGGCGATTCCTGGTACGACTTCGACGCCGAAGCGGCGAAGACGATGCTTGCCGACGCCGGCTATCCGGATGGCTTCGACACGACGATCTACTACCGAGACGTCTTCCGTGGCTACCTGCCCGAGCCCGGCCTCGTGGCCGTGGAGATCCAGACCCAGCTCGCCGAGAACCTCGGCATCAACGCCGATGTGGTCGTGATGGAGTCCGGTCAGTTCATCGACGAGTCGACGTCCGGTCTGCTCGACGGAATCCACCTCCTCGGTTGGACCGGCGACTACCCGCACCCGACGAACTTCCTGGACTTCCACTTCAACGCGGACAACCCGCAGTTCGGCGATGCCCACCCGGAGATCTACGAACCGCTGAAGGAAGCGGCCGGGATCGCCGACGAAGACGCTGTTCTCGCCCTCTACGAGGAAGCGAACAACGCCATCAAGGAGCTCGTGCCGATGGTGCCGATCGTCCACTCGAAGGCAGCATTCGCCGTCGGGGCCGACCTCGGTGGTGCCTACGCCCCGCCATGGGGTCAGGTCATGGGCAACCTGCTCGACAACGGGGGCGACACCCTGGTCATCGTGCAGAACGCCGAGCCGATCTCGTTGTACTGCTCCGATGAGTCCGACGGTGAGAGCCTTCGGGCATGCGCCCAGTCGGTCGAGGGCCTCTACTCGTACGGCACCGACGGTTCCGTGCAGCCCCAGCTCGCCACCGAGTGCGTCCCCAACGAGGACGTCTCCCAGTGGACCTGCTCGCTGCGTGACGATGCCGTGTTCCACAACGGTGACGTGATGGACGCCAACGACGTCGTCGCCAGCTTCTCGGCCGGTCTCGACGCCTCGAACCCATTGCATGTCGGCAATACCGGTTCGTTCGACTACTACGCCTACCTGTGGGGCGGGCTCATCAACGCCCCCGAGGACGAGGGCTAAGGCACCCTCTGCTGTAGGACACGAGGGGGCGGGCTCCGGCCCGCCCCCTCCCCTACGCTCCACCCGTGCTCGGATTCTCAACCCGCCGCATCCTGCTCGCAATCCCGGTGCTCGTCGGGATCGTCGTGGTGGTGTTCTTCCTGATTCGGGCGATTCCCGGCGACCCCTGCACCGCCATCCTCGGCGAGCGGGCCACCGAGGAAGCCTGCGAGCGGTTCTATGCGGCCAACGGCCTCAACGAACCGATCTGGGTGCAGCTGTGGGTGTACCTGCAGAACCTCTTCACGTTCAACCTCGGTGACTCGGTCCGGTTCTCGCGACCGGTCACCCAAATGCTCATCGAGCGGCTCCCGCTCACCACCGAGCTCGCCACCTCGGCCCTCGCCCTCTCGGTCCTGGTCGGCGTCCCGGCCGGCGTCATCTCGGCCCGCCGCCACAACACGGCGGTCGACACCGCCACGATGGCCGCCGCCAACGTCGGCGTCTCCATGCCGGTCTTCTGGCTGGGGCTCATGCTTGCCTACCTCTTCGCCTTCGTCCTGCGCGACACCCCTTTCCAGCTCCCGCCTTCGGGACGACTATCGGCCGGTGTCCGATCCACGGCCTTCTACGACGTCTGGGGATGGGAGCTGACCGAGGGCACCACCTGGTCGAAGTTCCTCGAGTACCTGTCCAACCACGTCATCGCCAACACGTTCGTGACCGGTCAATGGGACGTCTGGTGGGACGCGGTGCAGCACATGATCCTCCCTGCGGTGGCCCTCTCGACGATCCCGATGGCGATCATCGCCCGCATCACCCGCTCGTCACTCCTCGAAGCGATGGGACGCGACTACGTCCGCACCGCCCGGGCGAAAGGCGTGCTCGAGAGCTCGGTGGTCCGCCGCCACGCCTTCCGCAACAGCCTCCTGCCCGTCGTGACGATCATCGGCCTCCAGCTCGGCCTGCTGCTCGGCGGGGCCGTCCTCACCGAGACGGTCTTCGGGTTGGCCGGCGTGGGGACCGGGCTCGTCGAGTCGATCTTCGCCCGTGACTATGCCGTCGTGCAGGGATTCACGTTCATCGTCGCCGCCATCTACGTGGTGGTGAACCTCGTCGTGGACATCTCCTATGCCTGGCTCGACCCGAGGATCAGGCTCGAATGACGATCCTCAGCCGCAAGGCGGCACTCGAGGAACTCGAACGCCAGGCGGCGGATTCGATTCGCCTGACGGCCGAGCCGCTCAGCCAGTGGCGCTTGGCCCTGCGGCGCTTCCGGCGCAGGAAATCGGGCATGTTCGGGCTCGGGATCGTCACGTTCCTCGTGCTCGTCGCCGTCTTCGCCCCGCTAATCGCTCCCTACGACCCCAACGAGGTCCTCATCGGCAAGGAAGACGTGCAGAAGCGCAGTGGTCCGTGCATCCACCTGCTCGGCTGTCCGGAGGACCAGCCCCAGCACATCATGGGAATCGACGGCAACGTGCGCGACGAGTTCAGTCGGGTGGTCCACGGAGCACGGGTGAGCCTCGTGATCGGCCTTGCCACCGTCTCCGTGGCGATCCTCGTCGGTGCCGCACTCGGCGCGGTGGCCGGCTACCGGGGTGGCTGGGTCGACAACGTGATCATGCGGATCCTCGACGTGGTGTTGGGGTTCCCCGCGCTCTTGTTGGCAATCGCCATCGTCGCCGTGCTCGGACCCGGGCTGACCAACGCACTCATCGCCATCTCGATCGTCACGATCCCCCAATACGCCCGCGTCATGCGCGCCCAGGTGCTGGCCATCAAGGAACTGGACTACGTCTCGGCCAGTCGGGCCCTCGGTGCGACGCCGAGGCGCATCCTCTTCCGTCGGGTGGTCCCGAACGCCGTCACGCCACTCGTCGTGCTCGGCACCCTTGGGATCGCGGGTGCCATCCTCGAGGCCGCCGGGCTCTCCTTCCTCGGTCTCGGCGCCCAGCCGCCCACCGCCGAGTGGGGTTCGATGCTCGCCTCCGAGCGCAACCAGGTCTTCACCGCACCCCACCTCGTCTTCTTCCCCGGCATCGCGATCATGCTCACCGTCCTCGGCTTCAACCTCATGGGTGATGGCCTGCGCGACGCCCTCGACCCGAGTCTCAACGAATGAGCGACGAACCCCTCCTCGAAGTCGAGGGCCTCAAGACCCACTTCTTCACCCGCGATGGCGTCGTGAAGGCGGTCGACGAGGTCTCGTTCTCGGTGAATCGCGGCGAGGTGTTGGGCATCGTCGGCGAATCCGGGTGCGGCAAGTCGGTGACCTCGTTCTCGGTCATGGGGCTGGTCTCCCACCCGGGGGAGATCGTCGCCGGATCGATCAAGTTCGACGGCCAGGAACTGACCGGCATGAGCCAGAAGCAGCTGACCGCGCTGCGGGGCGAGCACATCTCGATGATCTTCCAGCAGCCGGGCACGGCGCTGAACCCCGTGTACCGGGCAGGAGCGCAGATCAAGGAGGTCTTCGAGCTCCACCGGGACTGGTCCGAGGACGTCGAGGAGGAGAAGGTCATCGACATGCTCGAGAAGGTCGGGATCCCCGACCCCGAGAGTCGTGCTGCCGCCTACCCACACGAGTTGTCCGGTGGCATGGCCCAGCGGGTGATGATCGCCATGGCGCTCGCCTGCGAACCCGAGCTCCTCATCGCCGACGAGCCGACCACGGCCCTGGACGTGACGATCCAGGCCCAGATCCTCGACCTCATCCGCGGGCTCCAGGAGGAATCCCGGA
>JAHEFX010000131.1 GCA_024639975.1 bacterium
CGCTCGGCGCCTCGACGTGCCGGGTCACATCCCCCCGCACCCGCGGGGGGTTTGTTGGTTCTAACCCCTGAGGCTTGGTTCCTTGGGGAGGCCGAGGAGCATCTCGCCGATGATGTTGCGCTGGATCTGGTTGGTGCCGGCGTAGATCGTCCCGGCCCTGGCGTTCTCGAACACGTGGGCCCATGAAGCCGTGGAGTTCGCAGCACCCTTGTCGTCGTGGCGGAACGCCGTCCGCGGTTCTTGGCCCTCGTAGGCGAGGGCATCCGGTCCGAGCACGTCCATCGCCAACTCGGTCACGACCTGGTGGTAGTCCGACCAGTAGAGCTTGTCCATGGCGGACTTCGGACCCGGGTCGTCGCCGGCCATGAACGCCGTCAGCCGCTGGTAGCCCAGGAACTTCATGACCTGGACCTTCTCCCAGGCCTTCACCAGTTCCTCGCGGGTCTTCGGGTCCTCGTTGGCGCCCTTGTCGCGAGCCAGCTCGAACAGCCGGTCGAGCTCACCTTGGAAGCCGATCGGTCCCACGGCGGCGTCCCGGCCCCGTTCGAACCCGAGCAGCGTCATCGCCACCCGCCACCCGTCGTTCACCCGACCGACCACATGGTCCGCCGGCGTCCGCGCATCCGAGAAGAACGTCTCGTTGAAGTGGCTCGGGCCCGACATCATCTGGATGGGGCGCACCTCGACGCCCGGCTGGTCCATGTCCACCAGCATGAAGGTGATGCCCCGGTGCTTGGGCGCGTCGGTGTCGGTCCGGGCCAGTGCGAAGATCCAGTTGGCCGACCCGCCTGCCGACGTCCAGATCTTCTGGCCGTTGAGGATCCACTCGTCCCCGTCGAGCACCGCCTTCGTCCCGACGTTCGCCAGGTCGGATCCGGCGTTCGGCTCCGAGTAGCCCTGGCACCACTTGTGCTCATAGGACAGAGCCTTCGGCAGGAAGTGGCGCTTCTGCTCCTCCGTCCCCCACATCAGCAGGGTGTTGCCGAGCATCCCGATTCCGAACGTGTCGTGCTCGCCGCCGAACGGCGCACCGACGCGGGCCAGTTCTTCGGCGACCACCAACTCGTCGAGGTGGGAGCGGCCGCCACCGCCGTACTCCTTCGGCCAGGACATCCCGAGCCAGCCACCCTCGTAGAGGCGACGCCGCCAGTCGGCCCGGAACTCCGTGTACTCGTCGCCCTCGAGCGCGCCGAGCCCCTTCCATCCCTCGGGGAGGTTGGCGTCGAGGAAGGCGCGGATCTCCGCACGGGTCTCCTCGGCGGCGGGCGGGTACTCGAAATCCATGCGCTGCTCCGTGGTCGGCCCGCCCATTCTTCCACGCGGCGACGAGGGCGTGGGCGGGTCCGGACAGCAAGACGCCCCGAGGCAAGGGGGGAAGCCTCGGGGCGTCTCTCTGTTTGCTTCCCGGCGTTGGGAGGGGGACAAACCAAATCGCCGGATCCGCATATTCCCGCAACGACCGAGCGAGGGGTCGCTCGATCGCGATGGACAGTAGCGAACAGGACGCCGGCCGGCAGGAGTCCTTTCGATCAGTCCTCGAGTGTGGAAAAGTTCCACTCGGAAAGTCCGGGTTGCGGACGTCCGGCACGTTGGGTGGTCTGGTTCCCCTCCCCGAGTGAGACCAGGAATCGACTGGCCGGGGCTTCAACTGGCGAGTAGCGCCAGGGCGAATGGGTGGAGCTCGGCGGTCATCACACCACCGACGACGGCGGGGTCGGATTCCATCAGCTCGCGGGCGGTGGGTTCGTCGTCGGCCCGGAACACCACGATGCCGAAGCTCGTCTCGTCCGTGTGGAGCGTCCGGCCCGCCAGCACCACCACGCCATCGGCCGTCAGCCGCTGTAGGCGGGCGAAGTGCTCGCCCACGATGCGCTGCTCCTCCGGTGTCCCGCCATCGACGAGCATCTCCAGTCGGGTCGGTTTGAGCTGGTACAGGAAGTCCATCGAATCGACCCTACGGTGGGGACATGGACGACGCCACGATCGAAGCAGCCGTCATCGCCGAGCTCGAGGCCCTCGGCGCCGACTACGACGTCATGGACTGCGACCCGGCCCTCGCCGACACCGCCGCCTTCTGCGAGGCCTATGGCATCGCGCCCGAGGACTCCGCCAACTGCATTCTCGTGGCCTCCCGCAAGCCCGCTGGGGTCATGGCGCTGTGCCTTGGGCTCGCCACCTACCGGCTCGACGTCAACGGCGCCATCCGCCGCCACCTCGGGGTCCGCAAGATCTCGTTCGCCCCCGCCGAGCTCACCGCCGAGGCGACCGGCCAGGTCATCGGCGGGGTCACCCCCTTCGGCACCCCGGCCGACCTCCCGATCCTCGTCGACGAGGGCGTCGTCGGCCGGGAACGCGTGATCGTCGGCGGCGGCTCGCGGGCCAAGAAGATCCACGTGGACCCCGCCGTGTTCTCCCGCTGGGACCGCGCAGTCGTGGCCCCGTTCGCCCAGGGCTAGCCGCCCAGTTCCGCCGGCCAGTCGATCTCGTTCGCCGTCCCGTTCACGGCGTCGGTGTCCCGGGATACGAAGTACCGGTCCGGCTCCGGTTCGAAGGACGGGTCGCAGTCGAGCACGGCCGGCAGCACGTTCACCATCGTGATCGGGTCCGGGAGGTCGTCCTCGCACCCGTCCGGCGTGCTCACCGCCAAGAATGCGCCGAATCGCTCCATGGTCTGGTCGGGCGTCCAGTCCTCGGGCTTGGTGCTGAGCTGGTCATTGAAGCCCCAACCGTGGTCGGCGAAGAACACGACCGTGGTCGTCTCCAGGTCGATGCGCTCGGCCGCTTCCACGAGGAGCTTCCCCGTGCAGTCGATCTGGCGTTGGGCGCCCTGGTTGGTCCCGCCCTTCAGGACGCAGTCCTCGTCGAGCATGAACGGGACGTGGGGGAGCGTCGCGTAGTAGATGGCGATCGAGCCGTCCTCCGGCTGCTCGATCGACTCGAGCACCGCCTTCCCGGACACCGTCCACGACGCCGCGAAGGCGTTCGGGAACACCTTCTGCAGGGGTGTCTGCACGATGTACGAGTCGGTGGTCTCGCTACGCCACAGGCCCCGGCGGCACTCGTCGATGATCTCGTCACATCGGCTCAGGCTCCACGAGCCTTCCTGGAAGACGAGCCGCGAACCGCCGGCCCGGGCGGCTGCCAACAGGTCGGTGCCGCCACCAAGCCCCGCATGCAGCAGTCCGGCGCCGTCCGGTCCGAAATGACCATCGACGAGGTACTCGCCGGACAGCGCCGACGGGACCGACATCCAGGTGCGGCTGTAGTTGCTCCGGCTGTCGTCCCACACCCGGAATCCCAACGCCTCGAGGTCGGGTCGGAACGAGTCGATGTCCTGTCGGTCCAGCTCGAGGGCGCGGGGGCTCGGGAACGAGTCGACGACCACGATCACGGCGTCCGGTGCCTCGATCGGGGCCGAAGCCTCCGCGGTGTACTCCTCGGCGAACCCGGGGATCTCCACGCCGTCGCCGACCTCGACGACCGCGCCTACGAACAGCGCCACCAACAGCACCCAACCCGTTGCGTCGAGTCGGCCCCCGAGCAACCAGCCGACCACCAACAGCACGACCCCGACCAGCGCTGCCATCCACGGGTCACGCGGCCAGTCCCAATCGACCACCCAATCCCATACGGGCCGGAACGAGAAGAAGCCGAATGTCGCCCAGGCCACCGACATCGGCCGCGGGTGCCTGCCGTTCCAGAGCCGTGGCAGGTACCAGATGCCGACCTGGACGAGCAGGCCGACGACGAGCCACTGGGCGAGCACGGGGAACGGCGACGCCGTCCATGAAACGCCTGACGAGAAGAAGGTCGGCGCGAGCAGCGGTCCGCCCACCGCAGCCACGGCTGCTGCCGTGTGGATGCCGGTCCAGCGCCGGTCGTCGACTACCGCGTCAGCAGCCATAGCTCCCTGGTGGCCGACACGTCCTCCGACCGCCGCAGTTGCAGGCCGGCGGCGGCGAACGCATCGAGCTTTCCTTGTCTCTCGTACCAGTCGGGTACGCCCCGAGCCCGGATGGCGGTGACCTGCGGGTCGTCGGGCGCGACCCATTCGACGATGGCGTTCTCGGACCGTGCGGCGATGAACGACGTGAGCGGCTCGAACCGGATGCCCTGGGACAGTGCCAGGTGGTGGGTCACGGCGAGCCACAGGGAGAGGCCGAACGTGGGCATGCGGTCGAGCCACCCCGGGTACTCCGTGCCGGCCCACCCGCTCGGCGGCGTCGGTTGGGCGATGTCCACCACCATCGGGCTGATGCCGTCGCCGCCGGTGCGGTATGCCTCCTCGACGGCGCTGGCGTCGGTGTCGATGGACACCACCCGGGCGGCCTGCTTCGAGACCAGTCGCGAGAACCGCCCGGTGTTGCACCCCACGTCGAGGGCCGTGTCCACCGACCCGACCTCGGCGGCGTACTCGGACACCAGGCGTTCCTTGGCCTTGACGCCGTCGGCGTCGTAGGGGAGGCGGGCCTCATAGGCCGCCCAGATGCCGGGCGGCGGGTCGTCGATCTGCTCGATCCGCTTCTGGGTCTTGTCGAGCAGCTCCAGGGTTTTGGCCAGCTCCACTTCCGTCGTGGCGATCTTCTGGCGGGCCTCGGGTGCGAGCCGGGACGTGGTCTTCTCCGCCCACACACGCGACCGGACGAGGGATCGGGAGGGACCCGACCGCCCGGCGAGCGGCATGACCGCCTCGATCGGGACCCCGGTCGACGGCCAACGCAGGGCCGTCACGGGCATGCCCTTCGACAGGCTTACCAACGGGTTGGCGAAGTGGTCGTGGAACTGGGAGAACGCCGGCCAATGACCCGAGTAACCCGCCCGGATCGAGCCGAGGTCCACGAAGCGAGGAGCCGTCCCGTCGAAGACGATGTTGAACGCCGATGCGTCCTTGAGCTCGAACCCGGCTTCGAGTGCCCGGCGGCTGAGATCGAGCGTGAGG
>JAHEFX010000132.1 GCA_024639975.1 bacterium
AGTCCAATCCGCCTCATTCGAAGGTCTTTTGCATGGGTTCGCTCGTCAAGAAGCGCCGCAAGAAGATGTCGAAGCACAAGTACCGCAAGCGCTTGAAGGCCAACCGCCACAAGCGCAAGAACAAGTAGCGGTCTTCTTTCGGCCTCAATGGTGAAGTGGGGGCGAGCTCTATGCTCGCCCCCACTTCGTGTTTCCCATGCGCCGAACCCTCGTTGCCCTCGTCCTGCTCCTTGGCGCTTGCTCGCCGGGGACCGCCTCCGACACCAGCATCGCCCCGACCACCACGGCGGCGCCGACCGACGCGGACGAGCTTTCCGCTGCGGCCATGGAGTTGTTGGACGCCGGCTCGTTCTCGTTCGAGGTCGAGCTCGCCGGACCCCCGATCCCGGTCGAAGCGGTTGGCGGGCTGGGTGTCAGCGACCTGGCAGGCGTGGCGGTGCTCCCGGATCGGGCCTCGGGTGATGTCACCGGTGCCGTCGGTCCCATCGGTCTCAGCACGCCCTTCGTCTATGACGGTCCGACCCTTTGGGTGGCCAACCCCTTCGGCGACTCCTGGCTCGAGCTGGTCGCTGCCGAGGTCGTCGACATCCCGGCCGTCCTCGATGGGCTACCCGAGGTCCTGTCTTCAGACGTGGACCAGGTCGTGGCCGAACAGGTGGACGGGGTGACCGTGTTCCGAGGGAACCTCGACACGACCCGACTGTCCGAGCTCGCCGACGGTGGACTGGGTGCGGGGGTCACTTCGATGCGGGCGACGACGGGCCCCGATGGCGCGTTGGCGATCCTTGTCTTCGACGACCCGGTCGAGATCGGCCGAACATGGACGTTCCGCTTTGCCGACCTCGGGATCGAGGCCGAGATCGTCCCGCCCGTCGGCTAGTCGCCGCTCAGCACCTGCTGGCGGAACTCCGAGGGTCCGTATGAGGTGAGCACCACGTCGGTCTTGGCCCTGGCCGACGCCGAACGGCGGAAGCCGAGCAGCGGTCCCAGCTCGCCGAAGTACTGGCCGGCGGGGAGCTCTGCGAGGGTCTCTTCCGAGCCGTCGGCGTTCACGCGGACGATCTCCACGGATCCCTCGTCGATCACGTAGACGAGGTCCGAGGCATCTTCCTGTTCGAAGATCGACTCCCCAGCCGAGTACCGGACCTCCGTCGGCGGGCCCTCGGCCGTCTCTGCCTCCACGCCCATCCGGACCAGGCGGTCGGCGATCGGCACCAGTCGGGCGTCGTGCGTCGAGACGACGATGACCCGACCGGCATCTCGCAGGTCGCGGAGAAGACGGATGATCGCCTCGGCCTGGATGTGGTCGAGGTTGGCGGTGGGCTCGTCGGCGATGAGCAGGGGCGGGTCCTGGACCAGCCCGCGGGCCACGGCGACCCGCTGCTGCTGGCCACCCGACAACTGCGAGGGCCGGTGGCCCTTGCGATCCTCGAGGCCCATCTGGTCGAGCAGGTCGCCGGCCTTGGCGTAGGCGTCCTTGCGGCTTCGGCCGGTGACCATGAGGGGAATGGCGACGTTCTGGAGGGCGGTGAGGGACGGAATCAGGTTGAAGGCCTGGAAGACGAACCCGACCTGATCGCGGCGGTACCGGTCGAGCTCGGATCGGGACATGCCCGTGACCGCCTTGTCCGCCAGCGAGATGCCTCCCGACGTCGGGGTCAGGATCCCCCCGAGGCAGGAGAGGAGCGTCGTCTTGCCCGACCCGGAGGGGCCGAGGAGGACGACCAGCTCGCCGGGATGGGCCTCGAACGACAGACGATCGATCGGCCGGATCGTGTACCCCTCGTGGACGAACTCCACGACCAGGTCGTCGACGATGAGTGGTCCGCTCATGCGCCCGGCCCCGCGAAGGCCGTGGCCGGGTCTGCGCCGGCCACCTTCCGCATGCCCGCCACCGCCGCGACGAGTGCGACGACGACGGCGGCAACGGGGATCGTCCAGAACGCCGAGACCGGTACCCGGACCGTCAAGGGGAAGACCGGCTGGATGAGTGTCTGTAGTCCCGAGGCGAGTGCAGTGCCGAGCAGCGCGACGAGGACGGCTTGGATCGCGAGGCTCCCGGCCAGGCCCCGGTTGCGCGCCCCGACGGCCTTCAGCACGGCGAAGTCCCGGTTTCGTTCCAGGGCGGACAGGTAGACGACGGCGCCGATGATGATCGCCGCCACCAGCCAGAGCAGGCCGCGGATCAGGTCGACGGAGGTGACGGCGCTCTCGAGTGGTCCGAGGGCATCCTCGGCGGCTGCGTCGGCCGTGATGACGCTCGTGCCGCCGGGAGCCGTTGCCCCGCCGTTGGCGAGGACCGCCGAGATGACCTGGTCGGTGCCGAAGACCAGATCCTGGGCATCCGCCAACGGGATGAAGGCCAAGGGCAAGCCGGCCAGGACCGTCGTGTCCTTGGTCAGTCCCACGACCACGAACGGGGCGTCTCCGATCTCCACCCGGGCTCCGATCTCCACGCCGGTGCTGGCGTCGAGTACTGCCTCGCCGCTCGCTGCGGCCGAGCGACCCTCGATCGGTTCAGGGGCCCCGACCCCGGCGATGACATGGCCGAGGATCACCAGCTCGGTGGATTCATCGGGAAGGTTCAGGGTTCCTCGGGCGACCACGGCGGGATCGGATTCGGGAGCGTCCACCTCGCCTGCGACGGTCGCCGCCAGCGTCGTCCCCGATGTGAAGGGGCCCGAGACCCCCTCGGGGATGACCCATTCCTCGGCGCCGATCGCCTCGATGGTGAGGAAGGGCTCCTGGTTGAACTGCTCGATGAGGCCGGTCATGAGGAAGAGCAGGACGAAGACCACGGCCGTCAGGACGATCGTCACGATGAACCGGAGGAGGCGATGGCGGATGTCGGCAAAGGTGATGAGCCACATCAGGTCCACCCACCGTTGCGTTCGAGCCACTCGTCGATGAGGGGCCTGGCCGCCTCATACCCCTTCTCCACGACGGGAGCACAGTTGTTGAACTCGAGCATCCCCACCCCCTTCAGTCTCAGTTCGAGCCGCAGGTCGACGCCTGCCTGTTCCAGTCGCCGGTCGTGGTCATGCCGTGACCCGACGATCAAGGATCGCATGAGAATGGCGCTGATGCCGGGATAGCCGCTCTTGCCGCGGCCCACCGTGGCCTTGAGGGCGTCCCACCCGGAGACCGACAGTCCGTAGTCGGCGCGGGCGCGGGGTCCAACGGGCGGGGCGACGTCGATGGAGATGATCTTGTCGCATCGCCCGTCGGCGGCCACGACGTCGACCGGGAGGTTGTTCAGGACGCCGCCATCGACGAGCAGGTCGTCGCCGGAAGGCACCGGTGGTATGACGCCGGGGATCGCCAGGGAGGCTCGGATGGCCGGGGCCAGCGGCCCGCTGCGGTGGACCTCGGTCCTGGAGTGGGTCAGGTTGGTGGAGACGCAGAGGAACGGGATCCAGAGATCCTCGAAGTCCCGATCCCCCGTTGCCTCGTTGATGGCCGTGCTGATCCGCTCGGCCTTCGTGAGGGCGACGACGGGCACCGTGTAGTCGAGGACGTCGCGGAAGAAGTCGGCGATGTTGGATTCGAGCTCGGTACCCCGCCACCCCACGGCCATGGCGCCGGCCATTGCCGATCCGATGGACGTGCCGGCCACGAGGTCGACCGGGACCCCGACCTCCAGGAGAGCGCGGTACACGCCCAGGTGGGCGAACCCACGGGCGCCGCCACCTCCGAGCACGAGTGCGACGCCTCGGGATGCGGCGAGTCTGGCTACCCGGCCCACATCGTCCACGGAACCCGATCGCATGTGCAGCACGTCGTCGGCACCGATCGTCCTGGCGAGCTCCAGGGAGCCGCGTGGGCGATCGGCGTCGTGGGGGTGGTGCACGACGGCGATGACCCTCGTCGGACCCGGGGCGTGCGCCACGAGCCGTCGAATGGCCGCCTGTTCCTCGTCGTCGGGTTCGGGGGACACGACCAGGACGATTCGATCGGCGACGCCGAACGCTCGCTCCGCCCATCCTTGGGCATCGCCCGGGCCGACCTCGAGGAGGACCAGGTCGTGGGTCAGTTCGTACTCGTGCAGGTAGCCGTCGAGTCGGTGCGAGCCGACCGAGCCGGTCGGAGTGCTCGAGATACCGGGGGAAGCCAGGTCGGTGTCGACCCGCCCGGCGGTCAGGTGCCCGACCTCCCCGTAGGGGGTGAGGGCGTCCATGAATCGGGAGGTGAGGACCCGGACGTTGGTGTCGGTGGTGACGGCGACGGCGATGGTCGAGGTGGCGTGCCGCTCCTGGCCGATCGGCGCCGCCAGGCGTTCGACGAGGCTGCGGACCACGCCCAGCATGGCCCTGGGGTAGCGGGCGAGCAGGTGTTGGAAGGCATCGTCGGAGATCCGGGCGACGGTGCTGGCGCGCAGCGCCTGGACCTTGGTCGAGCGGACACCGTCTTCGAACAAGGCACGTTCGCCGATGATCTGGCCCCGTCCCATGCGGGTCAGTTCCTCGACATGTTCGCCCTCGATGACCGACTCGGCCAGCCGGCCCCGGATGACGACGTAGGCGGCGTCTGCTGCGTCGCCCTCGTGGAAGAGGTGGTCGCCGGCGTCGAGCTCGACCAGGTCCACTTCCTCGATGGCGGCTTCGATCGCCTCGGGGTCGGCTCCTTCGACGAGCTCGGCGAAGAGCAGGGTGAGCTCGTTGTGGTCGACCCGGCGGCGGGCTTCTTCGGCGAGCTCGTCGGCATCGCCATCGTTGGCGGCAACCCATCGTTGGGCGTCCTCGGCGAGGACGATACGGACGACCGCCGGGATGTCGGCGGTCACGGTCGCGGATGGCAGCCCCCCGGCCAGGAGACTGATCTCCCCGGCGAC
>JAHEFX010000044.1 GCA_024639975.1 bacterium
CCGATTTGGCACCGATTAGGGGCCGTACATGGCCGAAACCCGGCGGGCCACGTCCTTCCTGTGTTCGTCCTGAACGTGGGCGTAGCGGTCCATCGTGAACGCCGTCGTCGCATGTCCCAGCAGCTGGCCGTCCCTCGAACCGGTCACCTCGGCCGACGACTGGAAGCATGCGGACGGATCATGCGTTGGGCGAGCATCGCTTGTTCATCGCCTACGTCGTGGACACTGGTTCTCGCCGTCGATACGTGACCGATTCTCATCCCCGATGCCAGCTGTGTGAGCGGGGAACCGCCTATCACGTCACAAGACTCAAAAGCCAATCGGTTGTCGTGGCAGCGAAAGAATTGTCACGAGGCCTGCACTGAAGAAGACGCCCGCGATAGCGAGCATTGCGATTCGCATTCTCCGGCGCCTGAGCTTCGTGCCCACCCCGGCAAAGAACATGATGGAGGCCATGATGACCGTCATGAATACATACTTGTCGCTCGCTGCATTTGCTTCCGCGGCTGCAGCTCCCGCGTCATTGGCATCAATGAAGAGCTGCGATCTGAGTTCCAACGCATCGCTGTTGCCTTCTCGGTATTCGGGCAAGTCCTGGGGCAGACCTGGAGGGATTTCTCCGTCTGGAGCAGTCGCCAACCACGCCTCGAATGCTGGCTTGAGACTGGCAGCGAATCGGTCCTCGAGGACGTGCATTCCTGCCTCGTTGTTCGAAGCCGCCATGACGAGCCATGAAGACATCATCTGGGAGTCGTTCGCAGTTTGAGCCGTCAAGAGGGTCGTCACATCACTCCACCTGGTTAGCTTCGCGGTGTACTGCCCGGCTTGCGACGACTGAACCCCTCCCCACAACGACGCTTGGTAGGCCGAAAACGCGGCAAGGATCACAGCCAACGACAGAATCACCGTCGCCACCAATTCGATCCAATCCCGCTTATCGAACGTGTGGACCAAGTCGCCTTCTTCAACACCAGAGTCCACAGTGGCCTCGCATCCCAGCCAAGTCCGACACAATCACCTTGGCACTTCCTGACTCACAACTACGAGCGGAGGTTAGAGCCCCTTCCGGCACTGATTGGTACAGACCGGGGTCACATGATTCAACCTGGTGGCCCGGTAGGACTTGAACCTCGTCAATCTCGTCTCACCCCGACCCAAACTGCACCAGTCGGAGAACGCCAACAAGACCTGACGGTACGCAAGCGCCTTGTTTCCCATGTACCAGGCAAGGACCCCGCCCACTAGTGGGATATCTCTTCCCGCTGGTCACACCGCCATTGTTGGCCTTGCCGATGGGCGTTGGTCTGACACCGGCTGGGCTAGGACTGTTCCAACGGGTCGGGACCGTACTCGTTGGTTCCTGGAGTGCCCGGCAAGAATCCCGTTTCGATGAGCACCCATAGGGGTCCGATGATGGGGATAAACGCAATCAATACCCACCAGCCCGACTTGCCGCGATCGTGCCAACGCTTTACCTGGACTGCCAATCCAGCCAGAAAGATGATGGCGAAGGAAACGACGTAGGAGATGACAAAGGCCGTAGTTGCTGAGGAGTCATCGACGAGAGATGAGGTCAACCCAACGCTTACGGCCACGATGACGTAGAGCACGAGGTTCCCAACCCAGAACTTGGCTCGGTTGATCCTTCCTTCAAGACTCGTAAACAGATTGTTCCAGTCCATTCTCATATCTCCTTGTGGATTCCTTGTGTTCGGAGCAACGGTGACTTTCGGATGATTCATCAGATGTCGCCACCTCACTTCCGCTGAGTCGCATGGGGCTTCCAGAGTCAAAGCCGACGACCCGAAGGTCCGACTCGTCGCTCGGGCGAGGGGAGCCACTTTCCTCTGTCCTGCTTTGTGAGTGGTCGTTTGTGGGTGAGCCCACCCACATCATCGGAGGGTGAATTGCGGCATCCTCGGCTACCGGGACGTTCGAGCCGATGGTCCGCAGGTGTGGAACGCCGCCCAAGCGGTCGCAAACGGGGTTCCGTTCTAGCCGCAGGCCCGCTGGCACCGATTCGGCACCGATCCCCCCGAATCCGCATCAGTCCCACTCGTTCCACAACTCCCCAAACCCCTTGTTTCTGGGACTGGCCGGGACCGAAGGGGATCCCTTTGGGGACTCAAAATCCGGTTCTGGCAACAGAGTGCGGGTTCGAATCCCGCTCCCGGTACAAAGAGAACCCCCGAGAAATCAACCTCTCGGGGGTTCTTTCGTTTCGGTCCGCAGACGGCGAACGCCGGTTCTGACAGCGATGTGACAGCGAATAGGGGCCTTACATGGCTGAAACGCGGCGTGCCACGACCTTGCGGTCTCGCCCCGGACCCGTCGGGTTCCTATCCGACCCGCCGCCAGGCAATTTCGACTCCGCTGTCGTCAGGCTCGATCACGAGCGAGTCATCCTCGCATGCGTAGGTCGCCGTCCCTGACATCAGCTCGGGTTCGGGGAACTGGGCGAGTACTGCCGATGGGAGCGAGGCGATCGGGAGTTCTTGGGTGATGCCTCCAGCTTCGAGGATGAGTGTGAGGTCGGTGACCGACGACGTCTCCTCCTCGGCGTAGGTCATGGTGGTGTCGTCCCACGTCACGGACCCGGATTCCTCGGTGTCGAAGACCATGGTCATGGTGCCTTCAGGGTCGTTGATGGAGAGCGACCAGCCGTCCCGGACGGAGGCGTAGGTGCCTTCTTCGGTGATCGTCATCCTGTAGGTCCCGCCGGCGAACTTGAGTCCGGCACCCGGCGATCCAGCCACTGAAGCGAGGGAGTCGACGAACGCCTGCGATTCCAACTCCCATACGCCCGGCACGCAGGCGGCTCCAGCGAGTTCACCCTCTGTCGTGGTGGTGGTGGTGGTGGGTGCGGTCGTCGTGGTCGTGCTCGTCTCGGGCGTCGTAGTCGTGGAGGAGGCGGAGGCGCCGGCCGGACCGCATTTGGCCTCGGCGACCTTCTCGGAGGGCACGATCGTGACCTCCGCCGTGCCGGCGCCCGCGTCGATCGTGTTTACAAGGATGCTCACACCGCTCAGAGGGTCGTCGAGACTGCCCTTGACTTCATACCGGTCTCCCGCCTGCATGCCCTTCCGGTCGCCCGGTGCGTCGTCGACCAGATAGGGGATGCCGTCGTCCCCGAGGAGATGGACAACGATTGCGTCGTACTCGATGCCCCGGTCCCAGGGGAACCGCTGGGACCGGAGCTCGATCGTCAGGTACTCGCTCTTCACCCCGTCGCGAATCTCGTCCGATACCGGCACTCGAACCTGGTGGAGGCCCGGTCCGTCCAGCCCAAGCGCCTTCAGTGAGAACGTCTCCTCACCACATTCGTACAGCTCCCGGTCGTCGTCGTCGATCCATCCCTTCACGTCAAGGTTGGAGGAGGTCATCCCGAGACCATGAGTCTGCTCGGCGCCGTCCGCCCACAATGAGGGGAGCGGGAACGTGTAGACGCAGCTCTCTGCGCTCATGATGTCGAAACAGTCGTTGTACCCCGCCTCGGCCGTTCCCAGCCACCTCGAGTGGCTCCAACCGAGGAGGTGGCCCATCTCGTGGACTATGCCGACCGGTTCGAGTTGGGCCGACACGGCCAGTCCCCCGGGGAACCCTTGGATCTCGGAGTTGTCCCGGACCTGGGTGCCAGCCTTGAAGCCCTTCGGCGGTATCTCGCCGTCGGCGTACCCCTCGGATTGGCCGCGTCTTCCCGTGAACGTGACTAGGTCGCCGTCCACCGAGGCTGCGGTGACGAGCACGTTCTCGATGTTGGTGTCCGGGTTCGCCCAGAGGCTGCCATTGTCGTTGGCGGTGATGATCAGGGTGAATGGGGGCGTCGACCAATCGGCCATCACACTGTGATTGTTCATCGAGACGACCAACTCGGTGTCGTCCTCGCCAATGTCGTAGACCAGGACGCCGTGCGTCTGCGGCTTGAACACTGCCGTCCCGACGTAGGCGTCCCAGTCGATGTCGTAGCGCTCGTCTGCGCCGTCGCGACACTGCTCCCAGTCGTCATCGTTGCCGTCGCCAATTGCGTCGCGGTCGACGTCGAGCTGGACGTCGATGACGATGCTTCCCTCGATGCTGAACTTGCCGTGGGAGATGTCCCGCCAGTAGTCGGCGATCGTGGTCGACCCCGATGTCTCGGTAAACAGCGCCTCGAAGTAGGAGGCGTCGAGATTCTCGGGCCACGACTGATTGGACCCGTGGCAGAGGACAACGACCATGGGGCCGGTCTCGACCGGCGTGCTGTCGGCCCAAGGACTGGTCGCTCCCTGCCCTTCCGCGCAGCTGGCGAGCGTCACGGCCAAGAAGAGCGCTCCGGCGGCGGCGAGACAGCGAGGAAGCCTCCGTGAGTCGCTCCCACCCGGCTCGGACCTACTAGCAATCATCATCACGGGCCGCGACCCTAACGGGACCCATATCCTCTGAGTAGGACGCCAGGACCCAGGCAAGGCTGGCGGTGTCTTGCGATGGGGTCACCCCAAGGCGCAGGAGGCGAGGAGGGGTGGTCTAGGGGTGCCTCACTTCTGAATGGGATACTCGTCGTCAGGTAGACGCGTTTGCTCCAAGCAGTAGCTGCGCGGGCGCGTCATCACGTCGAGGGATACGGGCGTTCGTAGTTACCGTTCCGCGCCCAACTCCGCCAAGTAGCGACGTTCGAAGCCGGGGACTAGCCGTATGCCGGAGCGACGGCGCCGAAGACGGTGTCCCAGTCGGGGAGTTCGGAGCCGGCGAGGCGAGCATCGAGGCGGGCCAGGAAGGCGTGCCAGCCAGGGGTGTAGCCGCCGCACATCGCGTCGGGGAGGCCGGTGTGGGTCAGCGTCAGGACCGTCGAGCCCTCGGTCTCGGCCAACTCGTAGGTCAGCTGGGACTCGTGCTCGCCGTTGATCACCCAGCCATGGGCGAACCGGCTGGTGGGCTCCCACGTCGTGATGGCGCCGGTGACCAGTTGCTCGTCGTCGAACCGAATCGATACCTCGCCGCCGAGTCGGGCGTCGACCGAAGCTTCGGTTCCCAGCCAAGAGGTGAGCCCGTCAGCGGTCGTGAGCGCCGCCCATACGAGCGAGGGAGGGGCGGCGAACGCCCGCTGGAAGGTGATGACATTCGTGTCGCCGTCTCGGACGAGGGCCCCCATTGGGCCGAAGGGGGTGTCGGGCATCTCAGTTCTCCTCTGCAAGGTGGGCGTCGAGCCGGTCCAACCGGTCAGCCCAGAACGATCGGTACTGCGCCAACCAGTCGTCGAGCTCGCGAAGGGGCTCGAGCTCGACGTGGTAGACGCGCCGCTGCGCCGCGGTCTCCGACCGGACGAGGCCGGCCTCGCGGAGGACGCGCAGGTGTCGGGAGATGGCCGGACGACTGACCGGGAAGCGGGCAGCGATCGTCCCTGCGTCCTCCGGCCCCTCGATCAACTGCTCCACGATGGCCCTGCGGGTCGGGTCTGCGAGGACGGTCAGCGCTTCCATGTCTGTATGTAACACAGCAGTTACATACAATGTCAAGCGGTTCTGGGCGTAGCCTGCGGTCATGCAGGTGAAGATCTTCGTGCTGGAGGCATCGACCCGGAAGGGCGAGATGCGATACGACAAGCTCGAGCACCAGATCAACTCGTGGCTGCGCAAGAACGACGTCACCGTCCACGACACGACGACGATCGCCCAACCCAATGAGAGTGCCGGCCACGCAGCCGTCGCCGTCTGGTACGACTGGGTCGGGGACGAGGGGTAGGCGGTCATCGAAGTGCGCCGTTCCGAGAAGAAGCTGTTCCGTATCGCCGACGAGATCCAGTCCCTCCAAGCCGAGGAGGAGCGACTCGCCGCCGAGCTCGAGGAGCATCGCACCCGTCACCACGACGCCCGACTGGACGCCATCGACGGGCATGCCGACGATCGAGCCCACTTCAAGGAGATCGAGACGGACCTCGCACGTTTCGAAAGGGCGCTCGTGAAGGTCCGGAACCGCCGGGCATCACTCGAGGAAGAACGCGTTCGGCTCCTCGCCAAGCTCGACTGACTACGGGAACGGTGTCGCTCGGCCCTCGAGGTCGACCTCGTAGTCGCAGCCCAGCTCGGTCACCCGGTCCATGCCGAACCCGAGGTAGGCGTCGGCCTGGGCCCTGTCGGCGTCCGAGACATCGAGGCGATACAGCACGTCCGACCAACGGTCGAGGAGCGGGTCCAGTGCTTCGCAGTCGGCCCCCGCCATGTCGGCCACCGCCTCAGGCGTGGCGGCATCGACCCAGGCCGTCAACAGGCCCGGACCCAGGTCCTCGCCCTCCTCGGCCACGAGCGGACGGCCGGAGACCCCCGGTGTCACCGACGCCGAGACCGTGACCCCGACGTGCAGGTCATATCCGTCGCCCTGCCAGACCGCATCGAACGCCTGCGGCTGGGTCGATGTCGTGGATGTCTCCGTCGCCGGCCCAGCGCAGCTTGCGAGGGCGACGACGAGTGCCGCGAGGAGCGCTGGTCGGTTCATGTCATCCCTACGAGGCCCTCCTTCTCCTCGTATCGACCGACGCCTACCCTCGCCCCGTGCCAACCCTCGCCCTGCTCGACGGACACTCCCTCGCCTACCGCGCCTTCTACGCCCTCCCCGAGGAGCTGCGAACCGCCGACGGGCAGCAGACCAACGCCGCCTATGGGTTCGCCCGCATGCTCGTGAAGCTTCTCGGTGACGAGAGCCCCGACCGCCTCGCCGTGGCCTGGGATGTGGGGCGCAACACCTTCCGCGCCGAGGCCTACCCCGAGTACAAGGCGCAGCGGGCCAAGAGTCCCGACGAGTTCAAGAGCCAGATCCCGCTCATCTCCGAGATGCTCGATCGCATGGGCATCACCCAGGTCCGCCTCGAGGGGTACGAGGCCGACGACCTCATCGCTTCTTTGGCCACCAAGGCGGGCGACGAGGGCTTCGACGTGCTGATCGTCACCGGCGACCGGGACGCCTTCCAGCTCGTCGACGACCGGGTCAAGGTCCTCTACACCCGTCGCGGCATCTCCGACACCGTTCTCGCCGACGCCGACTGGGTCGAGGGCAAGTACGGCGTCCCTCCGTCGGCCTACCTCGACTACGCGGCCCTGCGGGGTGACAGCTCCGACAACCTCCCGGGCGTGCCCGGCGTCGGGGAGAAGACCGCCGCCAAGCTGATCTCCGCCTACGGCGACCTCGACGGCGTCTTCGCCCACGTCGATGAACAGACGCCGAAGCTGTCGGAGAACCTCGCAGCCCACCAGGAGCAGGCGGAGCTGAACAAGCAACTCATGGCCATGGTGACCGATCTCGACGTACCCGGACCCGATGCGCTCGTCTGGACCGAGTGGGACGGCGACGCCCTCCGCGAGCACCTCGAGTCGCTCGAGTTCCACTCGATGACCGCCGAGCTGTGGGCTGTCCACCCGACCGCCGAACCGGTCGGCGAGGCGATCGACGTGGAGGTGACCACCGCAACCTCACCTGCCGCCGTGCAGGCCGCCATCACCGACCCGTTGGTCGTTTGGCCGGTCGACGATGCCGGCGACCTCGTCGGACTCATGGTCGTGGACGGGGGCGGCTCCCCGGTCTTCGTTCCCGACGAGTTCTTGGATGAGCTGGCGCCCGTGCTCGCCGACCAGGCCCACGGCATCGTCGGCCACCACATCAAACCGCTCGTCCTCGAGCTGTTGCGGCGCGGGATCGTCTTGGAACACGTCGTCTTCGACACGGCACTCGCCGCCTACCTCCTGAACCCTGCCGGTCGCGATTTCGACCTGGCGACGCTCGCCGATCGGATACTCGGCGTCCGGCTCGACGACGAGGAGGGTGGCGCCGGTGGAGCGCAAGGCATGCTCGATCTGGACGGTTCCGGTGAGGGTCCCGACCTGCACGCGGCCGGAGCCGCCGCGGTCGCCGTCGCCCGTCTGGCCGACGCCCTCGGTGAACAGGTCGACGAGAAGGGCGCCCGTCGCGTCCTCGACGACCTCGAACTACCGCTCGTCCCGATCCTCGCCGGGATGGAACAGGAGGGCATCGGAATCGATCGGGACTACCTCGTGGGGCTCGGTGACGAGCTCCGCCTCAAGCTGGCCGATCTCGAGAGCCGTATCCACGAGGCCGCCGGTGGGCCCTTCAACGTCAACTCGACCCTCCAGCTGCGCAAGCTGCTCTTCGAGACGCTCGGGCTGCCGGTGATCAAGAAGACGGCGAAGGGAGTGCCGTCGACGGATGCCTCCGTGCTGACGAAGCTCGCCGACGAGCACCCGGTCGTCGAGATGCTCCTCGAGTACCGCGAGTACGAGAAGCTCCGGTCGACCTACGTGGACGGCTATCTGCCACTCATCGCCGATGACGGTCGGATCCACACGACGTTCAACCAGATGGGCTCGGCCACCGGACGCCTCTCGTCGGACAACCCCAACCTCCAGAACATCCCCATCCGGTCGGAGTCGGGCCGCACCATCCGCAAGGCCTTCGTGGCCCGTGACGGGTGGCGCTTCGTGGTCGCGGACTACAGCCAGATCGAGCTGCGAATCCTCGCCCACATGTCGGGCGATGATGGGCTCATCTCGGCGTTCAGGGCCGGTATGGACATCCACACGGCGACGGCGGCCTCCGTGTTCGGGATCGAGCCCGACGCCGTGACCGGTGAGCAGCGCCGCCGGGCCAAGGCCATCAACTTCGGCCTCCTCTACGGTATGGAGGCGTTCGGCCTGGCCCAACGACTCGAGATCTCCCGCGACGAGGCGAACGAGCACATCGACACCTACTTCGAGCAGTTCCCGTCCGTGCGGGAGTTCATGGGCTCGATCGTCGACGACGCCAAGCGCGATGGCTACACCGAGACCCTCTTCGGGCGACGCCGCTACCTACCCGAGCTGCGGGCGGACAACTTCCGTGTTCGCCAGATGGGAGAGCGGATGGCGCTCAACGCACCCATCCAGGGGACGGCCGCCGACATCATCAAGCTGGCGATGATCCACCTCGATCGAGAACTGGCCGGGGGAGAGGCCGCGATGCTCCTCCAGATCCACGATGAGTTGGTCGTCGAAGCCCCCGCCGACGAGGTCGATTCCACCGTCGGTTTGCTGAGGGCCACGATGGAAGGTGTCATCGAGCTCGACGTGCCGCTCTCGGTGGATGCCGCCACCGGTGATCATCTCGCAGAGACCAAGGATTAGGGCTACACTTGCCGAGCCCGTCGGGCCGTCTTCACGCGCCCCACACGGAGTATTTCCCCGGAGGAACACCAGACCCTATGTCAGATACCGACAACGCGCTCAACGAAGAAGCGCCTGAGACCCCGGCTGAGGACGTTCAGCCACCCATCACCGAGGAGCCCGCCGCAGAGGCCGAGGACACGGTGACCGAGACCACACCGGAGCCCATCGACGAAGTCGACGAGGCTCCTGCCGCTGAAGATACGCCCGCCGATGAGGCGGACGAGACCGTCGATTCCGACGAGTCCGTCGCCGAGGAGGCTCCCGTTGAGGAGCCGGCCGCTGAGGAGGCACCTGCTGAGGAGCCGGCCGCTGAGGAGGCACCCGCGCCCGCACCCCGGAAGCAGAAGCCGGCCATCGCCGCCCAGGACCTCTCCGACCTCCCCGAGGACGTCGACTTCGAGTCCGCCCTCGAGATGACGATGGTCGACTTCGTCGAGGGCGACATCGTCCAGGGCAAGGTCGTCGCAATCGACCGGGACTCGATCCTCGTCGACATCGGTTTCAAGTCCGAGGGCGTGATCCCCGCCCATGAGCTCTCCATCCGCAAGTCGGTCGATCCGGCCGACGTGGTCGAGCTCGGCGAGGAGCTCGAAGCCCTCGTCCTCGACAAGGAGGACGACGAAGGTCGCCTCGTGCTCTCCAAGAAGCGCGCCCAGTACGAACGTGCATGGGGTCGCATCGAGGGCATCGCTGCCGAGCAGGGCACGGTCGAGGGCCCGGTCATCGAGGTCGTCAAGGGTGGCCTCATCGTCGACATCGGCCTGCGTGGCTTCCTGCCCGCCTCACTCGTCGAGCTCCGCCGAGTGCGCGACCTCGACCCGTACGTCGGCCAGAACATCGAAGCCAAGGTCATCGAGCTGGACCGCAACCGCAACAACGTGGTGCTGTCCCGCCGAGCCCACCTCGAGGAAGAGCAGGCCGAGCAGCGCCACGCCTTCCTCGACGACCTCGCCGAGGGCGAGCCCCGCGAGGGCGTCGTCTCTTCGGTGGTCAACTTCGGTGCCTTCGTCGACCTCGGCGGCATGGACGGCCTCGTCCACGTCTCCGAGCTGTCTTACCAGCACGTCAACCACCCCGGTGAGGTCGTGAAGGTCGGCGACAAGGTCATGGTGAAGGTCCTCGAGGTCGACCGTGACCGCGAGCGCATCTCCCTCTCGATCAAGCAGACGCAGGAAGACCCGTGGGAGGCCTTCGCCGGCGCCAACGAGGTCGGTTCCGTGGTAGACGGCCAGGTCACCAAGACCGTTCCCTTCGGTGCGTTCGTCACCGTCGGCGACGGTGTCGAGGGCCTCGTCCATGTCTCCGAGATCGCCATGCACCGGGTCGAGAGCCCCGAGCTGGAGCTCACCGTCGGTCAGGCGGTCAAGGTGAAGATCACCGAGATGGACACCGAACGTCGTCGGGTCAGCCTCTCCATCAAGCGTGCCCTGCCGGGCTTCGAGGAACGCGCCGAGTCCTCCGGTCCCCGGACCGGTGGTGGCGGTGGCGGCGGCCCTCGTGGCGGTGGTGGCGGTGGCGCCCCGCGCGAAGGCGGCGGCGGTCGCGGCGATGGTCCCCGTCGTCGACGCCCGACCACCCGCGAGTTCGAGCGCGAAGAGGACAAGTCGAAGGAGGAGGAGCCGTCGTTCAACGTGGACGCCTCCCTCGAGGCCATCCTCCAGGAGCTCAAGGAGCGCGGCATCGGCAAGCGCTGAGTCGAGCTGAGTCCGTTGATGGGGTCCCGGCGGAAACGTCGGGGCCCCGTCGCGTAGCGAATAGGATTGGGGCATCGACCACAGGAGGCCGCGATGCAGGTAGGAGAGCTGAGCGCAGGTACACCCGCGGGGTGTGACCCTGCCACGACGCTCGCCGAGGCGGCCGCGGTCATGGACGAGCTCGACATCGGCAGCCTCGCCGTCTACCGCAACGGTGACCTGATCGGCATCTTCACCGAGCGCGACCTCACCAGGGCCGTGGCACGCGAGCTGCCGCTCGACACGCCGGTCTCGGACCTCATGACCCCCGACCCGGACACGGTCGACGTCGACGTCGACGTGGTCGATGCGTCCGCTTGGTTGCTGGCCGTCGGCTACCGGCACCTCCCGATAACGGAAGGCGACCGGCTCGTCGGGTTGATCTCCATGAAGGACCTCCTCGACGCCCTCACCCGGAAGGCCCTCTGACCAAGGCCGTCCTCACCGGGGGCATCGGCTCCGGCAAGTCCACCGTTGCCCGCCTGCTGGTCGAGCGCGGCGCCACGGTGATCGAGGCGGACCGGGTCGGCCACGAAGTCCTCGAACCGGGCGGCGCAGCGCACCCGGAAGTGGTCGCCCGATGGCCGGAGGTGGTCGAAGACGGCGTCATCGACCGGCGCTCCCTGGGGCGGATCGTGTTCGCCGATCCCACCGAGCTTGCGGACCTGGAGGCGATCACCCACCCACACATCCGCAGGATCGTCCACGATCGGGTGGACGCCGCCGACGGCCTGGTCCTGGTCGAAGTGCCCGTACCGGTCCGGTGGCTCCCGGACGAATGGCCGCGGGTCGTGGTCGACGTCCCGGATGGGCAGCGAGTGGCTCGACTGCTCGGGCGCGGCATGGACCGGCTCGAGATCGAGCAGCGGATGGCCGCCCAGCCGTCCCGCGAGGAGTGGCGCACCCTCGCCGACCACCTCGTCGACAACGGCGGCTCCCTGGATGACCTCGAAGCGGCCCTCGACGCCCTGCTCGCAGCCATCTAGCGCGCTCGGCCGGTGCCGTCGGCCTGGAGCAGCGAACGAGGCCGCCGTTCCTGTCTCACCCGGGTAGTACCTTCGATACCCATGCCCGAGCTCCGCATCCACTCCGACTTCGATCCCGCCGGCGACCAGCCGACGGCGATCGCCGAGCTCGTCACGGGCATCGAGGCGGGTGACCGCTTCCAGACCCTGCTCGGCATCACCGGCTCGGGGAAGTCGGCCACGGTCGCCTGGCTGATCGAGCAGACCCAGAAGCCGACCCTGGTGCTGGCTCCCAACAAGGCGCTCGCCGCCCAGCTCGCGAACGAGTACCGCCAGTTCTTCCCGGAGAACCGGGTCGAGTACTTCGTCTCCTACTACGACTACTACCAGCCGGAGGCCTACATGCCGGCCTCCGACACGTACATCGAGAAGGACTCGTCGGTCAACGACGAGATCGACCGGCTCCGACACGCCGCGACCTCCGGCCTGCTGGTCCGCGATGACGTGATCATCGTGGCCAGCGTCTCGGCCATCTACGGCCTCGGCTCACCCGACCAGTACGAGGGACAGCTCCTCCGGCTCTTCCAAGGGGTCGAGTTCCCGCTCGAGGACGCCAAGCGCCGACTCATCGACATCCAGTACGACCGCAACGACGTGAACCTCGTGCGCGGCAACTTCCGGGTGAAGGGTGACACGCTCGAGGTGTTCCCCGCCTACGACGAGACGGTCGTTCGGATCGAATGGTGGGGCGACGAGGTCGACCGGATCCTGCGGATGAACCCGCTCACCGGTGAGGTGCTCGAGGAGCTCTCCGAAGCGCTGGTCTACCCGGCCAGCCACTACGTCACGTCCCAGGAGCGGATGAAGCGGGCCATCGACGGCATCGAGACCGAGCTGGCCGAACGCCTCGAGCTGCTGGAGCGCAAGGGCAAGCTGCTGGAGGCCCAGCGCCTGCGCATGCGGACGCACCACGACCTCGAGATGATGCGCGAGCTGGGCTACTGCAACGGCATCGAGAACTACTCCCGCTACCTCGACGGGCGCGAAGCGGGGGAGGCGCCGTACACGCTGCTCGACTACTTCCCCGAGGGATTCCTCACCGTCATCGACGAATCACATGTCACCGTTCCCCAGATCGGCGGCCAGTTCGAGGGCGACCGATCCCGCAAGGACGTGCTCGTCGAGCACGGGTTCCGGCTCCCGTCCGCGATGGACAACCGGCCGCTCCGGTTCGACGAGTGGCTGGAGAAGGCCGGTCAGATCGTCTTCCTCTCCGCCACACCCGGGCCGTTCGAGCGCGAGCACTCGACCCGTGTCGTGGAGCAGGTCATCCGCCCGACCGGGCTCGTCGACCCCGAGGTCGTGGTCCGGCCGACCAAGGGACAGATCGACGACCTCCTCGAGGAGATCCGAAGCCGCGCCGAGGCCGACCAGCGCGTGCTCGTGACCACGTTGACCAAGAAGATGGCCGAGGACCTCACCGAGTACCTGCTCGAGATGGGCGTGCGGGCCCGGTACCTGCACTCCGAGATCGACACGCTGGAGCGGGTCCAGATCCTGCGTGAGCTTCGGATGGGTGACTTCGACTGCCTCGTCGGCATCAACCTGCTCCGGGAGGGCCTCGACCTGCCGGAGGTCTCACTGGTGTCGATCCTCGACGCCGACAAAGAGGGCTTCCTGCGGTCGGAGACGTCGCTCATCCAGACCATCGGCCGTGCGGCCCGCAACGTCAACGGCCAGGTGATCATGTACGCCGACAAGGTCACCGACTCGATGCAGCGGGCCATCTCGGAGACCAACCGGCGCCGTGCGCTCCAGATGGCCTACAACGAGGAGCACGGCATCGACCCCCAGACGATCCGCAAGCAGGTGAGCGACATCCTCGAGCTGGTCCAGTCGGCGAGCGACGGACCGGGTCGCCGGGCCCGAGAAGTCCGCCGGGCCCCCCTGGAGCTGGAGGGGGACGACCTCGAGCGTCTGGTCTTCGGACTCGAGGAGGAGATGAAGGAGGCTGCCCGCGAGCTGCGCTTCGAGTACGCGGCCCGCCTCCGCGACGAGATCTCCGAGCTGCGCCGGGATCTCGCCCAGCAGCAGGCCTAGGCCTCGACCTCGACCTCTCGGGTCTCGGTGTCCCGTTGCTCGGAGACATAGATCACCCGGTCGCCGGGCTTGGGTGCGAACGACTTCCCCGTCAGGACCTGCACGTTGTTCCCCCTGAGGATGAACAGGCCGAGCAGGTCGGGCCGCTCGTCCCGGAGCCGGTCGAAGGGGTAGTTGTGGGTGAGGGCGGTGGTGCGCACCTCCTCGCCGGCGATCAGCCGTGCTGCAAGCCACTCGTAGGACGCGCCTTCTTGGAACAAGGGGCGGGCCGGCATGGTGATGGTCCCGGTGGAGTCGATGTCCACTCCCGGGTACAGCTGGTAGACGTTCGAGCGCCCGAACTCCTCTTGGAAGTGGAGGGCCGCCAGCGAGTTGAACTCGTGGTTCTGCGTGATCGCCAGCACTCGGCCGATCCCGCGCAGGTCGAGGTCCTCGACCGCTTCGTCGCCGAGCAGGTCCCCGAAATGGGTGCGAAGCCCCGACATCCGAGCCTCCCGTTCATGGGCCCTGCTGGTTGCGGCGAGGAGGACGTCGACGCCGGCTTCGTCGAGGGCGACTGCGATCCGACGCTCGACCGGGCCGGCACCGAGGATGAGGATTCCCTGGGGGTCGGCCTCGGCCAACCCGAGCCAGCGGGCCACCCACGGGGAGCTCAGTCCGTAGATGACGGCCGTGGAGGCAATGACCACGAAGGTCACCGGAACGAGGAGCTCGGCGCCGGGCACCTCCAGCTCGATCAGCTCCTCGGCGAAGACGGAGGCGACAAGGGCGGCAACCACACCGCGGGGATAGACCCATGCCAGGAGGAGCTTCTCCTTCCGGGACAGGCCCGACGGTGTCGTCGAGAGCCAGACGGCGAGCGGGCGTCCCACCAGCACCAGCACGGCGACCACTCCGGCGACCAGCCAGCCGACCTCGGTGATCTGCCCGGGGTCGAGGCGGGCGGCGAGGATGACGAACACGGCCGGGAGGATGAGGACGACGAGGTTCTCCTTGAAGTCCCGAACGTGGCTGATCTCGGCCCAGCGCTGGTTGGCGAGGACCAACCCCATGACGGTCACGGTCAGCAGGCCGGACTCGGCGGCCAACTCGTTCGACACGACGAACGCCACGAGCGACAGGGCGAGGATGAGCGAGTCGTGCATCTTGTCGGGAAGGATGTGCCAGCGCAGGAGTGGGACCACGATCAGCGCGGCGACGACCCCCATGCCGACGCCGATGCCTGTGAAGACGAGGACCTGCCCGGCGACGGTGCCCACGTTGACCGCCTCCCCGGCCTCACCGCGCGAGGCGATGATGATCTCCAGGACGATGGTCGCCAGCATCGCGCCGATCGGGTCGATCAGGATCGACTCCCATTTGAGGATCTTGCCCGTGGAGCCGTGTGGACGGATGTGGCGTAGGAGCGGCCCGACCACGGTGGGGCCCGACACGATGAGGATGGCCCCGATCATCACGGCGATCTCCGGGCTCACGTCGAGGAAGGTCAGGACGGCTGCCACGCCCACGCCCCAGGTGACGACCGCACCGATGCTGATGAGCCTGAACAGGACGGCGCGCTCGGTTCTCAGGTCGCGGGCCCGCAGGGTCAGCCCACCCTCGAAGAGGATCACGGCCACGGCGAGCGAGACGGTCGGCGAGAGCAGGTCACCCAGGAGTTCGTCGGGGTCGACCCACCCGAGAACCGGCCCGACCACCACACCGGCGGCGAGCATGAAGACGATTGAGGGGAGGCGGAGCACCTGCGCGAGCCACTGGGCACCGATCCCGGCGCCGATGATCACCGCGATCTGCAGGATGACGCTGTCAGAGATCTCGAAGATGGCCGCAGCGTACCGACGGACCACGCCATAGGGAACACCGGCCCCCAGAAGCTTGTCGCACCTCGGTCGTACACTCGGCGCCGGTATGGCTTCGGATCGAATCATCGTGCGGGGCGCGCGCGAGCACAACCTCAAGAACATCGATCTGGAGCTGCCGCGCGACCAGCTGATCGTGTTCACCGGCCTGTCCGGCTCTGGGAAGTCCTCCTTGGCGTTCGACACGATCTATGCCGAGGGGCAGCGACGCTACGTCGAGTCGCTCTCGGCCTACGCCCGCCAGTTCCTCGGTCAGATGGAGAAGCCCGAAGTCGAGCACATCGAGGGCCTCAGCCCTGCGATCTCCATCGACCAGAAGACGGCATCGCGCAACCCCCGGTCCACGGTCGGGACCGTGACCGAGATCCACGACTACCTCCGCCTCCTCTACGCCCGGATCGGTATTCCGCACTGCCCCGAATGTGGCTCGGTGGTCGCCCGCCAGACAC
>JAHEFX010000045.1 GCA_024639975.1 bacterium
GCCTCGCAGGTGGTGGGGGTCTCCAACAGCGCAAGCCAGCGCGAGAGCATCCTTGCCAGGGCGGAGGGGTCCGGCCTGTCCAACGTCACGGTCGAAACGGCGGACATCAACGACTTCGCCCCCGATGGCCGCTTCGACCGCATCGTCACGATCGAGATGCTCGAACACGTTCGCAACCACCCGGCCCTCTTTGCCCGCATGGCCGAGTGGGTCGAACCGGAGGGCGCGATCTTCGCCCATGTGTTCGCCCATCGGGACTTCGCCTACCCATT
The DNA here is from genome assembly GCA_024639975.1 of bacterium. Lineage (GTDB taxonomy): Bacteria > Actinomycetota > Acidimicrobiia > Spongiisociales > JAENVV01 > JAHEFX01. The sequence goes on from JAHEFX010000045.1 coordinate 273, forward strand.
CGAGATCGACGGTCCCGCATCGTGGATGGCCGAGACGTTCTTCTCCGGCGGGGTGATGCCCTCGCGCCGACTCCTACCCGATGCGGCAGCGACGGCCGGCTGGCACCTCGACGGTGACTGGTGGGAGTCCGGCGTCCACTACGAGCGGACGCTGGAGGCGTGGCTGGACCGGATGGACGACCAACTCCCCCAGGTGCGGGACGTCCTCGCACCGACGTACGGCGATGACGTGGACCTCTGGCTCCAGCGCTGGCGGATGTTCTTCATGGCCTGCAGTGCGTTGTTCGGCTACGCCGATGGCCGGGAATGGGGCATCGCCCACCACCGGTTCACGCCGAACGCGCCCGATATCGGGTGACGAACACGGCGATTCCGATCACGCCGATCGGGAGCAGGAACAGCGAGTAGGGAGGCTCTTCGGCGTGGCTGCCGCCTTCGACGCCGCCCGCGGAGTCCGGCCCGAGCTCCCTCAGAAGCTCGGCATCGATCACGTGGCAGCCGTCGCCCGTCCAGTCGCCACCGGCCCTGCCGAGGAGGTACCCCCTCGCGTCCTCGCCCTCGGTGTAGGGGTCACCGACGACCTGCACCTCGAGCGAACCTTCCTCGAGCGGGCCGGTGATGACCTCACGGACGAGGAAGGAGGCCGACTCCGGCGTCTGGGAGAGAAGGAGCCCGACGAAGGAGGCCTGGGAGTCGCCGAGCAGCCGCTCGGCACCGACCGCGCCGCAGTCGGCTGCGGCCGGGGTGGTGCCGAGGACCAGCAGCAATGCAGCAGCGAGAACGGTCCTTCGCATACCCCCAAGGGTACCGCTCACCCGAGGTCGTCCAGTTCGCCCATCCTTCGATTCGTGTCGTCCTCCAGCGACGAAGACACCACTCGATTCCCGCCGACGACCTCGAGGAAGCTGTCCCGGTCCACCTCCAGCAATCGGGTCGGCCCCTTCGTCACGACGGTCGCCGTTCGGGGGATGTCTCGCAGCAGGGCGATCTCGCCGAAGTACCCGCCGGGGCCGACCTCGGCGACCTCGGTGCCGTTCTTGACCACGGAGACACTCCCCTCCACCACCAGGTAGCACGCATCGCCCGGGTCGCCCTCGAGGATGACGGCGACCCCTTCCTGCAGGTTCTGGGGGATCGCCGTCGACGCCAGGCTCTCACAGTCGCGTACCGAGAGTTGGCCGAAGAGGGTCGCTCCCTGCATGCACTCGACGGCCCACCACGGGACCGATATGCCGTCGTCGACATGTCGGAGGATCGGGGAGGCGACGAGCACGGTGATCGGAACGAGAGCGCCCAGGATCGCCGCCGAGGTGGGTACGCCGGCCAACGCGACCAGCACGCCGAACGCCAGGGAGCCGAGGGCCAGAGCGCCTTGTCGAAGGCCCTCGGCGGTCCCGAACGCCCGTGACATGAGGTGGGGTGCGGCCACCCGTTGGAGCATCGTCTGGCCGGAGATGAGCAACAGGAGTTCGGCGATCCCGTTCACCACCAGGACCACCAGGCCCACGACGAGTCCGGGTGCCCAGCCCAGGAAGGCAATCGAGAGGCCCCAGGCCACCGCGGCGCCGACGAGCACCCCGGTGAGCCGCCGACGACCGGCAAGACCCAGCAGCAGCCCGGAGCCCGCCATGCCGCCGAGCCCGACAGCTGCCCAGAGGTAGCCGACGCCTTGGTCGCCGAGTCCGAGGAGATCGATCGCCGCGCCGGCCACGAGGATCTCCAGACCGCCGGCGGTGAAGTTCACGACGGCCGCCAGCGCCAGCAGCGGGGCCGCCCCCTTCGTCCGCACCAGGTCCCCGAACCCGACCCATGACGCCCCAGCCGCCCCGCCCTGGCCCGGGACCCGATGGTCGGCGAGCGTGAGGACGAGGAACGTCCCGACACCGACGACGCCCGCCATGACGATGAACACGAGTGACGGGCCCCAGGGCAGGAGCAGAGCGGCGACCAACGGTCCGATCGTCCAAGCCATCGAACTGGCGAAGCCCAGGGCTCCGTTGGCGGCGACGGCCTCCTCCGGACGGGTGGCCAGTTCGGGGACCAGCGACAACTGGACCGGGGCGATGACCGCGAAGAGGACTGCCGCGAGGGCACTGAGGACGAGGACCAGGACGAAGAGGGTGTCGCCGAAGGATGCCCATCCCATGCCGGCCGATAGGACCCCCAGTCCGGCATAGGACAGCGTCAGGACCCGACTGCGGTGCCAACGATCGGCCACCAGCCCCCCCAGTGGAGCCATCAGGCCGGCCGGGATGAGCTGTGCGGCAACCGCGATGCCGGCCATCGCCGGTCCGCCGGCGTCGTAGGCCACCACGACCACGGCCACCCAGAGGGCCGATTCGGCCAAGCCGGCGCAGACCGCACCCAACACGAGACGGCGCAGGTACCGATTGGACCAGAGGGCCCGAACCCTCCTCAACGCCTGTCTCGAGTCAGCACCGGCGGGACCCTAACCCGGCACGATTCCCGCAGGCCCCGTGCCTTCGTGGCGGGAACGATCCAGGTGCCGATCGGCCGGGGGACGGGATCGGGCCGTGGCGCGACCTGCGGGTGGGCCTGCCGCATGTCACAGGCCCGTGCCACACTCGCCGGGTGACCTCCCAGCCACCCGAGCTCGGCCGCAGCGTGGTCGTTTCCGACCGCCTCGACGCACCCGAGGCGTGGTCGGGCTTCGAGCCCGTCACCGTCGATGCCGGCACCATCGCCGATCCCGAAGCAGCCGGCGAACTGGCCGACCGGCTCCACCGCGCCTGGGTCTCACGCTCGCCGCTGGTCATCGAGCTCACCGTGGACCCGGCCGATCTCCGGGAGGAGGAGCGGGTCGTGGCCGCCCCATGGGAGGTCGGTGCCGAGCACCTGTTCGCCAAGGAACGCCTCCACCACCTCGTGTGGGCCAACTCGGTCGACGCCCGATCGGGTGAGCCCATCTGGTGGTGGGGTCGGAAGGCGATCCAGCTCGGCGCATCGCCGGGCGAGGGCGGTGACGTCGTGCTCCCCGACGGTACGGAGGCCTGGGTCGACGGAGGTCCGAGGGGTCCGGTCGCCGGGCTCGAGCTCCCGATCGTCCACGCGGAGTCGGTGCGCTCCGGCTCGATCCGGGTCGACCCGCCCGAGCCCCGGCCCACCACGTCGTTCGATCCCGGTCAGCTCGAGGCGGTGCTCCACCGGGCCGGTGCCGCCCGGATCATCGCCCCGGCCGGTTCCGGGAAGACCAGGACGCTCGTGGGTCGCATCGAGCACCTCGTCGCCCGCGGTGTCAAGCCGCCGTCGATCCTCGCCCTCGCCTACAACCGTCGGGCTCGCGACGAGTTGATGGAGCGGCTGCCTCCAGAGGCCAACGGTGTCGACGTGCGCACCATCCACTCGCTCGGGTGGTCGATCCTGCGCCAGGCCGAGCCGTCGGTCCGGCTCCTGGATGATCGGGAGATCCGGGGGACCCTCGACCGACTCGTGCCGACCCGACACCAGTCGAACACGGACCGACTCGGCCCCTACCTCGAGGCGATGACGGCCGTCCGGGTCGGCTTCCGTGATCCCGACGAGATCGAGGCCGCCCAGGACGACGTCCCCGACTTCTCGCTGGTGCTGCGTCGCTACCGGGACCGCCTGCGGTCCTCGGTCGCGGCCGACCACGAGGAACAGGTACTCGGCGCGATCGAGGTGCTGCTGGCCAACCCGTCGATCAGGGCCGAGCGCCAGGCCCGGCATCGGCATGTCCTCGTCGACGAGTTCCAGGACCTCACCCCCGCCTACCTGCTGCTGCTCAGGCTGATCGCCTCCCCCGAGTTGGCGGTGTTCGGCGTCGGCGACGACGACCAGACGATCTACGGGTACTCCGGGGCCGACCCGGCCTTCCTGATCGACTTCGAACGGTGGTTCCCCGGCGCCGACGCACACGCCCTCGCCACCAACTACCGGTCGGTCACACCGATCGTCGACACGGCGGCCACCCTGCTCACCCACAACCGTCGGCGAGTCGACAAGGAGATCGTCGCCCAGGACGAGACCTCGCCCGATGACGCCGTGGTGGTGCGTCGGGTCCCCTCGGCGGAGCTCGGCGTCCGGGGGGCCGCCCAACTGGCGGCGTGGCTCGACGCCGGCGAACGCGACCTCGTGGTCCTGTCACGCGTCCACGCTGCCCTCATCCCCCTCCACCTCGCCTGTCAGGAAGCCGCAGTCCCGACTCGGGTGGAGATCGAGCCGAACTGGGTCAATCGCACCGGGGTGGGGGCGGCGTTCGCCTGGCTGCGGATCGCGCTCTTCCCCGACACGATCTCCGGTGCCGACCTGGCGCATGCCGTCCGGCGGCCGCCGTCGGGGGTCGCCGGGATCGTCGGCGAGCTGGTCGGCGACCGTCCCACCGGCCTCCAGGAGCTGCGACGCATCGGACGGACCCTCGACGGCCGGCAGGCCGCCATGTGGTGGAAGCTCGTCGACCGCATCGAGCGGGTCTCCCGGCTGGGACGGGGCGGGGAGACGGCGGAGATCCTCGCGGCGGTCGTCGACGACGAGGGCTTGGCGAGCGCAGCCCTCAAACTGGACCACTCCCGTCCGGCCGGGGCAGGCGGACACACCGACGACCTCGTCGCCCTTGTCCGCTCCGCCGAGCTACACCCAGATCCGGGCACCTTCGAGGAATGGCTCCGCGAACGATTGGCCCGCCCCCCAGCCGACGAGGCGATCCGCCTGACCACGGTTCACCGCGTGAAGGGGCTGGAATGGGACCGGGTGATGGTCTTCGGGGTCGACGACGGCACGATGCCGCACCGCCTTTCCGAGGACATCGAGGAGGAGCGCCGGATCCTCCACGTGGCGGTCACCCGGGCCCGGAGGCAAGTCGTCCTGATGGCCGACGAGGCAAGGCCGAGCCGCTTCTTGGGCGAGTTGGACGAGTCTTTCGTCGAGCGCCCGGCGCCGACCCGCACGTCGGGGAAGGGAACGGTCGGCGGCGTCCGAGTGTCGGTGGGCGACTCGATCTCGGTCAGTGGGGGCTACAAGGGGAAAGTGGAGTCGCTCGGCGACGGCTGGGCCCGGGTGGCCCTGTCCGGGGGAGGTGCGATGCGCGTCTCGGCGGGCGAACAGGTCCGGGTCGGCGAGCGGTCCGGACCGCTCGTGCTGGGCTCCGATGACGCCCGGGAGCGCCTCAAGGCACTGCGCTCGGACGAGGCCCAACGACGGGAGGTCCCGGCATACGTGATCTTCAACGACCGCACGCTCGATGCCCTGGTCGAGGCGAAGCCGTCCACGCGTACCGAGCTACTGACCATCCCCGGTATCGGCCCGGCCAAGCTGGAGTCCTATGGCGACAAGATCCTCGCCGCGCTGGAGGCCTGAGCTCAGGCCTTGGTCGCTTCGGCCGGGGAGACGCCCATCACGTCGAACAGTTGGCCGACCCGGACATGGTCCTCCACCTCGTGCCTGAGGGGAGCGTCCGAGATGACCCGGTAGTGGTTCCGCCTCCCAACCTTCTCGTGCGTGAGGTAGCCGGCATCCTCGAGCTCGGCGACGATGCGCTGGGCGGCCCGCTCGGTGATGCCGACCTTCGCCGCAACGTCCCGCAGCCGGATGTCGGGATCCTCCGAAATACAGAACAGGACGTGGGCGTGATTGGTGAAGAAGGTCCAGGTGGCGGTCATAGAGTCACTCACATCCGACGGATCAGGCGCTACGTATGATACACGATAGTCCTTTCGTGTAACACTGAGCGTATTTCAGTTGCTCTCGATCATCCTCCTCCACGGGCTCCTGGCGCTCGGCATCCTCTCGGCTCGTCGATTCATCGGCAGGTACGCCTTCCCCGTTGCCGTCATCGGGCCACTCGCCACCATCGGGTGGGCGATTTGGCGCGCCCCCGGCATCGTCGATGGGACGCCACGCGTCGAACGGCTCGAATGGGTGCCCGGACTCGACCTGTCCGTCGAACTCCTGGTCGACGGCTACGCCCTCTTGTTCGTTGCCTTGGTCGGCGTCGTCGGCGCGGCGATCTTCTTCTACTCGGCCGCCTACTTCCGACCCGGGCCGAGGGTGCCGCTGTTCGCGGCATCCATGGTTGCCTTCGCCGGGGCGATGCTCGGCATCGTCACCTCCGACCACCTGTTGTCGGTGTTCATCTTCTGGGAGCTGACCACCATCACGTCCTACCTGCTGGTCGGCTACGACGACCGCAGCGCCAAGGCTCGCAGCGCCGCCCTCCACGCGGCCATGGTCACCGGTGCAGGCGGCCTCGCCATGCTCGGCGGTTTCGTCCTGCTGGCCGACGCCGGCAACTCCTGGCTGATCTCCGATCTGGTCGCGAACCCGCCCGGTGGGGCCGGACTCGCCTGGTTGCTCGTACTCATCGGTGCCGCGTCGAAGTCGGCGCAGGCCCCCCTCCACGGGTGGCTCCCCGGGGCAATGGCCGCGCCCACGCCGGCCAGCGCGTTCCTCCACTCGGCGACCATGGTCAAAGCCGGCGTCTTTCTCGTGGGTCGGCTCTCCCCGGCGGCGACCGCGGAGACCGACTGGTGGTGGCCGGTCGTGCTGACCATCGGCGTCGCCACGATGCTGGTCGGCGGCTGGCAGGCCCTGCGCCAGACCGACCTGAAGCTCCTCCTCGCCTACGGGACCGTCTCACAGCTGGGCTTCCTCTTCTTGCTGGCCGGGTCGGGGATTCCAGCACTCGCCTACGGCGCCGTGGCGTTGGTGCTCGCCCACGGGCTCTTCAAGTCGGCGCTGTTCCTCGCCGTCGGTGCGATCGACTCGGCCACGGGAACCAGGGACATCAGACGACTGGAAGGGGTCGGGCGATCGCTCCCCTGGGTGTTCGCGACCACGGTGACCGCCGCCGCGTCGATGGCGGCCGTCCCGGCGACGTTCGGATTCGTCGCCAAGGAGGCGGCGTTCGACGGCCTCGTCGGGGAGGGCACGGGTCTGGTGGCGATCGTCGCCCTGGCGTCGGTGCTCACCGTCGCCTACACCGGGCGCTTCCTACTGGGCGCGTTCGGACCTGCCACGGACGAACCGACCGGCGTCGACCAGATCGGCGGATGGAAGGTATGGGTGCCGTTCGGTCTGGCCGGGGCGGGCCTGGTCCTCGGGCTCGTTCCCGGGTTGGTCAAACCGCTCGTCGAGTCCGCTGCGGTCGCGATCTCGGGCGACGCCGCAGGAAAGCTCGTCGTGTGGCCCGGTCTGGTACCTGCGCTCGGCTGGTCGCTCGGATCGCTGGCAGTCGGCCTTTCACTCGTGGCCGTGCCCCGTGCCGTCGACGCGGTGACGGCAGCCGTTGCCACCGTCACCGACCGCGGGCCCTCGACCGAGGGCGCATTCCGTGCCGGGCTGACCGGACTGTTGGGCGGGGCCGACCGACTCACCGCCACCTTCCAGAGTGGCTCCCTGCCCACCTACCTGGCAACCATCGCCCTCGCCGTGGTGGCCGCCGGCTCCATCCCGCTGCTCGGGGAGCTGGGAGGGGTCGAGCTGCCCTCGCTCGGTCCGGCCATCGAGATCCCCCTCGCCCTGGTCGTGTCGATCTCGGCCATCGGCCTCCTGCTCACCCGAAGGCGCTTCGCTGCGGTGATCCTGCTGGGTGGGGTCGGCTACGGCATTGCAGGCATCTACGCGGCCAACGGCGGACCCGACCTGTCGCTCACCCAGATCCTCGTCGAGACGCTTGCGATCGCCCTCTTCGCCCTCGTGCTCCGAAACCTGCCGGCGGACTTCGACCGGGCCCGGGCGTCCATCGGACGGATCCTCACCTCGGTCGCCGTAGCCGGGTTCGTGTTCGTCGCCGGTCTGGTCGCGGTCGACTCGAGGACTGCGCCGTCCGTTGCCGAGTACTACGTCGAGGAGTCACTGCCTTCGGCTGCAGGCAAGAACGTCGTGAACGTGATCCTCGTCGACTTCCGGGCCATGGACACCCTGGGCGAGATAACCGTCCTCGCCGTGGCCACCCTCGGCGTGGCTGCCCTCGTGCTCCCCCTCCTGCGCAGGAAGCAGTCATGACCGTCCTCCGCGAGTCGATCATCCTGCGTCGTGGCCTGCGGGTGGCGACGGCGCCGCTTGCCGTGTTCTCGCTCTACCTCCTCTTCGCCGGCCACAACCGACCCGGCGGCGGGTTCGCAGGCGGGCTCGTTGCCGGTGTGGCGATTGCCCTTGCCTGGGCGACGGAGGGCGAAGCCGGGACCCGACGACTGGTCGCGGTCCGCAGCACCGTGCTGCTGGGCGCCGGGCTTGCCGTCGCCCTCGTCACCGGGTTCGCCGGTCTGGTCTGGGGCGGCGCGTTCCTCGAGTCGGCTGTCTGGGACCTCTCCCTCCCCCTGTTCGGCGACGTGAAACTCGTGTCCGCCATCGGCTTCGACATCGGCGTCTACCTGGTCGTCGTCGGGGTCGCCACCGGCCTCATCCGCTCGCTCGGAGCCGGGTCTGGGGAGGGGCCGGCATGAGCATCACGATCCTCGCCCTCGCCTCGGGCCTCGCCGGGTTGGGTACCTACCTCATCCTGCAGCGGCTACTGACCCGGATCATCATCGGGCTGGGCCTCATCTCCCACGGCGCCAACCTGCTCATCTTCTATGCCTCGGCATCGACCGGGGAGTCGCCCCTGATCGGTGGGGACGACGCCCTTGCCGACCCGCTGCCCCAGGCACTGGTCCTGACGGCGATCGTCATCACGTTCGCCGTCACCGCCCTCCTCCTGGCACTGGCCCTGCGTAGCTACCTGCTGACCGGCACCGACGCCGTCGAGGACGACCGCGAGGACCGCCGGATCGGGGGTGCCGAATGAGTTGGCTGTTGCCGGCGGCAGTTGCGGTGCCCCTGGTCGGCGCCGCCCTCACACTCGTGGTCGGACGCCGCCTCCTCCCCCAGCGACTCATCGCCGGCTCGTCGATCGCCTTCCTCTTCGGGGCGGCGGTGACGCTCCTGCTCGCCGTCGAGGAAGGGGCACCGATCGTCTCCCAGCTCGGCGGGTGGCCGGCGCCCGCCGGTATCTCGTTGGTGGCCGACCGCTTCTCGACCTTCGTGCTGGCCACGTCGGCGGGCATGCTGGTGGCCGTATTCGTCTATGCCATCGCCCAGCTCGGTCGCGACGCCCTCGACTGGTGGTTCCACGCCAAGTACCTGGTGCTGGCATCCGGGGTGGCTCTCTCCCTGCTCACCGGCGACCTGTTCAACCTGTTCGTGGGCTTCGAGGTGATGCTCGTGGCCAGCTACGTGCTGCTGACCGTCAAGACGGACAGGCGGGAGATCAGGGCGACGATCAGCTACGTCGTCATCAACCTGCTCGCCTCGGCGTTCTTCCTCGTGCTGATCGCCATTGTCTACGGCGCGACCGGCACGCTGAACCTCGCCGACCTCGCCGGAAGGGTTGCGGACCTGCCGACCGGCGTGGCCGATGCCATCTCCCTCCTCATGCTCGCCGTGTTCGGGATCAAGGCGGCGCTGTTCCCGCTCTTCATGTGGCTGCCGGACTCCTACCCGACCGCACCGACACCCGTCACCGCGATCTTCGCCGGGCTGCTGACGAAGGTGGGCATGGCCATCGTCATCCGCACGCAGACCCTGTTGGGCCCGACCGATGGACCGTCCACGGTGCTTCTCTGGGTCGCGGGGGCGACGATGGTCGTCGGGGTGCTCGGCGCCATCGCCCAGAACGACATCAAGCGCATCCTGTCGTTCCACATCGTCAGCCAGATCGGGTACATGGCCATGGGCCTGGCCTTCGTGACCGTGGCCGGTGTGGCCGCTTCCGTCCTGTTCCTCGTGAACCAGGTAGTCGTCAAGACCGGCCTCTTCCTCATCGCCGGAATCGTCGAGCGTGAGCAGGGCACCGGGGCCCTGAGTCGCAGCGGTGGGATGCTCCAGCGTCGGCCGGTGGTGGCGGCCCTCTTCGCCCCGTTGGCCCTGTCGATCGCCGGTATCCCGCCGTTCGGGGGATTCGTGCCGAAGCTCGGCCTCGTCCAGGCGGGCCTGGAGGCCGATCAGGGGGGCATCATCGCCGTCAGCCTCGCGGTGAGCCTCCTCACGCTGTTCTCGATGACGAAGATCTGGTCGGCGGCGTTCTGGGGCGACCCGGTGCCAGAGGCGGGCCGGGCCGGGCCGGGCATGATCGGCGCCACCGCCCTCGTCGTTGCGGCGGCGATCGCCGTCACCTTCGTCGCAGGCCCGGCAATGGAGCTCTCCACGTCGATCGCCACCGACCTCCTCTCATCCGACGGCTACGTGTCCTCGGTGCTGGAGGCTGCGCCGTGAACGACGTCGTCCTGACCGTCATCGAGGGTCTCCTCGGCATCGCGGCCCTGCTCGCCACCATCCGGGCCGTCCGCGGCCCGCGCCTGGTCGACCGGATCGTGGCCCTCGATGCCGTGCTCCTGCTGATCGCCGGCGGGCTCGCTGCCGAGTCGGCCCGGGGAGGAAGGGAGTACCTCCTGCCGATCGTCGTCGTGGTCGCCCTCGTCGCCTTCACCGGCACGGTCCTCGTTGCCCGCTTCATCGAGTGGAGGGACACGTGATCGACATCCTCGGCCAGTTCCTCCTGCTCGTGGGTGCCATCCTCAGCGCGCTCGCCGCCTGGGGCATCCTCGACTTCCCCACACCGCTGGCGCGCATGCATGCGGCGACCAAGCCGGCATCACTCGGACTGGCGTCGATGGTCCTGGGGGCCGGCCTCCTGACCGACTCGTACGGCCTGACGGCGCTCGGCGCGCTCGTCGCCGTCGGCCTCTTCCTCACGACGCCGATCTCGGGTCATCTCCTCGGCAGAGCCGCCTACCTCGCCGGCCAGGCCCCCGAACTCGTGCACGACGACCTTGCCGGGACGACGCCGAGCCCGGGCCTCACGCAGACTCGACGCTCATTTGCCTGGTGGCGCGTCGCCGTGCTCACCGTGTCGTGGCTGGTGCTCTGGCAGGACTTCGCACTCGGGACCGCCGTCGCCGGCCTCCTCGTGGCAGTGGGCGTGGAGTTGGCGGTGGCGGGCTGGGCCGGCGAGCGCAGTCGGATCTCGGTGCTCGGGTCGCTCCTGTTCGCCGTCCGCTATGTCGGCCTGGTCGTCCGTTCGACCGCTCGGGTGGCGTGGGAAGTGGTGACGCCTCGCAACGAGAAGGTTCGGGAGGCGATCGTCCGCGTCCCGTTGCGGACGAGGTCGGAATCGGCTGCCGTGCTGCTCGCCAATGCCATCACCTACACGCCGGGGACCCTGACGATCGACCTGGCCGAGGGCTGCCTGTTCGTGCACGTGCTCCACTTCGAGGACGTCGAGACCACCATCGCCGACGTTCGACGAGTCGAGGAACTGGTCCTCGCCGCGATACCGGGGCCGATCGATGCCTAGGCGTGGAGGCCGGTGACCCGGGTTCGGCCTTCGGTCGACTGCCGACCAAGTGCGTAGACGACATCACCGGGCTCGAGGGGCCGCCCCGCGTCGAATGGGACACGTCCATCGCGCGTGAGCACGGCGAGCGGGAGCACGAGCATGCGACTCGGCTGTTCGTCGGGCATGCCGCGTTCGGTGATGGCGATCCCGACGTCGGTGATCGGGTACTCGACCTCCGACAGTGATCCGTCCTCGGCACCCACGTCCCAGGCGGGCAGGTCCACGGCCCGGCCGAACAAGAGCCTCGCATGGAGCGCCTCGACCAGTTCGAGGAGCGAGGAGGGGGCGTCCACGCTCAGGGCAACGTGCAGGTGGGGGATGCCGAAACGACGGGCGGCGAGTTGGACGGCCAACACGTTGACTTCGTCGTTCCCGGTCACGGCGGCGATGGTGGAGGCTTCCCGGGCACCGGCTCGGTCCAATACGTCGGCATCCAGAGCCGAACCTTCCACGACGGTGAAGCCGGCCGACTCCGCCACGATTCGGTGGGCGGTGCTCGTGTCGATGAGCGTGACCCGATCGGGGCCCCCGAGCTCCATGGCCAACCGTCTCGCAACGCCGGCTGCACCGACGACGATGACACCGGAGCGAACGTCGGCCGTGAGCTCGCCGCGGGCCCGGAGCCACTCGATCGACCGGGTGAGGAGAACCGGGACGGTGGCCGTCGTGAAGATGGCCATGAAGACGAGGATCGAGAAGGTCGTCGTGTCGATGATCCCGGCGATCAGGGCGAGCTCGGCCACGATGATCTCCACCGCTCCGCGGCCGTTCATACCTGCCCCCACGGCGATCCCCTCGCGGAAACCATGGCCGGTTGGCAGGTAGAACAGGGCCGTTCCGACGATCTTGCCGACGGTCGCGAGCACGACCACCCCGGCCAAGAGCAGCGGGTCCGTCGTGAAGACCGAGAAGGAGACGTCGAATCCGGCGGTCACGAAGAACACCGGGGCCAGGAACCCGACCGAGACGAGTCGGGTCTTCGCCTCCAGATCGGCCAGCTGGTCCCTCGGCAGGACTCCCTCCCGGATGAACAGGCCGGCGATGAAGGAACCGAGGATCGCGTGCAGTCCGACGGCGTCGGCAACGGCGGCGAAGGCGAGCCCGATCGAGACGACGATGAGGAACCTGATCGACGGGTCCATCTTCTTGTTCGACAGCCAGCGACCGACGTGGGGGAGGACGCGCGAGCCGACCAGCCAGGCTACGGCGAGGAAGGCGACGGTGAGGGCACCGGTCACGGCGAAGCTCCCGATGGCAAGGGATCCCGACGCAGCGAATCCGAGGAGTCCGGCGAAGATGACGAGGGCGACGACGTCGGAGACGAGGGCGCCGGCCATGAGTACGTGGGCGATCCGGGTGTTGAGGATGCCGAGGTCGACGAGGACGCGGCTCTTGGTCGCCAGCGAGGTCACGCCCATGGCCACCGCGACGAACGCCGCGCTGATCGGGTCGCCGTCCACGAGCATCATCAGCCCGAAGCCGAGCCCGGCCGGAACGATGAACCCGCCCAGGGCGGCAAGCGCGCCGGGCTTGGCCGCCTTCCCGATGCTCGTCGGGTCGAGATGGATACCGATGTAGAGCATCAGGAGCACGACGCCGAGCTTTCCGATGACGGCGAGGGCGTCATCGGGCTGGAGGAGACCCAGCAAGGGCGGTCCGAGCACGATGCCGGCGGCCAGCTCACCGAGGATCGACGGGTAGCCGAGTCGTCGGGCGGCCCAGCCACCGAGGAGAGCGGCCACGAACACCGCCAGGAGGTTCAATACGTCGAGGCTCATCGGCTCGCCCTTCTCGCGGGTCAATCAACGACTCTTGATACACGAAAGATATATCGTGCTATTGTTGTCGTCAAGTAGTTCGAAGAGGTCACATGCAACGCTTTCGGAAGGTGCTGGTCATCGGCACCGACCCCGACGACACCCGTCGCCTGCTCGAGAACGCCGGCCGACTGGCAGAACGCAACGGGGGAACGGTCGAGTTGTACGACGTGGTGGAGGGGATCTCCGACTTCGGCCGCGTCGTCCGATCCGAGGGCGGCGAGGAGATCGATGTCGCCGACCTGGCCGTTCGACGCCGGTTGGCCGAGCTGCTTTCGATCGCCGATTCGGTCGACGTGCCCGTGTCGAACGTGGAGGTCGGCTTCGGCACCAGCTACCGCACGATCATCGAGCACGTCGCCGAGCGGGGCCACGACCTGCTCGTGCTCCGCTCCGACGAACCGACCAGCCGGCGCGGTCTGGCGGGGGCCACGACGACGATGCACCTGCTCCGCAAGTGCCCGATCCCTGTCTGGGTTGCTCGGGACACGCACGAACGGTCCGGGGTGGCGGTCGCCGTCGGGCCGATGCCCGAGGCTCCGACGCACCTCGATATCAGCCTGCTGGAGATGGCCTCGTCCCTCGCACGCATCCGCGGTGAGCACCTCCACGTCATCCATGCGTGGCGCCTCGAGGGCGAGTCGATGCTGCGCAGCCACCGGCTCTCGTTCGGGGACGGTGAAGTCGAGCGGATGGTGAACCACGCCCGGGGCAGCGCTGCCGCGAAGGTGAACGAGTTGATCTCGAAGGTCGGGATCGACCAACCCCACTCGGTCCACCTCGTCAAGGGCCGCCCCGGTGAGGTCCTCCCGTCGACCTTGGATGGACTCCGGCCGGGGGTGCTCGTCATGGGAACCCTGGCCAGGGCCGGCATTCGGGGCATGATCATCGGGAACGTCGCCGAGCAAGTCCTGGCATTCACCGACTCTTCCGTGCTCGCCGCCAAGCCCGAGGGCTTCGTCTCCCCCATCCTCGGCTGACCCTGTCTCTCCTCAGGGCCATACGCTTGGCCCATGATGGATGGCTCCCGGACGGCCGTCGTCCTCGGCGGCGTCTCATGGAACACGATGGTCGACGTCGACCCGGGCTCGCGATTGGCCCGCGGCGTGCGGGATGCCATCGGTTCCGCAGGAGCCGGGGAGGCGATGAACCTCACTTCGCTCGGGTGGGATGTCGACCTCTGGGCCGTCCTGGGTACCGACGATGCCGCCGATCGGATCCGAGCCGGGCTCGACGAGCTAGGCATCGCCCTGCACGCACATGTCGCCGACGGTCCCTCCGAACGCCACGTGAACCTCATGTACCCGGACGGCTCGCGGGATTCGATCATGTCGCTCCCCCCGATCCACGACGTCGTCGAACCGGACCTCGACCTGATCCGAGGACTCATGGTGACCGCTGACCTGGTCTCGGTCGTGATCAAGGAGTACTGCCGGCCGGTGCTCTCCGTGGCTCGCGGGTTGGCGAAGCCGATCTGGGTCGACCTCCACGACTGGGACGGCGTGGACCCCCACCATGTCGAGTTCTTCGAGGCCGCCGACCACCTGTTCCTGAGCTCTGCCTCGATGCCCGAGTGGCGGGACTTCCTCGACCGAGGGGAGACTCGGGCGCAGACGGTCGCCGTCACCCACGGATCACTCGGCGCTTCTGGCCGCTCGGCCGACGGCGATTGGGTCGACGTCCCTGCCGCAGCCGCCGACCGCGTCGTCGACACGAACGGAGCCGGTGACGCCTTCCTCGCCGGCTTCGCAACGGCCTGGCTCGATGAGGAAGACATCGAGGCGGCCCTCACCGCCGGAGCCTCCCACGCCGCCCGGGCCGTCGCCTCCCCCAACCTTGCCCCGGGGCCGGGCTGAGAGCAGCGATCTGTGGCATCCGCATCCTCCCGAGTGCGGCTTCGCACCGGCGCGGCATAGCCTGAGGGCATGAACGTCGACTGCTACGTCGACTTCGCCTGCGGCTGGTCGAGGACCCTCACCGAGACCTACGCCCTCGCCGGAGTCGAGCCCAACTGGAAGCCCTTCTCCCTCCATCTTCGTGATGGCCCGATGGAAGGCCCCGCTGGTGCTCGCCGAGCGGCAGCGAATCGAGCTCTTCGTGTGATGGCAGCGCTGGGTGAGGCCGCGCCGGAAAAGGTCGCCGGGTACTACCTGGCGATGACGGACCAAGGCGCCCTCAAACCGCCCTACTCGGACATCGAAGGGGCGCTGGGGGCCGCAGGTGCCGACCCGTTGCTGGCGGCCGCCGCCGACGACGAGTCCTGGGACGAGAAGCTGCAGGCCAACATCGAGGCCGCACGGGAGATGATGGGCGGTGAGGCGGCCATCCCGATCACCGTGATCGACGGCACCCCGATGTCCGGGCCCCTGTTCGACGAAGCCCCGACGGTCGAGGACGCCAAGAAGGCCTGGGATGCCACCGTCGCCGCTGCCTCGGTGCCGGCGTTCTTCGGCTTCACCGTGCCCCACGACCCCAAGCCCAAGTGGGCCCGGGACCTGATCGCCGCTCGCAAGGGGAGGCGGAGCGTCGGCTAGACGAGAAACTCAGGGCTGCTGGAAGTGTCCTACATAGGCAACGCTGGAGTTGCCCAAGAACCCGACCCACACCAAGTCACCGACCGCGCCGTGCGCACTGCCGCCGATGACGCCGAGGCCCTCCGGCTCCGGGACCGCCCCAATCTCCTGCCACGAGTCGCCATCGGACCACCAGACCCGGTAGCACTCGCCGCCACCCGGGCAAGCCTCGGACACGTAGTCGAAAGCGAAGTACCCGCGGTCGGACTCAGCTGCAGCGAAGCCGTGTTCTGTGCCAACCGGGCCCGGAGGCGCA
>JAHEFX010000046.1 GCA_024639975.1 bacterium
ACCGAGTACGACCCTGCCGGCCACTTCCTGGTCTGTTGCATGGGCGACTACAACGCTGCCACGCCGCCGGAGGCGATGCTCGAAGGGGTGGCTCGCATCTTCGCCTGGGCTTCATCCAGGTTCGGAGTGGCGGCGACGACGCTCACCGGGCACCGCGACCATGCAGCAACGACTTGTCCCGGAGGGAACCTCTACTCCCGGCAGGGTTGGGTTCGGGGCCGTATCGACGAACTCGTGGCCGCCGGTGGGGTCGGTCTCGTCTTCTAGGTCGCCTCTGCGGTCGCCGCCTCGCCGTCGTGGCGACGCTTCAGGTAGAGGACGACCACCCACATCAACACGTTGGCGGTCACCGCAGCGGGCGAATCCACGAAGAGCAGGGCGGTCGCGAGCGGCATCGTGTTGAACAAGGCGTGGATGAAGATGTTCATGAAGACGCTGTCGGTCCGCTCGTAGAACCAGGCGTGGAGGATGGCCATGGCGACGATGCCGACGGTGAATCCGACGAGGTTGAACAAGATGGCGGCGAAGGGCATGTCCTGTTGGGCGAACATGATCACCACGATCGGGTAGTGCCAAACGGCCCACGGGAGGCTGACGGCGACACCCGTCTCCCAGAAGTTCCTCCCTCGGCGGAGCTTCTCGTTCAAATAGCCCCGCCAGCCGACCTCCTCCGTGCCCGAGGTGAGCATCTGGAACACGAAGAAGGCCAAGAAGAAGAGGGCCAGCGTGCCCCCGGTCGGAGCGTCCGGAGCCGGATCGGAGAACAGAGCGGCGATGATGAACGCGGGCGCCGCCGTGAGCAGCAGGATGCCGATGGCCAAGCCGTACCAGCGACCCCCGACGCCCCACCGGCGGACTCGTGCCCACATGGCGGCGGAGTCGATGTCTGGATCGAGTCGAGCGGCCACGGTGCCGGCGAGCAACGGCCCCCAGACGCCAACGGCCGAGAGCATCGAGAGCCAGCCGATCCTCGTCAGGGGGTCATCGCCGAACAGCCACACCCAAACGAGGTCGGCGTTGATGAGGAAGTCGCCGAGTCCCTCGGAGCTGGCCACGACCCAGGTCCCGATCCAGGCCGTCCAGGAGAACGCGAAGGCCACGGCCAGGTAGACCAGATGGCTGCGCTCCCACAAGGTGTGCTCGGGGACTCCGGTCTTCGGACCCGATGGTGGGGATGGGTTGTCCATGGCAGCTCTTCCCTGGCATTCGGACGGCCCATCGAGGCTACCTAGAGCCGATGGATCCAGAACCCGACATCGATCCAGCGGTCCAGCTTGAAGCCCGCCTCGGGGAGCACGCCCGCGGATCCGTACCCGAGATCCTCGGCAAGGGCCACGGAAGCCGGATTGGGAAGGGCGATCACCGCCACGACGGCGTGGGCGCCCTCGTCCGCCAGGCGACGGTGGAGCTCCGTCACCAAGGCCCTTGCCACGCCCCTCCGCTGCCGGTCGGGCTCCACGTAGACGGTGCTCTCGGCGGTGAACCGATAGGCGGAGCGGGGCCTGAAGGCGGTTGCGTAGGCGTATCCGACGACCCGGTCACCGTCTTTCGCGACGATCCAGTGGCGACGCTCCGTCGACGCGATGCGCCGGGCCATCTCGCCAGGGTCCGGTGCGACGTCCTCGAAACTGATGGTCGACCCATCCACGGCGTGCCGGTAGATCTCGGCGATGCGGGGAGCGTCGGCCTCGCAGGCGTCAGTGATCTCCATGCGGCGACCGTAGCCCGGCGACGTCGGCGACGACCAGAGCCGCCTCGTCGAATCGGGAGACCCAGCGGAGGCCGTGGGCCGGAGTCCCGACCGGGTCGGTGTGGAAGACGACGAGATGCCCGAGTTCGTGGGCGATGACCCCGAGCGTGGGGGTCGCCGACAGCTGCAGGTGGCCTTCGGGCGGGTACCGCTCCGGGTCGACCGCCAGGTCCTTGGTGATCCTGGCCGGTGGTCGGGCGTGGCCCGTGTCCGGCGCACGGCGGGCGTGGGTCCGCACCCTCGGGGTGGGGATGGCCAGAGCCGCACAAGACGCTTCGACGATTCGGCGCGCCCCCTCCCGGTCGGTCTTGTGGGACCGGAGCAACTCGATCAGGGCCAGGTCGCTCGACGCCGACCGGACCCGGTGGTCGTGGCGTGCGTTGCGACTGGTGTGGGGGAGCAGCTCAGGTCGCGGGTGGAGGGGCATCGGCATTGGCGGACAGGCTAAGTTGCTGGCCTATGAGCGACGAGCAGACGCACGAGGAAGAGGACAACCCGGACGGGTCGTTCGGCAAGGCCGTCGGCCAAGGGCTCCTGGTCGGTTTCCCGGTGGGAGTCATCGGGATCGTCGGCGTCCTCTGGATATTCATGGGGGACTTCGGCGAGGCGTTCGCGACGGGAATCCTCCCGGGAGTCCTGTTCGGTGTGTTCGGCGGTGGATTCGTCGGGACCGTCCGGGGCATGTCCGCCCTGCACTGATTCAGCGCGAGACCGCCACGTCGACGACCAATGGACGGTGGTCGCTGCCGAGGTCGGGGCCCACGACACGATCGACGATCCCGACGTCCGCTGTGTGGACGAGGTGGTCGATGGGAACGGCCCAGAGCCTCCCCACCTCCCAGGTCGGCTCGACGCCGAACCCCCGTTGTGAGTTCTGGAGATCCCCTTCGGCGAGCAGCGATCGGAACATGGAGGTCCAGGGGGTCGTGTTGAAATCGCCGACCACGACGGCCGGGCCCCGACTGGAGGCCCACGCCGCATAGGTGGCGTGCTGGGAACGGAGCAGTGCTGCGGACCGCTCGGACACCGGCGCCAGGGGATGCACCCCGAGGATCTCCAGGCCGCCGACCTCCAGGGCCAGGCCGCGACCCTGTGATGAGGCGAACCCGAGGTTGGTGACCCCGGTCCCGGGTGGCACGAGGGCGATCGTGCCGAAGATCAGATCGTCGTCCCGGCCGGAGACGATCTCGTAGGGGAGGTCCCGCTCCGCCAGCGCCTCCTCCCAAAGGAGGGTCCCCTCATGGAGGAAGACGACGTCGGCATCCACCTCCTCGATGTAGGCGACGACGTCGTCGTAGCGCTCGCTGTTGGAGAGCAGGTTGAACGACAGGATTCGGATGGAGTACTCGGTGGGCTGGCCGGGCGTTCCGAGGTAGAGGGGGAGGATGGGCGCGAGGTTCAGGACCACGGCGATGGCAGCCGCGGAGATCGCCCACCGGAACCGGGTCAACACGGAGCCAACCAGCAGGATGCCGGCGGCCCACCACAACTGGACCCGACCATTGGCGACCAGGTCGAGTCGCCAATCCAGGGCGCCCGCCCACGTCGCGGCCGACACGGCCGCGAGGCCCACAGAAGGGATGGCGAGGAGGACGCCAAGAACGCGTCGAGCCGAGGTCACGGACCCATCATGCTCCTGCCCGGGTTCGAACCGAAGTCGGTTCAGATCTCGTCGAGCCAACCGGCCAGCGCCGTCCCGATCAGATCGGCCGAGTCCTCTTGGATGAAGTGGATTCCCGGCACCGTGATCTCGCGCTGGTTCGGCCAGGCCCGGCACGCCTCGCGCTGGGGGCCGGTCAGGATCGAGCCCGGGTCGGCGTTGACGAAGAACTTGGGGAACTCGGCCGAGGCCATGAACGAGGCGTAGCTCCTGGCGATCTCGTGGACATCCTCCGGCTCCCCCTCGATGGGGATCTGCCGGGGCCAGGTGAGCGTCGGTCGCCGGTCCTCCCCGGCTTCGACGAAGGGACGTCGGTATTCGGCCATCTCCTCGTCGCCCAGCTCGCGGATGATCGACGCAGGCAGGATCCGTTCCACGAAGACGTTCTTTTCGAGGATGATCGCCTCACCGGCCTCGGACCGCATGCCCCGGAAGAGGTCGCGGGCCGACTCCGGCCAGTCGCCCCAGGAGGCGATGGGACCCACGATCGCCTCCATGTACATGATCCCGCGAACGGCGGCGGGATGATTGGCAGCCCAGTCGAATCCCAGCCCCGAACCCCAGTCGTGGATGACGAGGACCACGTTCTCCGTGACGCCCAGCTGCCCGAGTAGCGGCCACAGGTACTCGCGATGCTCGACGAAGCGGTAGCTCCCCGGACCCGGTTCGGGGAGCTTGTCGGAGTCGCCCATGCCGATGAGGTCGGGGACGATGATCCGTCCCTTGCCGTGCACGTACGGCCAGATGTCCCGCCACAGGTACGAGGAGGTGGGGTTCCCGTGGAGGAAGACGATGGGGTCCCCTTCCCCCTCCTCGATGTAGGCCATCTGCAGGCCGTTGACTTCGGCGAACTGCTTCTCCACGTCCTCTTCCCAAGGTGGTCGGCGACGGCCGAAGCTAGGCCGAACGAGCAAGCGTAGGTTCGACGATGTCGCCTTCGAGGAGCACCAATGACCCTTCCGTCCGGCATCCACAGCAAGACCGTCACCACCCCTCGCCTCACCCACCACTACCTGGACAAGGGACCGGCCGACGGTGTCCCCGTCGTCCTCGTCCACGGGAACCTCTCGTCCGCTCGCTTCTTCGACCGCTTGATGGACCGGGCCCCCGAGGGCCACCGGGTGATCGCCCCGGACATGCGTGGCTTCGGCGACTCGGACAAGGTGGCCATCGACGCCACCCGTGGCCTCCGGGATTGGTCCGACGACCTGGCGGCGTTGCTCGTCGAGATCGGCGTGACGGCACCTGCCCACCTCGTCGGCTGGTCGACCGGCGGCGGTGCCGTGATGAACCTCGCCACCGATCACCCCGAGAAGGTGGCGTCCGTGACGCTCATCGACCCCGTGGCGCCCTTTGGGTTCGGCGGGACGAAGGATGCTGCCGGCACGCCGACGACCGATGACTACGCCGGGACGGGCGGCGGGGCGGTCAACCCGGAGGTCGTCCAGCGCCTCAGCGAAAAGGACCTCTCCGAGGACTCGGACATGTCCCCCCGCAACGTCATGCGGGCCTTCTACTGGGCCCCCGGGACGGAGATCGCCCCCGAGTGGGAGGACGTCCTCACTGCTGAGATGGTGAAGGTCCTCATCGGCGATGGCGGCTACCCCGGCAACTTCGAGGCTTCCGAGAACTGGCCTGGCATGGCTCCGGGTGACTTGGGGATCCTCAACGCCGTCTCCGGTCGGTACTGCCGATGGGACGACGCGGTTGGGATCGCCGACAAGCCCCCGGTGCTCTGGACGCACGGGACGGCCGACCTGATCGTCGGGAACGGCTCGATGTTCGACATGGCGATGCTCGGTCAGTTGGGAGCGGTGCCGGGTTGGCCGGGTGCCGACGAGTGCCCGCCCCAGCCGATGGTGGACCAGATCGACGCCGTTCTGGACGCCTATGCCGAGGCCGGGGGACGCGTTGTCAAAGAGATGTTCGAGGGCTCGGGCCACGGACCCCACATCGACGCGGAGGACCGCTGGTCCGAGGTGTTCTGGGGGTTCGTCGGCTCGGTCTAGCGGCCGAACGTTTCCGCGATGAACTCGAGGATCCGACCCGGCAGGTCCGGATGGTCGTCGAACAGGTAGGTGCCGTGTGCTCGGCCGCTGAGGATCTCGAATGACCCGTCCGGGGCCGCCTCTGCCAAAGCCTCGGCCTCGGCGGGGTAGGGCGTCTCTTCCTCGGCGGCGATTGCCCAGAGCGGCCCGGCCAGTGCCGGGGCCGCCGCCAGGGCGTCGGTGCCCATGAAAGCGGTTGGGGCCGAGAGCGTCACGACGGCGGTTGCGTCCCCGCCGGCGGCGACGGCCCCGGTCCCGCCCATCGACCCGCCGACCACGATGACGCGCTCGACACCGACCGATCGGAGGTAGGCGATCGCAGCGGCGACGTCGTCACCCGCCGCAAAGCCACCTCCCTCCGAGTCCCCGTAGCCGCGGAAGTCGAAGGTGAGAACGGTGTACCCGGCCGCGGCGACCTGTTCGGCGAACGGCCACCAGGAGGTCTGGTCGGTCGGTCGCATGTGTGCCAGGACGACCCCGTCGGTACCTTCACCGAAGACGCGACCGTGCAGGGTGAGGTCGTCCGATGGGAAGGTGACGGAGCCCGGCACCCCGGTGGTGGTCGTCGCTTCGACGACGGTCGGGGAGGTCGCGGTCGACAGCGTCGTGGTGGTGGGTTCCGGGGCGGCGGTCTCGGCGGAACCCGGCGCTGTCGCTGTGGTCTCGGCCGTGTCCGTCCCACAGGCGGCCAGCACGACGGACAGAGCGATGATGAGTAGGCGCATTCGTCCCTCCAGGGGTTGAAGCTAGGGGGCCGGGCTGTCATACGCTGGCGGCATGGTCCCGTTCTTCACAGGATTGGCAGCCGGTGCCCTCCATGTCTTCTCGGGTGTGGACCACTTGGCCGCTCTTGCCCCGATCGCAGCCGAGAGGCCTGCCAAGGCGGGGCGGATCGGTGCCTGGTGGGGGTTCGGCCATGGCATGGGCGTCCTCTTCGTCGGAGGGCTCGGACTCGCCCTGCGCGAACTGGTGGACATCGAGACTTGGTCGCACTGGGCCGAGTTCGCGGTGGGTTGGTTGTTGCTCGGCGTCGGCGTATGGGCCGTCTGGCGATCGCGCACGCTGGAGATCCACTCCCACGCCCACCAACACGAAGGCAACCCCCACGAGCACCTCCACGCCCACGATGGGAATCGGCACGAGCATGCCGCACTCGGGGTGGGGGCCCTGCATGGCATGGCCGGTTCCGGACACCTCTTCGGTGTGCTGCCCGCCCTTGCCCTCCCGCTGGGTCAGGCGATCGTCTACCTCGTTGCCTATCTCATTGCGGCCGTCGCGGCCATGAGTGGGTTCGCGGCACTGCTCGGGACACTCGTCAGGCGGGGCGACACTTCGACCATCCGTTGGGCGATGGCAATCTCGGGCGTCGTTGCCTTCGTGGTCGGGATCTACTGGATCGCGGGTTCCTGGCCCCTCTGATCAGGCGAGGCCGTCCATGCGGGCCAACACCTGGAGCATGACCTCGTCGGCGCCGCCACCGATGGAGATGAGTCGGTTGTCCCGGAGGTATCGGGCGGTCCACGTCTCCTCCATGTACCCGATCCCACCGTGGAACTGGAGCACCCAGTCGGCCACCTCGCGGGTCACCTTCCCGGCCTTCCACTTCGAGATGGTCGCCAGTCGGGTCGGGTCCCCGCCTCTCTGGTACGACGCTGCCGTGGCGTAGTTCAACTGCTTGAGCGCCTCGACCTCGGCGGTGAGCTCGGCGAGCTTGAACTGGATGTACTGCTGCTTGATGAGGGGCTTGCCGAACACCTGCCGCTCGCGCAGGTAGTCGGCCGTGCGCCGAATCGCCCGCTCGGCTCCACCCACGGACGAGTAGTTGGCCCACATGCGCTCGATCACGAACTGGGCCATCTGCTGTTGGAAGCCCATCCCCTCGGTCCCGAGGGTGTTCTCCACCGGCACCCGCATGTCGGTGAATGTCAGCAGACCCGTGTCCGAGGCTCGCATGCCGAGCTTGTCGAGCTTCCGGGACACCTCGAAGCCGGGGACGTCGGTGGGCACGATGATCTGGCTCATGCCTTCATACCCGCCCTCCTCGGAGGTCCGGGCAAGCAAGCACATCCAGTCGGCCTGCAGGGCATTGGTGATGTACATCTTCGAGCCGTTGATGACCCATTCATCGCCGTCGCGCACTGCCCTGGTTCGGATTGCGGCAACGTCCGAGCCGGCGTCGGGCTCGGTCACGGCGATCGATGTGACCATCTCGCCCCGCAATGCGGGAGCCAGGA
The DNA here is from genome assembly GCA_024639975.1 of bacterium. GTDB lineage: Bacteria > Actinomycetota > Acidimicrobiia > Spongiisociales > JAENVV01 > JAHEFX01. The sequence continues at coordinate 7,693 of JAHEFX010000046.1, forward strand.
AGCGTTCCTTCTGCTCGGGTGTACCGAACTTCGCCAGTGAGGGCGTGGCCATGTCGACCTGTACCCCGGTGGCCATGCCGATGCCGCCGTGGTCGGCCCGTCCGATCTCTTCGGCGAAGACGACCGTGAAGAAGTGATCGGCGCCGCCTCCGCCGTACTCCGGCTCGTATTCGAGACCGAGGAACCCCAACTCCCCCATCTTCCCGAAGACGTCGTGGAGCGGCATCATCTGGGCCGCCTCCCACTCCTCGACGTGTGGGTTGATCTCTTGTTCCACGAACTCGCGGACGACGCGACGGAACTGGTGGTGCTCTGGCGTGAAGTGGCTCATGGGTTCGTGTCCAGCAGTCGGGCGGGTATGTCGGCGTGTCGGGCGCGAAGGTACTCCGAGAGCCCCTTCGCCTGGGCATCGACCCGTGTCGAGGCCCCGACGCCCTCCTCGAGCAGGTGGCCGACCACGAAGTTCACGGCCCGCAATCGCGGGTACTCGTGTCGGGTGATCGGAAACCCGGCCAAGTCGGGAAGGAGGTCGACCAGTCGGTCGACGGTCAGGTAGTCGAGCATCCACCAGAACGCCTCGTCGTTGCGGGTGAAGACGCCGAGGTTTGCGTTCGGCCCCTTGTCCCCCGAGCGGGCCCCGAGCAGGGAACCAAGCGGGGCCCACTCGGTCTCGCCCCACTCCCGATGCTCGAGGGTCCTTGCCCATGGCACGTCGCCCTCGATGACGGGGGCGGACCCCTCCGGGTGGGGGATCGGGGTGACCGTCCCCTCGAAGTGGACCTCATGGTCCACCACGTCGGCCGGGACGAGGGTCGGCCAGTAGACCGGGTATTCCGTCCCGGTCCCGGGTGGCGTGAGGCCGAAGAAGCCCGGGATCGAAGAGAGGGCCGTCTCCACGGCGGCGCTGGAGAAGGCGCGACCGACCTTCTTCGGGTCCTGGTCGCGCACCGTGATCCGGTAGAAGCAGGTGGCGGCCGCGTTGTCGGACGGGTCGTGCTCGGGGCGGCCGACCAGCTCGGCGTTCACCGCTTCGAAGTCTTCGGGGCCGAAGGCGCAGGCGTCCCAGATGGTGTCCTCCACGAGGGCGACCTTCTCGTCGATGTCGAGCCCGGTCAGCCCGACGGCGAAGGAGTTTTTCCAGCCACCCGAGTAGTTCATGGCGACCTTCAGGGTCTCCGGTGCCGGTTCGCCCTTCGCTCCAGCCACCCGCACCCGATCGGCACCCTCCTCGGTGACGGTGAGCGTGTCGAAACGCGCCACCACATCCGGGTTGGCGTAGCGATGTCCGCCGATCTCGTAGAGGAGCTGGCTGGTGACGGTGCCCACGGAGACCGCCCCCCCGGTCCCATCGTGCTTGCCGATCACGCAGGACCCGTCCTCGGCGACCTCGGCCCACGGGAACCCGGCGTGGGTCAGGTCGGCCAACTCGGTGAAGAACGAGTAGTTGCCGCCGGTGGCCTGGGCACCGCACTCGATCACGTGCCCGGCGACCGCTGCCCCTGCCAGGGCGTCCCAGTCGTCTCTGTCCCACCCGTGGTGCCAGGCGGCCGGGCCGACCACGACGGCGGCGTCGGTTACGCGCCCGGTGATCACGACGTCGGCGCCGAGGCGGAGGGCCTCGGTGATGCCCCAGCCGCCGAGGTAGGCGTTGGCGGTCAGCATCCGCTCGGCCATGTCGCCGAGGGGCTCGCCGGTGTCCAGGTGGGCGAGCTCGTGGCCGGCGTCGATCAGCTCACCCAGTCTCGGTAGGAGATCGTCCCCGGTCACGACGGCGATCCGCGGGGACCAGCCACGGGCCTCGGCCACCTGCCGAACGGCGTCGGCGCAACCGTGGGGGTCGAGGGCCCCGGCGTTGGACACGACCTTGATGCCCCGGTCGAGGCAATCGCCGAGGACGTCACCCATCTGGCCGACGAATGATCGGGCGAAGCCCCCATCGGGCCGCCGCTCCCTCGTCCTGGAGAAGATGTACATGGTGAGTTCGGCGAGGTAGTCGCCGGTCAGCACATCGATCGGTCCACCGTCGACCATCTCCCGGGCGGCAGAGAGACGATCGCCGAAGAACCCGGATGCGTTGGCGATTCGGATGGGTTCGGCCATGGCCCGACGCTACGCGGTGGAGTCGAGTCCGCCGACCCGTAGCCTTCGGGGATGGCCTACGAGCAGATCTCCTTCGATCCCGCAGCCGGCGCGATCGTGCGCGAGCCCCCGGGATCCGGCTACGGCTACTGGGCCGGCGGCCACAAGGTCTCCTGGGATCCGGAGGTCGGCTTCGTCCTCTTCTACCGTCTGCGTACCCCACTCGAGCGGGGACGGGGTGGGGTATGCCGGGTGGCGGTGAGCGAGGACGGCGCCGTGTTCGAGGACGTTTGGGAAGCGACCAAGGAGGACTTGGCTGCCGCGTCGATCGAGGTCGGCCACGCCGTCCGCCACGACGAGGATGGTTGGCGGCTCTACCTCTCCTACGAGCGCGCCGGCCAACCGGGCAACTGGCGGATCGATGTCCTCGAGGGTCCCTCGCCCGATCGCTTCGATACCCAAGGGCGGAGAACGGTGCTCGAGCCGGGGAACTTCGGACTCGACTTCATCAAGGACCCGTTCGTGATGCGTACCGGGCACGGTGGGTATCGGCTCTATGCGACGGTCGATCCCCGGAAGGGCCCACGCTTGGATGGCCAGGTCGTGAGCACCGCTCCCCAGGAGGAGACCGTGCTTGCCGAGTCGGCGGACGGTCTGTACTTCGACACGATCGAGTACGTGCTCGTCCCACCGGGGGCGAGGTCGTGGCACGGCCAGCGGGCCAGGCTCAACGGCTTCATCGAGTTGGACGGTGCATGGGTGGGCACCTTCGACGGCTCCCGAACGGTCTATGACAACTACGAGGAACGGTGCGGTCTCGTGACCACCAACGACGGCCGCAGGTTCCACCGGGTCGTCGGTGACCGGCCCTGGATCGATGGCATCCGCTACGCCTATCCGCTCCGCGTCGAGGATCGGGTCCATTGGTTCTATGAGTTCACCCGCCCCGACGGCAGCCATGACCTGCGGACCTCCGTGGTGGAGCTCTGAAGGCCGCCCTACCCTCGCCGCCATGAGCTCGTTCTCCGACCGCCGCGATCAATTCGGTGCCGCCATCGGTGACGGCATCGCCGTCATCCCCGCCGCCTCCGAGCAGGTGCGCAACGACGACGTCCACCACGACTTCCGACAGGACTCGACGTTCTTCTTCCTGACCGGGTTCCACGAGCCCGATGCCGTCGCCGTCCTCGACCCGACCCACCCGTCCGAGAAGTTCGTGCTGTTCGTCCGGCCCCGTGACCGCGACATGGAGATCTGGAACGGCTACCGAGCCGGCGTCGACGGCGCCAAGGAGCGCTTCGGCGCCGACGCCGCCTTCCCGGTCGGCGAGCTCTCGGCCGAACTGCGGAAGCGGTTCATCGGGCGTTCGGTCGTCTACGCACCACCGGCGGCCGGTGAGCATGTGCGAGGAGCCTTGGCGGCGATGGCGTCCCTCTCCGAGCGCTTCGGTCGTCCGGTACCGGACACCGTCGCCGACCCGACGCCCGTGCTCGACGGCATGCGACTGCGCAAGCACGACGACGAGATCGAAGCCCTGCGCGCCGCCTGTGACATCTCCGTCGAGGCACATGCCGAGGCCATGCGCTTCACCCGGCCGGGCCTGGCCGAGTTCCAGGTGCAGGCGGCCATGGAGTACGTGTTCCGCCAGCGCGGCTCGGCCCGAAACGGCTACCCGTCGATCGTCGCCGGGGGAGCGAACGCTTGCGTGCTCCACTACGTCGAGAACGACGGGCTGCTCGGGGACGGCGACCTCCTCCTCATCGATGCCGGCGCCGAGTTCGGCCACCACTCCGCCGACATCACCCGGACGTTCCCGGTGAACGGGACGTTCTCGACCGAGCAGCGGGCCGTCTATGAGGTCGTGTTGGCTGCCCACCGGGCCTGCTTCGACCATGCCGGCCCGGGCGGGTCCATGCCGGCGATGCACGACACGGCCGCTCGGGTCCTGACCGAAGGACTCGTGGACCTCGGTCTGCTGCCCCTGGGCGTGGAGGAGTCGTTGGCCATGCACCACTATCGCGAGTACTTCATGCACGGGACCGGCCACTGGCTCGGGATGGACGTCCACGACGCCGGCGCCTACCGCGTCGACGGCGATCCGCTCCCCCTGGAGGCCGGGATGTCGTTCACGATCGAGCCAGGGATCTACGTGGCGCCGGACCGCGAGTCGTTCGAGCTCACCCTCCATGAGTTCGACCCGGGAGAGCGGCTCGAGCGGCGACTGCTGCTCGGGGCGGAGGCGGCCAAGGTGCTCGAGGCCGAGGAGTCGGCCGGGGCAGAGACGATCACCTTCGAGATCCCGGAGGCCTTCCGAGGGATCGGGGTTCGAATCGAGGATGACGTGCTCGTCACGGCTGATGGATGGGAGAACCTCACGGGTGCCCTCCCCGTCGATCCCGACGAGGTCGAAGCCCTCTGCGCCGAGTCACCCACCGTCCCCCTGCTCTAGCTGGGACTTGGATCTCCCGAACGGCTGGGACACGACCCCGGGAATCCCCCGCCCGCCGGCATTGCTCCCGGGTCCGGGTCGGCGGGATCATTCAATCGCCGGAGGTGGCGGCTCTGATCTCGGGTTCCAACAGGTCGACCCACCGCGTGTACATCGATGCCGAGTAGTGGAGGCCGTCGGACGCGAGGAGTGTCGGGTCGTCGGCGGCTTCCAACGTGAGGGGCGTGACGTCGACGAATCGGGTCCCGGCTGCCGAGACGATGCCTCGGAGCGTCGCGTTGAACCGGCCGATGTCCTCGGAGTCGACCCGCCCCGAGTCGATCCCGAATGGTGTGATCGTGTAGTCGGCGATCGAAACGACCACCACGTCGTCCGGATCGCCGCCGGCCAGGTCGACGGCCTTGGCGAGGATGTCGGAGAGGCTGGGGCCGAACACCTCGGTCGGGACCAGGTTGTAGGCGTCGTTGACCCCCAACTCCACGACCACGACGTCGTAGGTCGTATCGAAGGCCGGGTTGTCGCCATCGAACTCGACGAGCATCCGGCCGGTCGTCCAGCCGGTCTCCCCGACGATGGTGGTGTCCAGGTCCATCCGGTCGCCGAGCTGCGCCGGCCAGCCTCCCTCCGGGTCTATGGCCTCGGCCACGGTGTACGAGTCCCCGAGGGCCAATAGGCGGACCGGCTCCACAGCCTCGGTCGTGGGTGACGGGTCCGGTTGGGTCTCCGTGGTGGTCGTGGCCGGCTCGGCGGTCGAGCAGGCAGCCACGATGAAGGCGAGGAAGGCCAACCGCTTCATCCGAGTGGCTCGCTCCAGTCCTCGTCCCAGAAGCGTTGGATCTCGAGGGCGTTGCCGTCCGGATCCTCGGCGAAGAAGTGGTGGATGCGGTAGTCGGCGTTGTCCCGGGGTGGGCCGTCGACCTCGCCGCCGGCGGCGACGATTCGATCGTGCCAGCCGCCGACGTCATCGGTGACGAACGTGAGGAGCATCCCTTCGGAGCCGGGGTCCTCACGTTCGCAGATGCCCACGAAGGCGTCGCCGGCGATCCGATAGATCCGACAGCCGCCCTGGTCGAGCACCAAGTCGAGGCCGAGCACATCGCCATAGAAGGCATGGGATCGTGCCATGTCGGCGACGCGCAGGAAGGTGACGGCGGCGTCAGCCAAGATCCGGGTGCTCCGGGTCCATGAAATCCGGCTCTATGTAGATCGGATCGGCGATCGGCACCTCGGCCCGGATGTTGTCCTCCACGGCGTCGATCGCATCCGTGAGTGCTTCGTTGCCGAGCGACGGATCGAACTCGATCTTGGCTGCCACCAACAACTCGTCGGGTCCTATGTGCTGGGTTCGGAGGTGGATCAGGGCCGTGACCGGTGCCGAGGCGGCGATCGCCTCGACGATCTTCTGGCGCACGGGCTCACGGGCGGACTCCCCGATCAGGAGGCTCTTCATCTCGATGACGAGGATCACGGCGATCGAGACCAACAGGACGCCGATGGCGATGGTGCCGTAGGCGTCCCAGCGGCTGTCCCCGGTGATGACGGACATGCCGACGCCGACGAGTGCGAGGAGCAACCCCGTCAACGCCCCGGTGTCCTCGAGGAGCACGACCGGCAGTTCGGGGTTGCGCGACCGTCGGATGAACTCCCACCACGATGAGCTGCCCTTGAGGGGCATCGCTTCCTTCGCCGCGGTCCGGAGGGCGAACCCCTCGAACCCGATGGCGAGCACGAGGATGGCGACGGCCCAGCCGACGTTCTCGAGCTCGTGGCCGGCCTCGCCGAGCTTGTGGATCCCCTCGTAGATGGCGAACACGCCGCCCAGGCTGAACAGGATGAGGGCGACGACGAACGCCCAGAAGTACCGCTCTCGTCCGTACCCGAACTCGTGTCGGGTGGTGGCTTCCATCCTCGAGCGCCGCCCGCCGAGGATCAGAAGGGCCTGGTTCGAGGTGTCGGCGACGGAGTGGACGGCCTCGGCGAGCATCGAAGACGACTGGGTGAAGAACCACCCGACGAACTTCATGATCGCGATTGCGAGGTTGGCGAAGAGGGCGGTGTAGATCGCCTTGGTGGAGCCGCTGGCCATACCCCGAGAGTAGGCCCGGGCAGATCAACCCGAGAGGAACTCCGCCGTTGCGCGACCGACCCGTTCGGGGTTGTCGATCCAGGGCAGGTGGCCGCTGTCGGGCAGCATCTCGAGGGTCGCGTCCGGCATCGCCTCCACCGTGCGACGCGCGGCCTTGTCGCCGTCGAAGGCGTCGTCGGATCCCCAGATGAAGTGGGTGGGAACGGTCACGGCTGCCAGTTCGGCGTCGGTCACGGCGACCTCCGGGTTGAACGTCCCGCCCTTGCCCCGGGCGGCGTGGATCAGGTCGAAATCGTGCTTCTGGGTGTCCGTGTGCTTGATCATTTGGAAGTACCACTCACCCATGCCGTCGGGGAAGGCGTCCCGGTCGGCCGTCACGCCGTGTCCGATCTCTCGCAGCACCTTCGTCTGGTGGGAGCGACTGGGCGGAAGGGCGGCGATGAGGTGGCGCAGGCCGGGCCGGAAGAGCCCCTGCATGAACCCCGGGACGGTCTGGCCGGGCAGCATCGCCGGTGCCGCCATCTGGACCATCCGGCGGTAGCGCTCGGGCGATCGACCGACGGAGTGGATGGCGATGTACCCGCCGAGCGAGGAAGCCACGACGTGGGCCGATTCGACCTCGAGGGCATCGAGCACGTCGGTGGCGAGCGTCGAGGCGAACTCGTCCAGCGTCCCGACCCCGATCGGGTGCGGTTCGGAGAGGCCCGTGCCCGGGCGGTCGAGGATGAGGCACCGGAACCCGGTCAGCCACGGCATGATCGGAACCCAGGTGGAACCGGTGTTGGGACCGCCGTGCAGGAACAGGACGGGTTCTCCTTCCCCGACTTCCTGGACCCGGACGGTGGTGCCGAGGGTCGGGAGCTTCACGAAGTGCTCCTTGGGGGTGAGGTCGACCGTGGCCCAGAATGCGGCTTCGGCTTCGCGATAGGCCGATTCGTTCACGGGCTGCGCCTCTTCGTGAGCAGGTAGGTGGCATACGGGTCGCCGTCGTAGGCGTTGAACAGCTCGACGTCCCAGCGGTCGCCGAACCAGGCCTCCATCTCCCCGGGCTTGATCGTGGCGTCGGGCATCCAACGCGCCGGGGTCGAGAGCGAGAAGAGCGGGAGGTCGTCCTTCTCGCCGAAGAAGCAGAAGCAGAGGAAGAGCGATCCGGGCCGGGACAGGCGGTCGATGGTGGCGACCATGGCCTGCTGGGCCTCGCCCCGGAGGTCGTCGAGGGTGCCGAAGTCGAGGATCAGGTCGAAGGCACCGTCGACGCCGTCGATGTCTTCCGAAGTGAGATCGCCCTGCACGAAGCGCGCCGAAGCTGCTGCCTCGCGGTTGCGCTGTTCGGCCTTTCGGATGGCGATCTCCGAGAAGTCGACCCCCCAGGACTCGAACCCTTCCACGGCGAGGTGGACGACGTTGGCGCCGGTCCCGCACCCCAGGTCGATCGACCTGGGATGGGACCCGGGGGTCACCCGCCCCGAGGAGAGCAACGAGCGCAGGTCCGAGCGCACACCTACCGCGTCCCACGGTGCCCACCACCGGTAGAACGCGTCGTAGACCTTGGAGGAGACCATCAGCGGGTGGCCCTCGCCACGGCGACGGTCCACACGACCAGGCCGACGAGCAGGACGGTCCCGGCGGCGATGGTGATGGGATGGTCGGGGCCTTGGGTGGCTCCGACCATGCCCAGGACGATGGCGGCGCCGATCGTGTACCCGGCTCGTGGTACCGCCCTGCCCAGCGTCCCTGCCCGCCGGGAGAGCTCGGCCGTGAGGAGGAGCCAGACGCCCCAGAGCCCGTAGCCGGCGATCTGGACGCCGAGACCGCCTTGGGCCGGTGCGAACCCGTGGCTGACCTGTCCTGCGATCAGTAGGACGCTTCCCGCACCGATCAGCACCATTCCTGCAAGCCCGATCCATCGGG
>JAHEFX010000047.1 GCA_024639975.1 bacterium
GTGCCGTGGGCGTGGAGGGTGTCCGTATCGTCGCCGACCCCCAACTGCAGGGTCGGTCGGGCATGACGACCGGAGCCAACGAGGACGACTTCCATGTCCGTCACGTCGATGTCGAGCGCGACATCGACGTCGACGCATGGATCGACGTCCGAGAGGTCCGTGCCGGTGAGGCGTGCCCCGAGTGCGGCGAACCGCTCCAGATAGACCGAACCATCGAGATCGGGCACATCTTCAAACTTGGGCGCACGTACACCGAGGCCATGAACGTCACCGTCCTCGATGCCGACGGCAAGGGGGTCACACCGATCATGGGCTCCTATGGGATCGGCGTGGAGCGCAACATCGCGGTGGCCGTCGAGGTCCACCACGATGACAAGGGCATCGTCTGGCCGATGAACCTGGCGCCGTGGGAGGTCGCCATCACCGTGCTTCGCCCCGACGACGAGGCCACGGCAACCGCTGCCGAATCCATCTACGAGGAACTCACCGACGCCGGCGTCGAGGTGATCATCGACGATCGGGACGAACGTCCCGGGGTCAAGTTCGCCGACGTCGAACTGGTGGGCATCCCGCTGCGGGTGACGGTCGGTCCGAGGGGCATCGCCGAGGGCATGGTCGAGCTCACGGAACGGGCCGTCGGGGAGCGGATCGACCTCTCCGCGGCCGAAGTCGTGGCCGACGTCGTCGCCCGAGTCGAGGCGGGGAGGGCTTCCGGGCGGGCAGGCTGAAAAACCGGCGTTCTGCTACCGTACCGCCGACAAACCAGGACGCTTTGTGATCTGGCGCCCTTCGAGGCGCCTTTTCCGTGAGTGAGTGATGGCAGAAGTAGCAGACGACATCTGGGAATCGATCGGCGGATACGTCGGCGCCGAAGGCCTCGAGCTCTATGACCTCGAGGTAGCCGGCGGGCGTGGCGAGCCGTCCCTGCGCGTGGTCGTGGATGGGCCCGATGGGGTCGATCTGGACCACCTCGCAGATCTTTCCCGAGGTATCGACCGGCTGCTCGTCGACACTCGGTACGACACCACCAAGTACGGCCTCGAACTCACCTCGCCAGGGCTGGAGCGAAAGCTCCGGAGGCCCGAACACTGGGCTGGCGCGGTAGGGAGCAAGGTCGTCGTCAAGACCCGCCCCGAAATCGACGGGTCCAGGCGCCACGAGGGTGAGATCGTCTCGACCGACGAAACATCCGCCGAGGTGGCCGTCGAGGATGGGACGAGGACGATCCCATTCAACGACGTGACCTCAGCCCGCACCGTCTACGTGTGGCAGAAGGGCGCCAAGCCCGGCAAGAAGGAGTGACTCCATGAGGATCGGCATCACCGAGGAGATGATCGAGGAGGTCGCCGCCATGCGCGGTCTGGACCCCGGCTCGGTCAGCACCGCTGTCGCCCGCGCGCTCGTCGCGGCCTACAAGCGGCGTCCCGGCGCGCCCGAAGAGGCGCGGGTGATGCTCGATCTGCAGTCCGGAGACCTCAGGATCTTCGGCCAGGAGATCGACGAGGAAGGCAACGTCCTCGACGAGTGGGAAGACACCGACATCGAGCCGGATGAGTTCGGCCGGATCGCCGCACAGACGTTCAAGCAGGTGATCAACCAAGGCATCCGCGAGGCAGTCCGTGACCAGGTCTTCGAGCTGTACGAAGGCCGTGAGGGAGACCTGATCACCGGCATCGTCCAGCAGGTCGACGGTCGGCGCACCATCCTCGACCTCGGTGATGCCGAAGCCGTCATGCCGGGCTCCGAGCGCATCCCCTTCGAGCGCCTCGAACGAGGGAACCGCATCAAGGCCCTCATCCTCGAGGTCCGGAACGAGGGCAAGGGCCCACAGATCGTGGTCTCCCGCTCCCACCCCGACTTCGTCCGCCGACTTCTCGAGCTCGAGGTTCCCGAGTTGGAGGATGGGACCATCGAGATCAAGGCGATTGCCCGTGAACCCGGGCACCGAACCAAGCTCGCCGTCTCCTCCAACGACCCCAACGTGGACGCCAAGGGCGCCTGCGTGGGTGCCCGTGGCTCACGGGTTCGCCAGATCGTCAACGAACTGCGGGGCGAGAAGGTCGACGTCGTCCAGTGGAACGAGGACTCCTCACGCCTGATCGCCGAGGCCCTCGGCCCGGCGAAGGTCATCGAGGTCCGTCTCGACGACGAGGCCGATCCGCCCCTGGCGACGGTCATCGTCACCGAGCAGCAGCTCAGTCTTGCCATCGGCAAGGAGGGCCAGAACGCCCGACTCGCCGCCCGCCTCTCCGGCTACCGGGTCGACATCCGCTCCGACATCGAGGACCGGGCGCCGACGCCGACCGAAGAACCCGAGTCCGAGGTGCCCGACGGCCAGGCCGCAGCACCAGAAGGCGACGTGTCTGAAGCCGAGGCGGTCGAAGTCGCGGAATCAGCCGAGGAGCCCGCCAACGAGCTCGTGGAACCCGCCGACTCCGACGAGTCGACCGATGCCCCCGCCTCCGAAGAACCCACCGACTCCGACGAGCCGGCCGCAGCAGCAGACGCTCCTGCCGAAGAAGAGATCTCCACCCCCGACGAACCGGTCGAGGAACCTGCCGAGGTCGACGAGACGGACTCCGAGGAGTCCGACACCGACGACTCGCAAGAGCCCCCGGTCGAGTGACCCCATAGGAAGCGCCAGTGGCCAAGACACGTGTATACGAACTAGCCCGTGAGCTAGACATCGACTCGAAGCTCGTCCTCGAGGCTGCCCGCGAGGCGGGCGCCGAGGTGAAGACGGCCTCGTCCGGACTGGACGAGGCGATGGTCGCGACGGTGAAGGAAGCCCTCGGGGTCACGACAAGTCCCGACGAGTCCGCCCCGGAGGTCGAGACTCCCGCGGCGTCGGCTCCCGAGACGGTGAACGAACCGGCCGAAGAGCCGGCCGCCGTTCCTGCGCCTGTGGAAGCGCCCGAGGCCACCGAGGACGAGGACGAGGACGAGGACGAGGACGACCTCGCGCTCGTGTCACTGGCCGCCGATGCGACTCCAGCCGACTTGGCAGATGCGCTCGATGTGGAGGCCGGCGAGGTGGTGGCTGCCCTCATCGGCATGGGCATGCCGGTCGGTATGACCGCCCCGATCCCCGCCGACGCCATCGACGGCTTGGGGGAGAAGTTCAACGCACTCATCGAGGTCGAAGAGGCTCCCGAGCCCGAACCGGTTCCGGTCGTGCGGCGCGAACGCCCGTCCGGTAGCCAGCCCCGTCCGCCGGTCATCACCGTCATGGGCCACGTCGATCACGGCAAGACCACCCTGCTCGACCAGATCCGCTCGACGAGCGTGGTCGAAGACGAGCACGGCGGGATCACCCAGCACATCGGCGCCTACCAGGTGACCTTGGGAGATGATCTGTTCACCTTCCTGGACACGCCCGGTCACGAGGCCTTCACCGCCCTTCGGGCACGCGGTGCCGACGTGACCGACATCGTCATCCTCGTCGTCGCCGCCGATGACGGGATCATGCCCCAGACCGCCGAAGCCATCTCGCACTCGAAGGCCGCCGGGGTCCCGATGATCGTCGCCGTCAACAAGATGGACGTCCCGGGCGCCGACCCCTACTCGGTGCGCGCCCAGCTCACCGAGTACGAAGTCGTCACCGAGGAGCTCGGTGGTGAGGTCCCCTCCGTCGAGGTGTCGGCCCTCAAGGGCGAGGGCATCGAGCAACTGCTCGAGGTCGTCGGTCTGGTCGCCGAGCTCGAAGAGCTCACCGGTGAGCCCAAGGGCCCTGCCAAGGGTGTCGTCATCGAGGCCCGCCTCGACAAGGGTCTTGGCCCCGTGGCGACGGTCATCGTCCAGGAAGGGACCCTGAAGCAGAGCGACGCTCTCCTCTCGGGCGCCATCTCCGGACGCGTCCGGGCGATGCGCGACCACAACGGCGACATCGTCAAGAGCGCAGGCCCGTCCACGCCGGTCCTCGTGCAGGGATGGGGCGACGTCCCGTCCGCCGGTGACACCTTCGAGGTCACCAAGAACGAGCGGGTTGCCCGCAAGGCCGCCGAGGCCGAGGCGATGCGCCTCAAGACCGAGGGACAGGTCATCCCGACCGCCCGCGAGCGCCTCGCCCAACTGCTCGACCAGCTCCGGACGGCCGACGAGGCCGAGCTGGCCATCATCGTCAAGGCCGATGCGCAGGGATCGCTCGAGGCGATCCGCGAGTCGATCAGCAAGATCTCCCGCGAGGGAGGCAAGATCACCCTGGCCCATGGCGCCGTTGGTGGGATCACCGAGAACGATGTCTCGCTCGCCGAGGTGACCGAGTCCGTGGTGGTCGGGTTCAACGTGCGTCCCGACGCTCCCGCCCGCAAGGCTGCAGAGCGTGTCGGCGTCGAGGTCCGGACCTACAACATCATCTATGAGCTCCTCGACGAGATCGAGCAGATGCTCGTGGGCCGCCTGGCACCGGACCAACTCGAGGTCGTGCTCGGGTCGGCCGAGGTCCGGGAGATCTTCAAGACGCCGCGGGCGGGCAACATCGCCGGTTCCTACATCACCGAAGGCGTCGTGCAGCGTGGCGCCAAGGCCCGGCTCCTTCGCGACGGCATCGTCATCCACGATGGAACGGTCGGCTCGCTCCGACGTTTCAAGGACGACGTGCGCGAGGTAGCGGCCGGATTCGAGTGCGGTATCGGCCTCGACGGCTACAACGACGTCAAGGTCGGCGACGTCATCGAGCTGTACGAGATCCAAGAAGTCGCCCGCACCTAGGGAGTCGACATGTCCGATCGGATGCGCCGGGTCAACTCGGTCCTACGGGAGGCCATCGCCGAGCAGGTGGAGGAGCTCAAGGACCCACGACTCGGCTTCGTGACGATCACCTCCGTGGACACGGCGCCGAACCTGCGTCGGGCCGTCGTGTACTACGGCGTCATCGGATCCGACGAACAGGTGGCTGAGACGCCTGCCGCCCTGGAGGCGGCGGCTCCCCGGATCTCGGCGATCATCGGTTCCCAGGTCCGACTCAAGTACACGCCGACGCTCACCTTCACCAAGGACGAGTCCCTGGAGAGCAGCGCCCGGATCACCTCCCTCCTCCGGGAGGTGTCGGAGGAGCCCGACATCGAAGCCTGACGTGCGAGGGTTCCTCGCCGTCGACAAGCCGGGAGGCATCACCTCCCACGACGTCGTGGCCCGGGTGCGACGCCTGACCCGGATCAAGAAGGTCGGCCACGCCGGCACGCTCGACCCCATGGCAACCGGCCTCCTCGTCGTCGCCGTGGGCCCGGTCACGCGATTGATCCGCTTCGTGCAGGAGGCGGAGAAGGAGTACGTCGCCGAGATCTGCTTCGGTATCGCCACCGACTCGCTCGACGCCGACGGCGAGGTCATCGAGACCTCACCGATGCCGGTCTCGGCCGAGGAGGTCGAGGGAGCCCTCCCCGGCTTCCTGGGCCGGATCGAGCAGGTCCCTCCGATGGTCTCTGCCGTGAAGAAGGACGGCGTGCGGCTCCACGAGCTCGCCCGACGCGGCATCGAGGTCGAGCGGGAGGCTCGGACCGTCACGATCCACCACCTGGCAATGGAAGGATTCGTCCCGGGCGAGCACCCCACGGCGACCATCCGTGTCGGCTGCTCCACAGGCACCTACATCCGAAGTCTGGGGGATGACATCGCCCGGTCCCTGGGTGGGCGGGCGCACCTGACCGCCCTCCGTCGCACGACCATCGGGTCGACGTCCGTCGATGACGCCATGCCCCTCGACCAACTGACTCCCGAGAACATCGGCGCCCACCTCGTCGACCCGGCCGATGCGCTCGCCGACCTGCCGGCGGTGACCGTCGATCGCGTCGGATCCGAGGCTGTGGGCCACGGGCGTCCGCTTCCTGGACCGGTCCCCGACGGCGACTTCGTTCGGGTGCTCGACGAAGAGGGCGGCCTACTCGCCGTGTACCGTCCGGATGGCCAGATGCTCCGACCCGAGATCGTGCTCCCCCGATGACCGTCCTCAGCGGCGACCCCCACCACTGGCGCCTGCCCGCCCACGACGCCACCCATGTGGCCGTCGGCGTGTTCGACGGCGTCCACCGGGGCCACCAATCCGTCCTCGCCGACGTCCGGGCCGGTTCCGGCGACGCTGCGGTGGTGGCACTCACGTTCGACCCACATCCCCTCGAGGTCGTCGCGCCCGACCGGGCGCCGCTGCTGCTGAGTACCGTCGACCAGCGGGTCGAGTGGCTCCGGGCCGAAGGCGTCGATGTGGTCGGCATCCTCCCCTTCGAACGACTCAGGGAGTGGTCCGCCGAGGCGTTCATCGATGTCGTCTTGTCGGACGCCCTCGGGGCGACGCTCGTCGCCGTGGGCCAGGATTTCCGCTTCGGCTACGACCGGGAGGGCGACGCCGAGACCCTGCGAACGGCAGGCGGATTCGAGGTGCACGCCATCGAGCTGCTGGGGGAGGGCGACGGTCCGATCTCGTCGACCGCCATTCGGCGCCTCCTGGCCGATGGCGACGTGTCCGGGGCCCGCGAGCTGTTGGGTCGACCCCACGCGATCAGGGGCCCGGTGGTGCGGGGCGACGCACGGGGTCGCACGATCGGGTTCCCGACCGCGAACGTGGCGACGAGCCCGCGGGTGCAGCTCCCCGGCATCGGTGTCTACGCGGGTCACCTGCACAACGACGGGCTCTCCTTGCCGGCCGTGATCAACGTCGGCAGCCGTCCGACCTTCGACGGCACGGGCATCACCGTCGAGGCACACGTCCTCGATGCCGATCTCGATCTCTACGGTCGGACGGTCGACGTCGACTTCGTCCAACGCCTCAGGGGCGAGGAGCGGTTCGACGGCGTCGAAGCCCTGGTCGCCCAGATCGGCCGGGACGCCGAGACGGCGAGGGACCTACTCGCATGATCCGACGCACCCATTCGGGGTCGCCCTACGAGTCCTCCTACGGGTTCAGCAGGGCCCTCCGGATCGGTGAGGCCCTCCACGTGGCCGGGACGGCGCCGATCCCACCGGGTGGCGAGGCGGTTCCACCGTCCGCCGGGGACCAGATGCACCGATGCGCCACCATCGCCAAGGCGGCGTTGGGTGACCTGGCGCCATCGTGGACGGTTGTGAGGACCCGGATGTACATCACGGACCCCGCCGACGCCGACGAGATCGGGAAAGCACACGCCGCAGCCTTCGGCGACGACGACCCCGTGGCAACGATGGTGGTGGTCGCCGCCCTGCTCGATCCCGCGTGGAAGGTCGAGATCGAGGTCGAGGCAGTCGCCGACGACGTCTGATTCTGGATTGCATCCAAAATCGCTTGCGAGGGAGGGCCGGTCGCTGCTAGCGTCCGACGCGCTGTCGACACCTCCAGTTGGATCACCGGCTCCCTTCCGGGACAACCGGCCCGGGAGGCACGGTTCGACGCTTCAGGGGAAGCCGGAGGGGTCGCATTCAGTTGCGGCCCCTCCGCTCTGTTCGGACCCGGTGACGCATTGTGCACCGATGTCGTTACACTTCCACACGCTCCCCAGATCACCCGGGGAGAACCTCACTTATGAAGACCACTGAAGAAGTCATTCGCGAGTTCGGCAAGCACGACGCCGACACGGGTTCGCCCGAGGTCCAGGTCGCGCTGCTGACCGAACGTATCAACCACCTCACGGATCACCTCCGCGAGCACAAGCACGACCACCACAGTCGTCGTGGACTCTTGATGCTCGTGGGCAAGCGCCGTCGCCTGCTCAACTACCTCCGTCGCGAGGACGTCGAGCGGTATCGATCGCTGATCGCATCCCTCGGGCTGCGTCGCTAGGGACCCGGAAAGGGAGCGGTTTGCCGCTCCCTTTCGTTTGTCCCATCCCAGTTCCGGTACGACACCGGGATCATCTCGAAGCAATCGGAGCGCCAAATGGGGGACCGGTTGACAGTGGTGACCGCACCGACAAGATCGGCGCGCTGATCACTGCCAATTGGCCCCGAGAACGCCGCTCCACACACAACATAGGAGCACGAATATCGTGACCGAACAGTCAGTACGAGGCACCGTCGGGGAGGCGGAAGTCTCGATCACGACCGGCAAACTCGCCGGTCAAGCCGACGGCGCCGTCGTCGTCAAGGTCGGTGGCACCGAGGTCCTCGTGACCGCCACGGCCTCCAAGTCCCTCCGGGAAGGCATCGACTTCTTCCCGCTCACCGTCGATGTCGAAGAGCGCATGTACGCCGCCGGACGCATCCCCGGGTCGTTCTTCCGTCGCGAAGGCCGGGCCACGGAGAAGGCCATTCTCGCCTGCCGCCTCATCGACCGGCCGCTGCGCCCGTCATTCGCGGAGGGCTTCCGCTCGGAGACCCAGATCGTCGTGACGGTCATGGCCGTCGACGACGAGAACACCTACGACATCCTCGCCCTGAACGGCGCTTCAGCGGCGCTCTCGGTGTCGCCTATCCCCTTCGAAGGCCCGATCGGAGCCGTCCGTCTCGCCCTGCGTGACGGCGAGTGGCACGTCTTCCCGACGTACCAGGACCTCGACGAGTCCGTTTTCGAACTGACCGTCGCCGGTACCCGCAACTCCAGCGGCGAGATCGACATCGTCATGGTCGAGGCCGGGTCGACGACCGATGGTCTTCGCCTGATCGCAGACGGTCAGCCGCCTTCCGACGAGGACACGGTCGCCCGCGGCCTCGAGGAGTCGAAGGCCTACATCGCCCAGTTGATCGACCTGCAGGCCGAGCTGGCCGCCAAGGTCGACATCCCCGAGATCGAGTACCCGCGGGTCTCCGACTACACGGACGAGATGAAGCAGCGAGTGCTTTCCGCCGTGGGCGACAAGGTGGACCCGATCATCCAGATCGCCGGCAAGCACGAGCGACAGATGGCTGAGAAGGCCGTGCGCGAAGAAGTGCTGGCCGAGATCGGCCTCGCCGGCGACGACGCCGACGAGAACGAGGTCAAGCAGGCCAAGAAGGCGTTCGGCTCCGTCGTCAAGGAGAAGATGCGTCGGCGGGTCGTGGACGAGGGCATTCGCCTCGACGGCCGTGGTGCCGGCGACATCCGCGAGCTCTCCTCCGAGGTTGGCGTCGTCGGCCGTGCCCACGGTTCCGGTCTCTTCCAGCGTGGCGAGACACAGGTCCTCAACGTGACCACGCTCGGCATGCTCAAGATGGAGCAGATGCTCGACACGCTCGATCCCGAGACGACCAAGCGGTACATGCACCACTACAACTTCCCGCCGTTCTCGGTGGGTGAGACCGGATTCATGCGGGGCCCCAAGCGTCGCGAGATCGGTCACGGTGCCCTCGCCGAGAAGGCCGTGCTCCCCGTCATCCCGACCCCCGACGAGTTCCCGTACGCACTGCGTCTCGTCTCCGAGGTCCTGTCGTCCAACGGCTCGACCTCGATGGGCTCGGTCTGCTCGTCGTCCTTGTCGCTCATGGACGCCGGTGTGCCGATCAGCGACCCGGTGGCCGGTATTGCCATGGGTCTGATCACACTCGACGGACAGTTCGTGACGCTCACCGACATCCTCGGTGCCGAGGACGCCCTCGGTGACATGGACTTCAAGGTCGCCGGTACCGCCGATGTGATCACCGCCCTCCAGCTCGACACCAAGATCGAGGGACTGCCTTCGGAGGTCCTCACCGGGGCCCTCTCGCAGGCCAAGGAGGCGCGCCTGGCGATCCTCGAGGTCATGGCCGAGGCGATCCCCGGCCCTCGTGAGGAGCTCAACGCCAACGCCCCGCGTATCCAGTCGATCCAGATCCCCAAGGACAAGATCGGCGAGGTCATCGGCCCCAAGGGCAAGACCATCCGCGAGCTCGAGGCCGAGACCGGTGCGACGATCGAGATCGAGGAGGAGGGTGCCTTCGGCATCGTCCGAGTCGCCTCGACCGACACCGATGCCCAGCAGGCCGCCGTGGAGCGCATCCAGATGATCGCCAACCCGCCGGAGGCGGAGCTCGGCGCGACCTACGACGGTGAGGTCGTCTCGATCATGCCGTTCGGAGCGTTCGTCAACGTCCTCCCGGGTCGTGATGGCCTCATCCACATCTCGAAGATCGACGCAGCCCGTCGGGTCGAGAAGGTGGAGGACTACCTCAACCTCGGTGACAAGGTGAAGGTCCTGGTGTCCGAGATCGACCGCAACGGCAAGCTGAGCTTGCTGCCGGCCGAGCCGATCGAGGGCCCCGATGGCCCGTCCGAGGTGCCCGACCCGAACGCCCCGAAGCCCGAGAAGCGTGAGCGCCGTGATGGCGACCGCGGCGGGCGTGGTGGCGGTCGCGGTGGAGACCGAGGCGGCGACCGTGGTGGCCGTGACCGCAACCGCAGTGGCGGCGGCGGCGGCGGCGGTGGGAACCGTGGTGGCCGTGACCGCAACCGCAGTGGTGGTGGCGGCGGTGGGAACCGCAATGGCGGCAACGACCGTGGCGGCAATCGTGACGGTGGAAGCCGTGACGGCGGCAACCAGGGCGACGGGGGCGGCTCCAATCCCCAGCGTCGCGTCGTGAGTTTCGAGGAGGACTTCGAGTCCGGCAACTGAGCCGAATCGAAGCACCATGACGAAGGGCCCCGCTCCGGCGGGGCCCTTCTCGCGTCCGGGCCGATATCGTGCGGCGATCAGCCAGCCCGACCCACAACCGCCTGCCCGCCCCGGATTGGGGACATTCGCCGGGGTGTTCACGCCGTCGATCCTCACGATCCTCGGCATCATCCTCTTCCTCCGCCTCGGTTTCGTGGTGGGGAACGCAGGCCTGTGGGGGTCGTTGCTCATCATCGGGATCGCCACGCTGGTGTCGGTGCTGACGAGCATCTCGCTCTCGGCCATCGCCACCAACATCCAGGTGAAGGGGGGCGGCGACTACTACCTGATCTCACGAACACTCGGAGCCGAGTTCGGAGGGGCACTCGGCATCGTGCTCTTCCTGGCCCAGTCGGTCTCGGTGGCCTTCTACGCCATCGGTTTCGCCGAGGTCACCACGGGGCTCCTGGGCTTCGACGAGCCGATCGTCACGCAGTTCGTGGCGCTCGCCGCCGTCCTGCTCCTCGGACTGCTGGCCTATGCCGGCGCCGACGTGGCGACGCGCTTCCAGTTCGTCATCATGGCGGCACTCGTCCTGGCGCTCGGCTCGTTCTACCTGGGTGCGGTTGGCGATTTCGAGCTCGGTCGGGCAACGGACGCCGGAGGCCCGTTGGTCGACGGCGTGCCGTTCTGGACCGTCTTTGCCATTTTCTTCCCAGCCGTGACGGGGTTCACCCAAGGCGTGAGCATGTCCGGCGACCTGCGCGACCCGGCGAGGAGTCTCCCCCGAGGCACGTTCACGGCCGTGGGCATATCAACCGTGGTCTACGTGACCGCCGTGTTCCTGTTGGCGGGCGGGACCGAGCAGGGCGAGCTCGCCGTCGATGCAGGCGAGGCCATGCGCGACCTCTCGTTCTTCGGCCCGCTGGTGGTTGCGGGGGTGGTGGCGGCGACCCTGTCGTCGGCGATGGCGTCCTTCCTCGGCGCCCCTCGCATCCTCCAGTCCTTGGCCGGGGATCGGATCTTCCCCGGCCTTGCCCCTTTCGCCCGAGGATCAGGTCCGACGGGCAACCCGCGACGGGCCGTCCTCCTTTCGGCTGGTATCGCCATCGTGACGATCGGGCTGGGAAGCCTCGATGGCATCGCCCCGGTCGTCTCGATGTTCTTCCTGATCTCCTACGGGCTGTTGAACTACGCGACCTACTTCGAGTCCCGGGCGAAGAGCCCATCGTTTCGGCCGACGTTCCGGTTCTTCCATCATCGCTTGAGCCTGGCCGGGACCATTGCTGCGGTCGCCGTCATGCTTGCGATCAACCCGTATGCGGCCGTGGCGGCAGCAGCCGTCCTCTACCTGCTCTACCGCTACGTCGCGAGCAAGCGGGGACCCGATCGGTGGGCCGATGCCACGTCGGCGCACCACTTCCAGCGGGCCAAGGAGAGCATCTCGGCGCTCTCGGCGGAGGTGGAGCACCCGAGGAACTGGCGTCCGCAGATCGTCTCGTTCTCCGCCGATCCCGAGCGCAGGGCCCGTCTGTTGCGGTTCTCCTCCTGGCTCGAGGGTGGGAGCGGCCTGGCCGCGACGTTCCAGATCGTCCAAGGTGAAGGGGTGGAGGCCCGGCGGGAGACCGCCCAGGCCCAAGCCGACCTCCACGCCCAGATCGACGAGCTCGGTCTCGACCTCTACGGGCGGGCCGTGCTGGCCGAGGACGCCTTGCCCGCCGTGCCTGTCATCGTGCAGTCCTTCGGTTTGGGCCGGCTCGGAGCGAACACGGTCCTCTTTGGCTGGCCGGAGACCGAGGGGGTCGAGCGCCGCCTCGCCTACGTCGGTGCGCTTCGCGAACTGACCCGCCTTGGCAACCATGTGGTTGCCCTGGCCAGCGATGCCGAGCGATGGGCGGCCGTCGAGGCGACGCCGCGACGCAGTCGGCGGATCGACGTGGTCTGGGCCGACAACGACACCGGTCGCCTCGCCCTCCTCATGACCTACCTCTGCACCCGGACCCGTTTCTGGGCTGTGGCCGGCCTGAGGGTTGTCGTGTCGGGAGATGGGGCCGATGTCCGAGGTGTGCTGGACGAGGCACGGATCAGGGCCGAGGTCGTGGTGATCCCCGACGACGACCCGGGGACGATTGCCGCAGCGTGTGACGGTGCCTCGATGGTCCTCGTGCCGATGAGGCTGCGAGAGGGCGAGATGCTCGACCTCGAGGGCCGGCCGTTGGCACCGCTCATGGAGCGCCTGCCGCTCGGTGCCGGCATCCTCGCTGGACGCCCGGTCGACCTGGTGGCCCAGCCCGACACCGGCTCGGTCGGCGAGTTGGCGAGCGCCGAGCAGGCCGTTGGTGAGGCCCGGCGACGGCTGGCGATCCTCGAGCGGCAGCTGGCCACGGCCGAATCGGAGCTGGGAGAGCTGTCGGAGCGCAAGCCGGGTCGCTTGGTGACGGCCGAGGAGGTCGATGCAGCCGAGCAACGGGCCGAGGATGTCCAACGACGCGTCCTCAAGGCCCGGGTTCGTCTGGCGGAGGCGGAGGACGAGGTGGAAGCCCTGACCGAGGCCCAGCGTCGCTCCGCCGGCCCGTAGGCTCGGGTCCATGCTCGCCCAGCCGACCATCGACCCTTCCGCATTCATCGGTCCGAACACCACGATCTGGGGGGACGTCCACATCGGGCCCTCCGTCGTGATCCTGCCCGGGGTGGTGATCCGGGCCGAGATGGAGCCCGTGTTCATCGGTCCGGAATCGAACGTGCAGGACAACTCGGTCTTCCACGTCGACGAGGGCTTTCCCGTGACGCTCGGTCGGCGGGTGACGATTGGCCACTCGGTGACCATCCACGGGTGCACGATCGGTGACGGCGCCCTGGTCGGGATCGGGGCGACGGTACTCAACGGTGCTCACGTGGGGGAGCGGGCCATGGTCGCCGCCGGTTCGCTGGTGACCCCCGGGATGGAGGTTCCCGATGGGATGCTCGCCATGGGATCCCCGGCCAAGGTCCGACGCCCACTCACCGACGAGGAGCTCGCCCACAACGATCGCGGGGTGAACGTCTACCTGGACTACGCGCGCCAGTACCGCGAAGCCGGGCTCGCCTGACCGACGCCGGTTTCAGGACCTCGATGACCGCCGCGTGGGGCTGCGAGATCCTCGACAACATCCCCGATCCGGCCGACTCGGGGGAGTTCGAGGGCGTAGCTTCAGTGCATCCGGCTCAGAGTCGGGCGAATGAGGGATGGGAGATTCAAGATGCGGGTACGCGTCATCGGAGTGGTCGCCGTGGTGGCTGTGGCCTTGATCGGGTGCAGTGGAGGCGGCGAGAGCATCGAGGCAGAGGCGGTGGATTTTGCGTTCACCCCGACCAGTTGGACGGTTACCGAGGGTGCGGAGGTGACCCTCACCCTGACCAACAACGGGACCGAGGAGCACGAGTGGGTGATCATGTCCGAGGAGATCTCGAGCGGGGCTGAGTTCTCCGAGGACCTCGTGATCTGGGAAATGGAAGCCGGGCCCGAGCTGAGTGCCAAGGACACGTTCACGGCGCCGGCCGCCGGTACGTACCAGATCATCTGTGCGCTCGACGGCCACCTCGATTCCGGGATGAAGGGAACGTTGACCGTCGAGGGTTGATCACTCCTCGGCGAGTCCCATACCCTCCCAGTCGTCGCCCAGCAGGCGTGACAGGGACCGGTCGGCGAGCGCCTTGCCGCCGGTCTGACAGGTGGGGCAGTAGTTGACCTCGTTCGAGGCGTAGGCAATACGCTGGACGGCGTCGCCGCAGGCGGGGCAGGCCTCCCGGTATTTGCCGTGGACGGCCATCTCGGGGCGGAACGCCGTGACCTTGCTCGGCCAGGCGTCGCCATTCTCGGCGATGAGTCGGTCGCGCCACTCGACGAGGACGTCGATGGTGTTCTCGTGGAGCCGGGCCAACTCGGCTTCGTCGAGGTTGCGTGAACGCTGGACGGGCGAGAGCTTGGCCCGGTGGAGGATCTCGTCGGAGTAGGCATTCCCGATCCCCGAGAACATCCGGGGGTCGGTCAGTGCCCGCTTCAACGTCCGGTTCTCCTCGGTGAGCTTCGCCGTGAACCGGTCGAGGGTCGCCGATAGGGGATCGATCCCGCCCCGGTCGTGTTCGGCGAGGGCGTCCTCGCCCACGACGAGCGAGACACTTGCCCGCTTCTTCGTGGACGCCTCGGTCAGGAGGAGGGTCCCGTCGGGGAAGTCGATGGCGAGGTGGCCGACCCGGCGAGGAATGCCGGCGCCCGGGGGTCTCCACTGGAAGCGACCGGAGATCATCAGGTGGACCACCAGGAACCAGTCGTCGGCGAGCCCGAAGACGACTCGCTTGCCGACGCGTCGAAGGCCTTCGACGGTTCGTCCGACGACGCGGTCGATCGGGGGGTCGTAGGTCTTCAGGATCGAGAAGGATGCGACCCGGATACCGATGACCTCTTCGCCGACGACCCGGGGTTCGAGGGCGTGGAGGTAGAGCTCGACATCGGGTAGCTCGGGCACACGGCGGACGTTAGGCCGACGGACCGTGGGCCGAGGGTGACGCTCTCGAACCCCCGGAAAGAATCGGTTGCGAGTCGAACATATGTTCGATACAGTTCGGTTCCGGTCGAACCGGGGCGTCGTCCTCCCATCCTCCGCTCACCGAGGGGGACGACGTCCCATCGACGGTTGCCTGCGCTGGGCGACCGGACCGGAGGACAGGGTCCGGACTCAGGGGGCGACATGCTCACCACCACCGAGCGTCCGGGCGGGTCGTCGTCTCCGTCGGACCTGCCCGATGATCCCGCCTCCATCCGACGCGCCCTCGCCGAGCGCATCCGGCGTCCCGAGCTGCGCACCGAAGCCGACCAGGTCCTCGCCCTCGAGCCGGGGCGGGTCGTCGCCCTCCACGGTGGGCCCGGTTCCGGGCTGACCCGGGTCGGGCTCGCCCTCCTCGCCGAGGTCTCCAGACAGGCCCCGGTGGTGGCCCTCGACGCCCGGGGTTGGGTGAGCCCATTGGCTGCATGGGAGGTGGGTATCGCCCCCGAACGGTTCGTCGTCGTCCGGGTGGATGGTCCCGACGAGTGGGCCACGGCGATGGGGGCGCTCCTCGACGGGGTCCGAGGTGTCTACGCAGAAGTCCCTCCGGGGGTCTCGGAGACGGTCCTGCGTCGGGTGGGCCTGGCGGCGAGGAATCGCCGGGTGGGCCTCGTGCTCCGACCCCTACGGGGGAAGATCCCGGCCGGCATTGCCCACCTCGCCATATCGGCCGAGGGGACCCATTGGGAAGGGACGGGCTCGGGCACCGGCCACCTCGCCGAACGCCACTTGGCGATCACGGCGACGGGCAAGGGTGT
>JAHEFX010000133.1 GCA_024639975.1 bacterium
GGATTGCGACGAGCGAGGCATCCGCCTCAGGAACCACGGTGGGCGAACCCAGTCCGGGCATGAGCGCGACGATCTGCTCCACGGCGGCGCGTGGGGCGTTCAGTAGGACGTACCGCTGGCGACGGGCCTGCACGACGGAGGCGAGGGCCGTTGCGAGGCGTTGGGTCTCCTCCGAGTCGGCGCGACCGGGCGTCGTGACGAGAACCGCTTGGCTGTCGATCAGCGTCCCGACCTCACGCAGGCCGTTCTGTAGGAGGGTCGAACCACTGGAGACGAGGTCGACGACCGCATCGGCGACCCCGAGCTTGGGGGCCACCTCGACCGAGCCGCGCAGCGGCACCACCGTGGCTTCGATGGACCGTTCCTCGAGCACCCGACGGGTTGCCCTCGGGTGCGACGTCGCGAGCCGGCGACCGGCGAGGTCCTCCAGCTTCTCCGCCGTGTCCATACGGGGGACGGCCGCGGCGAGCCGGCACTTGCCGAAACCCAGCTCGACGAGCTCGGTCAGGTCGGCGCCGTACTCGGCGAGCAGGTCCTGGCCGGTGATGCCCAGCTCGGCCACGCCATCGGTCACCAGCTCCGGGATGTCGTCGGTTCGGACGAAGAGCAGCTCGATGTCGGCGTTGCGGACCGGGACGGCCAAGGCACGGTCGGTGGCCTCGAACTGGAGTCCGGCGTCCTTGAGAAGGGTCAGTGTCCCCTCCTTGAGGCGCCCTTTGGAGGGCACGGCGATGCGGGTGGTCATGGCGCCGGCTGGTCGAGAACGAGCCGGTAGCCGCCGGTCCCGTGGTTGAGCCACTGGTTGACCCGGGTGACCGTGGCGGTGGAGGTCCCGACCTCCTCGGCGATTTGGCGCTGGGGGAGCCCTTCGTCCAGCAGCCGGGCGATGTGCCAGCGGCTGGCGAGCTCGTGCAGCTCGCGCAGGGTGCAGACGTCGCGCAGGAACGCCTGGACGTCGTCGGGGGTGTCCAGGGTGAGGATCGCCTCGGCCAAGGCCTCGGTGTCGGCGGTCCGCCAGTCGTCAGCTCGTGTAGTCATCGTGCTAGCACATTAGCGTGTTAGCGCGCTAACACAACAGGACCCCTCAGTACCGGCGACTCCCGCCCGAGGGATTCAGTTTCGTCAGTGTCCCGGCGAGTAGGTGATCCAGCCCTTCGACGTGATCTCCATGTAGCCGGAGTCCATGTCGACCCAACCGGTGCCGTGGGCCAGTCCGGTCGCTCCCTCGAAGCGACCGGTGCCGCCGAAGAAGCTGTCGATCTCCATCCAGGTCGTTGCGCCGGTCATTGCGCCCGTGTACTCACCGAACAGTTGGTCGCCGTTGGCGGCTGTGATCGTGATCGCGGAATCGCTGAAGGTCCCGTTCGGGTGGAAGCAGTGGGACGCCTCCCACGTCACCCTTCCCATGTGGGTGACCGTGCCGGTGCCTTCCATCGATGTGCGCCAGAGCGCCCCTTCGGTGCACCCTGCATCAGCTCCCATGCCGACCACATACCCTTGGAGATCCTGCTTGAAGGGTCGTTCCTGGTCGCCGCCGGCGAGTGCCGCCGGCATCGCGGCCAGGAGCAGGAGCAGAACCAGGAACCCCACCAGTGTCCGTTTCGTCATCGACATCGTTGTCCCCTTTCATCCGATGACGGTCCATCCCCAATCGTCGCGCCGGGACGTGGTCCCTGTCATGGGGGTAAACACCCATTCGAGGCGGAGAAGCCCAGTGCTCCGTCCTGCCCGCGTACGATCGGGGCGTCGACCGAAGGGTGGCTAGGGTTCCGCCCGCTCCGGCGGGGACTGGTTCGAGCGCCACGGAAGGCCCACGAGGTGGGCTCGCACCTATCGGATAGAAGCCTCGAGGGGAGACGTCGGCACGATCACTCGTGTCGAGAGGAACCCCGAATGCTTCGCCCGCCGTCCCACCGCCAGGCCCTCGCCCTCGCGCTCCTCGTCACCGTCCTGTGGAGCTCCTCGTGGGTGCTCATCCGATGGGGGCTCGATGGAGAGGGACTACCACCCCTGACCTTCGCCGGCCTTCGCTACGGGCTCGCCGCGGTCCTCCTCTTCGGTTGGCTCGGCGTGCGACAGGGGCGATCCGCCGTGACGGGGGTCCGCAAGGCCGAGTTCGGACGCCTCGCACTCCTCGGCCTGGTGCTGTACGCCATCACCCAGGGCGCCCAGTTCGTCGCGATCGACGCCCAACCGGCAGCCACCTCCAGCCTGGTGCTGTCGCTCACGCCCCTGCTCACGGCGTTCACGTCCCGTCTGGCGCTCGGTGAAACGCCGAGTCGTTTCCAGTTGCTGGGGAGCGTGTTCGTCGTGGCGGGAGCCTGGCTCTACTTCGCCGGCGACCTCGGCGGCACGACCGTCGGGATGGTCGCCGCCGTCGTCGGCCTCCTGGCGAACGTCGCATCCGGGCTCCTGGGACGTGCCGTGAATCGCCGCACGAAGTTGACGAGTGGGGTCGTCACGGCGATCAGCATGGGGGTTGGCGCCGCCGCCCTCGTCGTCGCCGGGCTGATCGTCGAGGGCGTGCCCGAGGTCTCGGCACGGGCCTGGTGGATCATCATCTGGCTCGCGGTCGTGAACACAGCCTTTGCCTTCACGCTCTGGAATCGCTCGCTGGTCTCGCTCGGCGCCCTCGAATCGGCCGGGATCAACAACACGATGCTCATCCAGATCGCGCTGCTCGGATGGGCCTTCCTCGGTGAACCCCTGGGTTGGCCGGAGCTACTGGGCATCGCCGCCGTCTCGACGGGTGTCTTCATGACCGTCGCCCGGCGCGGACCGAGGGTCCCCGACGCGTGAGACAATGCGAACCATGCAGGTCATTCCCGCGATCGACGTCCTGGACGGGAGCGTCGTGCGCCTCCACCAAGGCCGCTACGACGAGGTCACCGAGTACGGGGACGATGCCGTCACCTTCGCCCGGGGCTATCTCGAGGCCGGGGCCCAATTGGTCCACATCGTGGACCTCGCCGCCGCTCGCGACGGCGGCGACCACGACCGGAGTCGCCTCTGTGCCGGGTTGGCGGCTGCCGGCGTGCCGTTCCAGATCGGCGGCGGGATCCGAGACGCGGAGACGGCCGGCCTCGTGGTCGAGTTCGGCGCCGAACGGGTCGTCGTGGGAAGCGCTGCCGTCTCCGACCCCGACGCGCTGGCGGCCATCGTCAACCGGGTCGGGGCGCCACGAGTGGTCGGTGCCGTCGACGTCCGTGACGGCCGGGCACGCGGCTCGGGCTGGCAGGACGAGGGGATCCCGATGGAGGACCTGCTCGACCGGATCGTCGGCCTCGGCATCGAATGGGCACTCGTCACCGGGATCGCCCGGGACGGGACGATGGCCGGACCCGACACCGACCTCCTCACCAAGGTTCGAGCTGGATGGCCCGACCTGAAGCTCATCGCCTCAGGTGGGGTCGGTTCACTGGCCGATATCGAAGAGCTCGATGCCGACGGGCTGGATGCGGTCGTCGTCGGCCGGGCCCTGCTCGAGGGCCGGTTCGATCTCGCCGAGGCGGTGGCCGCCGGGGCCTGAAGCTCAAACGGCGACCCGGCGATAGCTGCGGATCGCCAGCGGGGCGAAGACGGCGGTGATGCCGCCGATCCACACCAGTGCCAACCACACGTCGCTCGGGTCCCCGCCCCCGATCGTCAATCCCCGGATGGCGTTCGTCAGGATCGTGATCGGCTGGTTCTCGGCGAACCCAGCCAGCCAGTCGGGCATCGTCTCCGTCGGCACGAACACCGAGGAGGCGAACACCAGCGGGAACAGCGGGAGGAACGCAACCGTCTGGGCGACCTCGGCGTTCTTCACCGTGAGCCCGACGGTCGCCATGACCCAGGACATGGCGTAGCCGAAGCCGATCGCCAGCAGGAAGGCGAGGGCGACCTCGCCACCACCGGTGGTCGGCGCCCAGCCCATCAGCCAACCCGCGACGAGCATGAGGCCGAGGACGAACGTGAGCCGGGCCATGTCGGCGAGGGTCCTGCCGACGAG
Organism: bacterium; assembly: GCA_024639975.1. Taxonomy (GTDB): domain Bacteria; phylum Actinomycetota; class Acidimicrobiia; order Spongiisociales; family JAENVV01; genus JAHEFX01. Next base: position 3,992 of record JAHEFX010000133.1, read on the forward strand.
CACCGCCGATCGTGACATCGGCAGGGACCGGAACCGATCGATGACGCCGGCCTGCAGGTCCTCGGTGAGTCCGAGGGCGGTTCCCTGCGAGGCGAAGGCGGCACTCTGGACGAGGATGCCGGGGATCAGCCAATTGATGTAGCCGCCGGCCGACGCGATGGGTCCCCCGAAGCTCAGGGCACCGCCGAAGACGTAGTTGAACAGGATCAGGAACATGATCGGCTGGACCGTCGAGAAGATGATCAGCTGGGGGTTGCGATAGACCCGGAGCAGGTTGCGCTTCGTGACGATCCAGGCGTCGGTGATCGCGTTCGCTCGGCGGGGGGCGGTGGCGGTGGTCATCGGTCACTCCTGGCGGGGCGTCGGCCCCTGGGTTTGGCGGCGTCATCGGGACCGGCATCGTCGGCCTTGTGGCCGGTGAGGGTGAGGAAGACGTCGTCGAGGCTCGGTCGGCGTAGCCCGATGTCGAGCGGCTGGACTCCCACCTCGTCGAGTGCCAGGACGGCCTGGGTGAGCGTTTTGGCGCCATCCGGGGCGTGGATCGTGATCGTGCGCCCCTCGACGAGC
>JAHEFX010000134.1 GCA_024639975.1 bacterium
AGCCGTAGGTGGTCGCCAGGTCGGTGTAGAAGTTCTTTCCCTTGGCTCCCATCCCACCGATGTAGAGGGCCAGCCCCGGCTTGACGGCATTGCGGGCCGTGTCGAGGTCCTCGTCGATCGAGGTCGGGACGAGGGGCACGATCCGGAATCGGTCGGCTTTGCCCTCCTCCCCCGACTTTGCGAACCCGTTGGCGAGGTCCTCACCCCAGATACCGTCGGCCTGCGTCGGGGACCAGAAGGTCGGCATCCACCCATCGGCGATCTCGGCGGTCAGCGTCACGTTCTTGTGACCGATCGACGCCAGGTAGATCGGGACATCGGCCCGGAGTGGGTGGGTGATGCTCTTCAGAGGCTTCCCGAGCCCGGTGGCGCCGGGTCCCGTGTAGGGCAGCGGGTAGTTCGCGCCATCGTTCGTGAGCCCCTCTTCACGGGCGAGCACCTTGCGGATGATGGACACGTACTCACGACTGATCCCCAGGGGCTTGCCATAGGGTCGACCGTGCCAACCCTCCACCACCTGGGGACCGGAGACCCCGAGGCCGAGATGGAGCCGACCGTCGGACAGATGGTCCAGCGTGAGTGCCGTCATTGCCGTCATCGCCGGCGTTCTGGCCGGCATCTGGAGGACGCCGGTCCCGAGCTCGATCTGCTTGGTGCGGCCTGCGAGGTAGGCCAGAACGGATACGGCGTCGGACCCGTAGGCCTCGGCGCTCCACGCCGTCGAGAACCCGATCCGATCCGCCTCCTCGGCGAGCTGGAGCGTGTCGTCGGGTCCCCGACCCCAGTAGCTCATCATGAAACCGAGCCGCATCGGGCCTCCTGGGTGTGGCGACCCGAGCCTACGGCCGTTTGGGGATTGCGGCGAGCACCGCCTGCATGTCCCGTCGGTACTCACGCAGGCGGCGTCGACCCGCCGCCGTCAACCGATAGAGCGTCCTCGGTTGACCGTCGACGAAGGACTTCTCGCTGTCCACCAGGCCCTCCTGCTCGAGTCGTCCCGCGTGGGCGGCGAAGTTCCCCCGGGTCATGCCCAGGGTTCGGACGAGGAACGAGAAATCGGCCTCCTTCACGTTGGCGAGCGCCACGAGGATCCCGAGCCGGGCCGGCTCATGGACGACCCGGTCGAGGTCGACCTGACTCATGCATCCACCCGCGGGTTGGCCCGCAGGAAGGCGATGAGCGCCACGGCTCCGGTGACCGCGAACGCCGCGGCAAGGCCGACGAAGAAGATCGGGAGCGAGTCGTAGCCCCGGTCACCCCAGGTCACGGAGACGGCGAACCCCCACATGATCGAGGCCATGGAGAGGATCCGGTGCCGGGTGAGGTTCGACCGCCCGGCCAGGTACCAGGTACCCGCGGCAACCAAGGCCCCGGCGATCCCGGCAACCCACACCCGCACGAGCCCCAGATCGCCCACCCACCAGGCAACGAAGAGGGCACCACCGATGACGGCGACCGTCGTGATGGCCATGCCGGACCCGAGCGCCTTCGGTTCTTCATCGGCCGGGGTCGCGTGACCGATCCGCGGCTCGACGATCCTCCGGCGAACCCGATCCAGGACCGGCCAACCGAACACGGCAATCACCGCCAGCGCCGGGACGAGGGCTCCTCCGACGTCCCACACGGCTGCCATGGCGAGGAAGAGCGCAGCCGCCCAGAGTTCCGTCAGGCCGTCCCCGTAGAGGGCCCGACCGATGTCCTTCCCGAATGCTCCATTCCGCATACGAAGCTCCTGTCTGTTCTACAAACAAGTCTATCAGGCAAACTGCAGTCTGGGAAGAGGAGCCGCCTAGCGTTGCCCCATGGCCGATCTCGAAGTGACCCGTGACGGTGGCGTTGCCATCCTCACCATGAACCGACCGGAAGCCCGCAACGCCCTCAGCACGGACATGGTGACGGGCCTCTCACGGCACCTGCACGCCATCGAGACCGACGAATCGGTCCGGGCGGTGGTCCTCAGAGGAGCCGGCGACCACTTCATGTCCGGTGGCGACGTGAAGTCGTTCCTGGCCATCGGAGAACCGGACGACGAAGTACCGATGGATCCTCGGACGACGATCCTCCACTACATCCACACGCTCCACACGGTGATGTTCGCCATGCGTCGGATGCCGAAACCAATCCTCGCGGCCGTGAAGGGCGCCGCGGCCGGTGCCGGGGTGAGCCTCGCCGCGGCGTGTGACCTGGTCATGGCGGCAGAGACATCGTTCTTCACACTTGCCTACGTCAACATCGGCACGTCCCCGGACGGATCGTCCACGTACTTCCTCCCCAAGGCCGTGGGCCTGAAAAAGGCAATGGAGCTGGCGCTCCTCGGTGAGCGCTACCCGGCGGCCGACATGGTCGACGCCGGTCTGGTCAACTGGGTGGTGCCCGACGACGACTTCGAAGACGCGGTGATGGAGAAGGCCCACCGCCTCGCCGCCGGTCCCACCCACGCGATGGGCAGGACCAAGGCACTGCTCTACTCGTCCTACGAGAAGCAGTTCGAGGCCCAGCTCCAGGCCGAAGCCGAGGCCTTCGCCTCCTGCGTGACCACCGAGGATTTCGCCGAGGGTGTGACCGCCTTCGTCCAAAAGCGCCGACCCGAGTTCAAGGGTCGGTGAGCTCCCCCGCCATCGATGAGGCGACGCGCCGGCGGCTCATCGGGGTGATGTTCGGGGCGAACGCCTTCTCGTCCACCGCCTACATATCCACGATCACGATCGCCTCGATCGTCGGGGCGACCTTCACCGGATCCCCGCGATTGGCCGGCGTCCCCAGCACCATCTCGACGGTCGGCACCGCCATCGGGGCGGTGGTGCTCGCCTGGGCAGGAGCACGAATCGGTCGACGCCGCTCCCATGCCACTGGTTTCCTCGCTGCCTCCGTCGGCGTCGCCGGAGCCGCCTACGCCATCGCGACCGAGAGCTTCCCCCTGTTCCTCGGCTCCGTCTTCGTGCTCGGCTTCGGCCGTTCGATCTCGCAGCTGGCTCGATTTGCCGCCGGAGACCTCCGGGACGAGTCCCGAAGGGGCGCCGCCATATCGATGGTCGTCTGGGCCTCCACGATCGGAGCCGTGGTCGGGCCGGCGCTCATCGGGCCGTCGGGTGACTGGGTTCGCTCCTTCGGCGGATCCGAGCTGCTCGGACCCGTCCTGGTCGGCGTCGTCGGCTTCTCGATCGCGACCGTGATCTCGTTCGTCGGCTTGCGCCCGGACCCACTCGAGCTCGCAGTCGCCGACTCGGACCATGAGGAAGACACCGCCCATCCTGCTCGGATCAGCCTCGGTTCGATCCTCGGCAAGCCGTCCGTCCAGTTGGCGTTCGCGACACTCGTCGTGGCCCAACTCGTCATGGTGTTCGTGATGACGATGACGCCGGTGCACATCGCGAACTCCGGCCGGGGTCTCGACCAGGTCGGCTGGGTGATGATGGCCCACACCCTCGGGATGTTCGCCATCGCCCCGGCGACCGGCTGGCTCTCGGATCGCTACGGCCCCCGACGCCTCATCGCACTGGGTGGTGTCGTGCTCCTCGTCTCCTGCCTCGGGTCGTCCCTCGCCACGGGAGCCGAGATACCGATCCTCGTCGCCGCCCTGTTCGGTCTCGGGGTCGGCTGGAACTTCGCCTTCGTCTCTGCGTCGGCGCTTCTCCAGGAGGGCCTGTCGATCGCCGAGCGGGTTCGCATCCAAGGTGTCGCCGACTCGACGACGTGGATCGCCTCGGCCGTGGGTTCGGCGTCCTCAGGCGTGGTGTTGGCGGCGACGTCCTACGCCGGCGTCTCACTCATCGGCGCATCTGCGTCCGCGGCGATCCTCCTCGCCATGGTCATGCTGGGCCGACCGGTGGCGGAACCGGTCTAGAGCCGGGGGCGTCCGAGCTTGTCGCGCTCGGCATCCATGCGCTCGAGCTCGTCCTCACCCGAGATGACGATCGCCGGATCCGGACGGAAGTCGATGTCAGGGTCCCGATCCGCGTAGTCCACGGCGTTGAGGATCGTCTTCATGGCATTGAGTCGGGCCTTCGGCTTCGAGTTCGACCGGATCACGGTCCATGGGGCCTGCGATGTCGATGTGCGTTCGAGCATCCGATGCTTCATCTCGGTGAAGTCATCCCAGAGGTCCTGTGCCTGCAGGTCGATCTCGCTGAGCTTCCACTGGCGGAGTGGGTCCGAGCGGCGTCGCTCGAATCGCTTGGCCTGGGTCTCCTTGTCGACCGAGAAGTAGAGCTTCACGAGGATGGTCCCCTGACGGACGAGGTCCTTTTCGAAGCCGACCACACCGCGCATGAAGGTGCGGTACTGGTCCTTGGTGCAGAAACCGAAGACGGGCTCGACCAGGGCACGGTTGTACCAGGAGCGGTCGAACAGGACGATCTCACCACCACCGGGGAAATGCTGGACGTAGCGCTGGAAGTACCACTGCGTCAGCTGCTCCTCGGTGGGCTTGCCGAGCGCCACCACCCGCGACCGCTTCTCATTCATGTAGCGGTTCACCCGGCGGATCGTCCCGCCCTTGCCGGAGGC
>JAHEFX010000135.1 GCA_024639975.1 bacterium
CTCACCGGATCTCCCTTGCCCCTGGTGCGGCTCGTCCACGTCCGAGACCGACGCCCGCTGCCCGTCTTGTCAGCGCAACTTCGGTTGAGTCCGAACGTAGGCCGAATCGGTATGTCGAACCTCGAACCCCAGTCCTCGGTAGAGCGCCATCGCGGCTTCGTTGGCGCCGTCGGCGTAGAGGATCGTCTCCCGACAGCCTCCGACCTCGTAGAGGTGGCGGAGGCCTTCGAGGGTGAGCTCCCTGCCCCATCCCCGACCGTGGAAGGCCGGGTCGATGCCGATGACGTAGATCTCCCCGATGTCGTCCGGGTGGACCTTGGTCCAGCACGACCCCACGAAGCGACCGTCGTGCTCCATGATCCGCAGGCCGTCTGGATCCCACCAATCCAGCTCCACCAGCCGACGGAAGTCGTCCATCGTCAGGGAACCTTGCTCGGCATGGCCGGCGAACGCGAGGTTGTTGACCTCGAGCCAGGACGCCTCGTCCCCCGGCCTGAAACCTCGGTACACCAGGCCACCGGCCGACGGCTCGGCGAGCGGTAGGAGGACCCCGAGTTGGTACAGAGTCCGTTCCGTCGTGAACCCGGCCCGCTCGAGGACGAGGCGATGACGCCCACGAAGGCTCCAGGCACGAAGTGGCTCCTCGCCGCCTCCCTCGAGAATGCCGTCGACCAAGCACTCGGCCACCTCGGTTCGCTCGGTCGCCAGCTCGAACGTGCGGCCAGAGGCGCCTTGGACGAGCGGCGCGACCCCGACGATGTCTCCTTGCTCCTCGACGAGCCATCCGGCGGGTCGGGTGGCGAGGGAGACCTGCTTGCGTTCCCCGACCGCTTCGTCGCCGAGACGGCCGGCGAGGTCGGCAAGGAAGCCCTGGACGCGGGGGACGTCAACTGGTTCGATCGGCCTCGCTCGCATCGACCTTCGACCCTAGATCGACGACCCGCCTAGCCCGACGGTCCGATCCGCAACCCGTTGGCACCGGTACCCTCGCGCCCGAATGAGCGACGAACGTTCCATTGGCATCGTGCTGGGCGGCGGCGGGATCACCGGCGCCTCCTACGAGATCGCGGCGCTGATGGCCATCCGCCTCGCCACGGGCTGGGAACCGAACGATGCGAAGGTGGTGGTCGGCACCTCGGCCGGAGCCACCGTCGCCGGCCTCGTGAGGGGCGAGCGACTCGACATCGGGACGATGGTCCGGGAGATGGAGGACGAGGACGCCGTCGCCGGACGGATCGCCGAGACGCTCTATCCCCGCAGCAACCCCGGTGGCCTGACCCGCTGGATGCGGCGTGGCATCATCCCCGGACTGCGCTCCCCGGGCGTGTCGTTCGTCCTCGGGGCACCGGGCCGCTATGACCCTGCCGGTATCGGCGACTGGTTGGAGAGCCTCATCGGCCCCGAGGCGGCGAACTCCTGGCCGGAGCTGCCAACGGTGACGGTTGCCTACGACCTCGAGGAGCGGCGCCGTGTCGCGTTCGGCACCGAGCAGGCGCCCGACGTCAGCCTCCGTGATGCGGTGGCCGCATCGTCGGCGGTCCCGATCATCTTCGATCCCCACCGCATCGATGGGCGCGCCTACGTGGACGGTGGTGTGGCGTCCGGCACCCACGCCGACCTCATCCTCGGTGCCCAGGAGCCGCTCGACCTCGTACTGATCATTGCCCCGATGGCCGCCGACGAGTCCCGGAACAAGTCGTATCCGTTCGAAGCACTCCTCGACCGAGTGGGCCGGAAGGCCCTCGAGGCCGAGCTCGCGCAGATCAAGGCGGCTTGGCCCGATACCGACGTGGTGGTCCTTCGGCCCCGCTCCTCGGTGCTCTCGGCGATGCGACCCAACCCGATGGACCCCACGCGGGCCGTCCCGACCTTCGTCGCCACGCTCAACTCGATGAAGACCCGGCTGGCTTCCGCCGAGGTCTGGGCGCTACTCCGCCACCACCTCGGCGACGGAATCCAACTCACCAACAACGGCTGATTCCGTATCGGGCGGGTAGGGGTCCTCGTCGAGCAGCTTGGCGTGGGCGTACCGCAGCACTTCCCGCACCACCAACAGCACCGGGACGGCGATCAATGCGCCGAGGATCCCGCCGACCTGTAGTCCGACGATGACGCCCAGCAGCACCAGCAGGGGGCTCAGTCGCACGGCACCGCCCATGATCCGGGGGGTGGCCAGTTGGGTCTCGACCTGCTGGACCACGAAGTACCAGACGATCACGATCACGGCGAACCACAACCGGTTGATGTCCTCGAATCGATTGGAGCCCTGGACGAGGGCGATCACCGTGCCCGGAACCCCGGCGAGGATGGGGCCGAGAGTCGGGATGATGTTGAGGAGCCCGGCGATCGCCCCCAGGAAGAACGCGCCGGGCACCCCCAGGATCCACAACCCGATCCATGTCAGGCCACCGATGAAGAGCCCGACTCGCAGCATTCCGGAGGCGTACTGGTCCAGGACCAGCCACATCCGATCAACGAGGTGATCGATGTCGGAACGGTGCGCCTCGGGAACGGCGGCGGGAAGCGCCGCACGAGCCGCCGGGAGGAAGATCGAGAAGTAGATCGCGATCACGAGGATGGTGAAGAACTCGACCAGCGACCCGACCAGAGCCGATGCGACGCCGAAGATGACCCCCGCCCCGGTGGAGAAGAGCTCCAGGAGCCGATCCAGGTCGACTGACACCGCCTGGCCCGGATCCGAGCTGGACAACATCTCCAGAACCGGGTCGACCAGCTCGGACAGGTCATAGGTGGTCCCGAACACGGTCACCAACCGAATCGCCTCGAGCGTTTCGGCCGCCCACTCCGACAGGGCCTCGGCGATCGCTGCCCAGTCGACCTGCTCCAAGGAGCTCAACAGGGCCGGAATGCCGAACACGAGTAGGAGCGTGACCACCACGAGCACGCCGACGTAGGAGATGGCGAGCGATACCCCCCGGCCGAGTCCGAGTCGCATGAGCGAACGGATCGGGAACGAGGCGACGAACGCGAACAGGAAGGCGATCAGGAGCAGGGAGAAGGCATCGGAGATGAGCCACAGGAAGCCCGCCCCGAGGATCGCGACGGCGATCAGCGCCAAGGTCTTGGTCCTCGATCCCCAGTCGGGTGAGCGTTCGGTCACGGCCTGATTCTATCAGCCAAGCGCTTGGCGGAGGTCGTCGATCAGGTCGTCGGTGTCCTCGAGGCCGACTGAGACTCGGATCACGCCTTCGGTGATGCCCACGGCCAGCCTGGCTTCTTCCCCGATCCGACGATGCGTCGTGGACGCGGGATGGGTGACGAGTGTCTTGGCATCGCCGAGGTTGTTCGAGATGTCGGCGACGTGCAGCCGATTCATGATCTCGAACGCCTTGGGGCGTCCGCCGTCCACCTCGAAGGTGACCACCGAGCCGCCTGCGGCCATCTGGGAGCGGGCCAGGCCGTTCTGGGGGTGGTCGGACCGCATCGGGTACCAGACCCGGGTGACGCCATCCGTCTCAGCCACCACGTCGGCGATCTCGGCCGCCGATTCGGACGCAGCTCGGACCCGCAGCGGCATCGACTCGATGCTCTTCACCAGGACCCAGGCGTTGAATGGGCTCAGGGCCGGACCCGTGTGGCGCATCCACGGCTGCAGCCGCTCGCGGATGTAGGACTCGGTGCCGAGCACCGCACCGCCCAAGGTCCGCCCATGGCCATCGATGTGCTTGGTCGCCGAATAGACGACGACGTCGGCGCCCCGCTCCATGGGCCGCTGGAGGATCGGTGTGGCGAAGACGTTGTCCACCACGACCGTCGCCCCCGCACCGTGGGCGAGCTCGGAGACCGCAGCGACGTCCACCAGTTGCTGCATCGGGTTGGACGGCGTCTCGAAGAAGACCACCGTGGCCGGATCGGCGAGGGCGGACTTCCACTGGCCGAGGTCGGATCCGTCGACGAAATCGGTGTGGACCCCGAAGCGGGGCAGCAACTCGGAGAGGATGACCGAGCACGATCCGAAGAGGCTCCGCGCGGCAACGATGCGGTCACCGGACTCGACGAGGGCGAGTAGCGAGTTGAAGACGGCGGCCATGCCCGTGGCAGTGGCGAACGCGTCCTCGGCCCCTTCGAGGAGCGCCAGGCGCTCCTCGAACGTGCGGATCGTGGGGTTGCCGTATCGGGAGTAGATGAACCGATCGATGTCGCCGGCAAAGGCGGCCTCGGCCTCCTCGGCACTCGGGTAGACGTATCCGGAGGTGAGGTAGAGGGCCTCGGAGGTCTCATCGAAACCGGAGCGGTTCAAGCCACCCCTGACCGCCTTGGTGCGTTCTCTCATCCTTGCCCCCAGGGCAGTCCGTCGACCTTCCAGCCGGCCACCTTGCCGCGCTGGCGATTGCCGTTCGGTGGCCCCTCGAAGCCGTGTGCGACGTTGTGTGCTTGGGTGAAGCCCGCAGCGGTCGCCGCGGCTGCGGCCGAGGCGGATCGAGCACCCGACCGGCAGATGAAGTACAACGGTGCATCTTCGGCGACGCCGGTCG
>JAHEFX010000136.1 GCA_024639975.1 bacterium
AGCCGCCGCGGCCTGCAAGCGGAGGGCCCGGGAGTTGTAGCCGAGGCCGTTCCAGAGTCGGAGCACGTCCTCGGTGGGGGCCGACGCGCACGCCGCGGGGGTCGGGAAGCGTTCCATCCACCGCTCCCAGAAAGGCTCCACCCGTCCGATCTGGGTCTGCTGACTCATCACCTCGACGACCAGGATCGCCCACGGGTCACGGGTACGACGCCACCCGAACTCCCGGTGCGCGGCCCGGTACCAATCGAGGAGCGCCGAGGTGCGGTCCGGCACCTAGGGAGTGGTTGTCGTCGTGGTGGTGGTCGCGGGCGGCGTGTAGACGAAGACCGACACGGTCACCACCGTCCCCTCGGAAACAGATGTGCCCGGCAGGGGCGCCTGCACGGCGATGGTGGCGTCGTTCTCGGGGATGTCGGTGTTGATCGTCTGGGAGGCGACCTGCAGGCCGAGTCCGAGGGGATCGAGAATCGCGAACGCCTCGATGTCCGTGAGCCCGATGATGTTGGGAACGTCGACGTTCACCGTCGGCTCCTCGCCGATGAACACCGTGACCTCAGCACCCTTGTCGAGCTCGGTGCCGGCGGACGGAACCTGCTCGGCGACGAGGTCCGGGTACTGCTCGGAGGCGACCCGGGAATCAGAGACCCGCAGGGCCAGGTCGACGTCGGCGAGCGCCGCTCCTGCCTGGTCCGGGGTGAGACCGACGAGGTTCGGGACCACCCGCGGTTCGGGGCCGTCGGACACGTAGACGGTGACGCTCGAACCGACATCGATCGGCCCGGGCTCCGGCTCGGTACGGGTGACGAATCCCTCGGCGACGTCCTCGTCGGGTTCGCTGCGCTCGACCACGATCATCCCGGCCTGCTCGAGCTCGAAGCGAACATCGGAGAAGACGCGACCGCGGTAGTCGGGCATGTCGTACTCGCCCGGTCCGGACGACACGGTCACGTCGATCGTGCTCCCGACGGCAGCTTCCGAGCCCTCGGCCGGGTTCGAAGCCGTGATCTGGCCCGCAGCGAACTCCTCGCTGGGGACTTCGCTGACCGTGCCGAGGACCAGGTCCGTGTCGACCAGGGCCACATTGGCCTCTTCGACCGTCAGGCCGAGGAGGGAGGGGACGATCGCCGTTTCGGTTCCGGCCGATATGAAGAGACGGACGGTGGAACCTTCCTCGGCCATCTCGAAAGCCGCCGGGTCGGTCTCGATGACGAGGTCGATCTCGACGTCCTCGCTCTCCTGGCGCTCGGGCTGGACCACGAAGCCGGCATCGGTGAGCTCCTGGGTGGCCTCGTCCTCGGTGAGGCCGGTCACGTCGGGCACCTCCACCAGGACGGCGTCGGTCGGCGAGTCGTCACCGTCGAGCAGTGAGAAGATGAGCCAGATCCCGAACACGAGGACGGCGAGCATCACGAACGCCGTGATGATGAACGGGAGCTGGCTGCTCGGCTCCTCCTCGACCTCGCGATAGACCTCCTCGGGAGCGACGGTCGGCGGCACGACGACAGTGCCCTCGATGACCCGGGTGGAATCGTCCCCGTCGGCGACGATCGAAGCGCCCGCGGCGGCCAGGCCGGCGGCGGCAAGGGGAGGCGTTCCCTGGAGGCTGGCCAGGAGGTCGCCTCGGAAGGCTTCGGAGTCCTGGTATCGGGAGGCGGGGTCCTTCTGCAGGGCCTTCGTGGTGATCGCCTCGAGGTCGTCGGGAACCTCCCCGTTGGTCGCCCTGGCCGAGGGAACCGGGGCCGAGACGTGCTGGTAGGCGACGGAGACCGGGCTGTCGCCCTTGAACGGGACGACGCCCGAGAGCATCTCGAACAGAACGATGCCAAGGGAGTAGAGGTCCGACCTGGCGTCGGCCGAGTGGCCCTGTGCCTGCTCGGGAGAGAAGTAGGTGGCCGTGCCGATCACCGCTCCGGTGCGGGTGAGTTCCAGCGAGTCATCCCAGGCCCTGGCGATACCGAAGTCCGTGACCTTCACCGTGCCGTCGGTGGTGAGGAGGATGTTGCCGGGCTTCACATCACGGTGGACGAGGCCTGCGTGGTGGGCGATGGCGAGGGCTGCGGTGACCTCGGCGGCGATCTCCGTCGCCCGGCGCGGCAGCAACGGTCCCTCTGAACGGAGAACGTCCTTCAGGGTCCGTCCTTCGATCAACTCCATGACGATGAAGTAGGTGTCGCCCTCCTGGCCCCAGTCGAAGATCGACACGATGTTGGGGTGGGAGAGGTTGGCGGCCGCCTGTGCCTCGCGCCGGAAGCGCCGGACGAACGACTCGTCGTTGGAGAACTGGGGGTGCAGCACCTTGACCGCCACCCGTCGGTTCAGAGCGTTGTCCTGGGCCTCCCACACGTCGGCCATCCCGCCACGGGCGATGTGGGAGACGAGTTCGTAGCGGTCGGCAAGGAGGTGTCCGGCTTCCATTGGCCGGTGAGTGTATCGGTCATCTAAGAATCCACTCCGCCAGTACCGCGCGGGCGATGGGCGCTGCGGTCCGTCCGCCGGAGCCGTCCTGGCCCGGGTCGAGGACGACCACGGCGATGGCGATCTCGGGAGTGTCGGCAGGGGCGAAACCGACGAACCATGCCGGTCCGGCCTCCGAGGTCCCGGTCTTGCCCGCAACGGGCACGTCGGGCAGCGACGCGGCGGTGCCGGTGCCCCGATCGACCACCGCGACCATCATCTCGGTGAGCTCGTCGGCCGTGGTCTGGGAGATGACCGCCTCGAAGGCCTCGGGGTCGGCCTCCTCGACCAACTCACCGTCGGCGTCGAAGACGGACTGGACGAGGTATGGCCGATACCGGGCACCATCGGCGGCGATGGTCGCCACCACCGAGGCCATCTGGAGCGTGGTCGCTCGCACGTCTCGTTCGCCGATCGCCGATTGGGCGAGGGCCGCATCGTCATTGCCCGGGTCGGGCAGCTGGGACGCGGTCGTCGGCAGGTCCGTCTCCAGCTCGGCGTTCCAGCCGAAGGCCTCCGCCATGTCGACGACGCTCGCCGAACCGATGTCGATCGCCAGTTCGGCGAACGGGATGTTGCACGACCTGACGATCGCCTCCCGGATGCTCACCTCGGGACCGGAGTTGCAGGACTCGCCGGTCGGGTTGCGCATCACCGCCGTGGACCCCGGCAGCTGGAACTCGGCAGGATCGGGGAGCAGGTCGTCGGGAGACCAGTTGCCGGATTCGATGGCGGCGGCCGACACGACGAGCTTGAAGGTGGACGCCGGCGGGGCGAGCACCCTGGCTCCGCGGTCGAGCAGCGGTTGGTCGTCGGCCTCGGCCACGGCGCGGGCGACTGCCGGGTCGTCGGCGAAGGCTTGGGGGTCGTAGCCGGGGTGCGAGACCCAGGCGAGGACCGCCCCGGTGTTCGGGTCGAGGGCAACGACGGCGCCTGCGTGGTCGCCGAGGGCTCGTTCGGCGACCTCCTGGAGTGCTGCATCCACGGACAGGCCGAGACTCTTGGGGCGCAGGTCGCCGCCGAAGACGGCGGTCAGGATGTCGGAGATCGTCAGGTCCTGGCGGCTCCGGAGTTGGTCGGAGTAGGAAGCCTCCAGCCCGGACTCGCCGAACAGGGCCGTGGTGTGGCCCACCGGCCAGGCAAACAGCTCCCCAGCGGGGTAGGACCGGGTGAACCGTCGGTCGGAGCCTTCGACGAGGTCCGACACGGCGAGCACCACGCCGTCGGCCGAGACGATTGCTCCCCGCTCCTTGCCGGCGAGGGAGAGGACGACGCGGGGGTTGCTCGGGTCGGTGCGCAGGGCATCGGCTCGGACGGATTGGATGAACGCCGTTGCAAGGGCGAGGGTCCCGAGTGCCACGAACAGTGCGTACGTCAGGCGACGGATCGGCCCGTTCATGCCCGCTCCTCGTGGGAGATCCGCAGGAGCAGCGCCAAGAGGAGCATGTTCGCCAGCAGCGAGCTACCGCCGTAGGACATGAACGGGAGGGTGATGCCGGTGAGGGGGAGGAGACGGACCACACCGCCGACGATGAGGAACGTCTGGATGCCGAGCACGAACGTGATGCCGGCGGCGAGCAGACTGCGGAAGCGATCGCGTGCCCGGAGCGCGATGCCGGCGCCTGCGGCGATGAGCAGCCCGTAGAGGCTCAGGACGGAGAGCGTGCCGGTGAGTCCCAGCTCCTCGGCGATCGCGGCGTAGATGAAGTCGGTGGCGGCGAACGGGATCAGGTCGGGCCGACCGAGACCGAGCCCCGAGCCGGTCAGGCTTCCGGCTCCCATGGCGTAGAGGCCCTGCACGATCTGGTAGCCCGACCCGAAGGGATCGTCGAAGGGGTGCAGCCAGGCCCCCACACGGATGCGGACGTGGTCGAAGGACCAGTACGCGGCCAGCCCACCGATGGCCAGCAGGACGCCGCCAGACATGAGGTAGGCCCGGTGGCCCGAAGCGGCGTAGAGCAGCGTGACGAACGTGGCGAAGAGGAGCACCGACGCACCGAGGTCGCGCTGGACGACGAGCACGACGAATGCCAA
>JAHEFX010000048.1 GCA_024639975.1 bacterium
CCCCGCCCTGCTGGGCGTTGTAGAACTCGACCGTTCCGCGGATCTCCTCGATCAGCTGGCTGGCCTGCTCGGTCAGCATGTCACGGGCCTTCTCGTCGGGCAGTGAGCCACCCCCGGCCCCGGGTTCGGCGTGGACACCGACCCGCCGCTTGATCTCTTCGGCTTCCTCCGGCGGGACCGCGAGCCCCGTGGAGAGGGCCTTGGTGAAGTCGTTTCCCCCGATGGGAATCAGCCGCAGGAAGCGCAGGGACCCATCCTTGGTCACGAGGACCTGGGTCATGCCGGCGCCGAGGCTCACCACCGCGACCGGTGCGTCACCCAGTGGGATCCGTGCGCCGAAGACGGCCCGAACCAGGGCGAACGCCTGTAGGTCGACACCTTCGACCCGCACGCCCGTCGCCTCGACGACATCGACGTACTGGTTCACCATCTCCTTTTGGGCGGCGACCACGAGCACCGCACGGCGGGCTTCCTGGCCCCCTTCGGCGGGGATGTCGTCGAGCGGCATGTAGTCGAGGACCGCGTCCTCGACCGCCATGGGGATGTGCTCGGCGACATGCTGTGGCAGGGCGGCCTTCAGGGCGTCGTCGCTCATGTCGGGCACTTCGACCCGCCGAACGATGATCCGCTGGTTGGCCAGACCCATCACGACGCCCTTCTTGGGCAATTTGCTGGTCTTCCAGAGGCGAGCGATCGCATCCTGCACCACGGCGGGGTCGACGATCTCACCCCCTTCGATGGCGCCCTTGGGCAGGCCTACCTCCCCGTACTTGCGAAGTACCGGGGCGCCTTTCTTTCCGCCCTGCAATACGGCTGCGCGCACGGCGCTGGTGCCGATGTCAAGGCCGACGGTGGCAGTCATGCCTTCCTCCTGGGTTCGGTCGTCTTCAGGGCGCTCCGACCAATACCACGGGTGTAATTACGTCCCTGTGGTTCTGGAGCGTAGCGATACGGCCCTTGCGGACCAATGATCTGAGCCGAGAATTCGACCCCTATCCGAGATACAGACCCAGCAGCTCCGTCCCCCACATCGAGGCGAGCCATGCCGCCACGATCATCGGGGGCCCGAAGGCCAACTGGTCCTTGCGCCCCCGTCGGCGCGCGACGAGCAGCAGGATCGCTGCTCCCCCGCCGATGAGGAACGAGAGAAAGATGCTGACGCCCACCGACCCGAGAGCCGCCAGGGCGTCCACTGAGGGCTGTCGGACCTGGAAGGCCACGAACAACCCCAGGACGAACGACAGCTTCACGTCGCCGAAGCCGAAGCCACCGGGCACCAAGAGCGCCAACAGCAGCATGAACACGAAGTAGAGCCCCCCACCGGCAACCGACCAGCCGAGCCGGTCCGCGGTCCCCTCCAGCGCGGCTCCGCCGGCCAGCAGGAGCGAGCCCACGGCCGTCCCCGTGTAGACGATCTTGTTCGGCAGTCGGTGTGTGTCGAAGTCCGTGAGGATGAGCGCCACCGTCATCGAGAGCGCCCAGAAGAATGAGGGGAGTTCCCAGCGCATCCCGATGAGGTACGTGGTCCCGGCCCAGAGCAGACCGGTCGCCAGCTCGACCGCCGGGTACCGCCAGGCGATCGGTTGGCTGCAATACCGACAGCGTCCCCGGAGCAGGAGCCAACCGAAGACCGGGAGCAGGTCGACCGCCCCGAGCACGTGATCGCAGTTGGGGCAGTGTGACCGGCCCATCAGCGACCGGTCGGCCGGCACCCGATACGCCACGACGTTCACGAACGACCCGGTCGCCAGTCCGAACATCCCCATCACGAGGATCCAATACCAGAAAGGCATGACGGCGATCATCGGCGGGGAACCCTACGGGGCGCCGCTCGACGACCTGCGCCTTTGCGCCTGTGTCGAGAGCTTCTGCCCCCACTCGCCTGTGCGTCATGTCCGTGCTCTCTCATTCGGCCTCCCATGGCCCACACGGGGTATCGGAAGAGGTCCCCAAACCTTGAGCGCAAATGGGAGAAGCCCCGGATTTCCCCGGGGCTTCTCGAGTCGATCGCGGTCTCAGGTCAGGACCAGCCGCCGACGCATTCGCCGAGGGTGTCGAGGTTCGCCCCCGACCCGGGGTCCTCGCCATATCGCGTCCCGACGTTCCCCGTCGCCTCGTCGGCGAGGCAGAACCAGGTCCCCGAACGACTCTGACCGATGAAGATCGCCGCCTGGTCCGGCCAACCGAGCGTGTTCGGCAACACGACGAACCCGATCTCGTCCATGGTCGGATTGCTGCCCGGTACGAAGGCGACGTTCGCATGGACGGCCAGCAGGTCCGCCTGGACGAAGCCGTAGTCCTCGTGGTCGGTGTAGAACACCTTCGCTGCGGTGAGCGAGTTGCGCAGCTCGCTGTGAAGGGCTCGGTCTTGGGCGCGAGTTCGGGCTCCGAGGAAGGTCGGGATGGCGACCGCAATGAGAATTGCAATGATCAGTACGACCACCATCAGCTCGACCAACGTGAAGCCCTCGTCGCCCCGGTCTGGTCGAAGCATTGAGTCTCCCCACTCCTGTGGTTCTGTTGTCGATCTCCCCATCGGCACGCAGAGCCGGTCCCTTTAGCCCGGGCGCGACGAAGGGGGCGGCCCGAAGGCCGCCCCCAATCGTTGTTGGTGGTTGAGTTGTGTGGCTTACGGAGCCGGCGGGAAGCCGTCGGTGATTCCGTTGCCTGCGCCGTCACAGGCCGCAGCCCCGGCGTAGTAGTAGGTACCCGAGTTGCCGCCGATGGCGACGTCCTGCATGCCCCAGGTGTTGCCGGAAGCGGCAATCACGGTCAGGCCGACAGCGTTCAGGTTGCCGGCAACAGCCGGGACGAGCACTGCGTCACAGGTGACCGTGCCAACGACGGACACGTCGGTCGCGTCGGGGGCGGCGGCGAACTGCAAGCTGGGCTCGATGGCCTGGAGCTCGGCAGCCACATCGGTGTACTGCTCAGCGTCGGTGTAGAACACCTTCTCGGCCGTGAGGGCGTTGCGAAGGTTGCTCTGCGCAGCCCGGTCCTGGGCACGCTCACGAGCGCCGAGGAAGGTCGGGATGGCGACGGCGATCAGGATGGCGATGATGAGCACCACGACCATCAGCTCGATGAGGGTGAAGCCCTCATCCTTCTTCAGCTGGTTACGAATCCACGACATGTGGTCGCACTCCTTTTTGGTTGCTTTGGGCGTGACGCCCCTTCTCCGATGTTTGGTATCGGCCCGGGCGGAGGTCTCTTGAGAGGAAAAG
This sequence comes from bacterium, assembly GCA_024639975.1. Taxonomy (GTDB): domain Bacteria; phylum Actinomycetota; class Acidimicrobiia; order Spongiisociales; family JAENVV01; genus JAHEFX01. The sequence continues at coordinate 3,225 of JAHEFX010000048.1, forward strand.
GGAAGAAATGTGAGAGCAGCGCGACGAGCGGAGCCGAGGTACTGCCCCTGTGCCGGGACCCGAGACCGGCATCACCGACCCTGCGCTGTCGTCCGGTCGTGATGGACGAGCCACCTCGGCGGGTCGGTACCAAAGAAGGAGCGGGGCCCGGTCGGGCCCCGCTCCTTCTTCCTGAGTGCCAGCCGGCGCTACTGGATGAGGTTGATGATGTTGAACATCGGGAGGTAGAGGCTGATGAGCATGCCACCGACCACACCACCGAGGACGACGATCAGCAGCGGCTCGATGAGGCTCGTCAGGCCCTCCACCATGGTCTGTACTTCGTCGTTGTAGAAGTCACCGATCTTCTCGAGCATCGTGTCGAGCGCACCGGTCTCCTCGCCGACCGCGATCATCTGGACCACCATGGGCGGGAACACCGTGCGTTCGGCCATCGGCTTGGCGATCGACTCACCCTCCGAGACCGACGCCCGTGAGGCCATGACTGCTTCTGCCACCACGGCGTTGCCGGACGTGTCGGCCACGATCTCCATGGCCTGGAGGATCGGGACCCCGGTTCGGATCAGCGACGACATCGTGTGACTGAAACGGGCGAGCGCTGACTTGTGGACGAGCTTGCCGAAGATCGGCATGCGTAGCTTGATGTTGTCCCAGGTGAACCGACCGCTCTCGGTCTTCACCCAGGCCTTGAAGGCGAAGAAGCCCCCGATACCGGCAGCGAGGAAGACCCACCAATAGCTCTGCAGAGCAGCCGACAGCGCCAGCAGTATGCGGGTTGGGACCGGGAGGGTCCCACCAAGGTCTGCGTACAGATCCTCGAACATCGGGACCACGAACATCAGCATGGCGCCGACGATCAGGACGACCAGCACGCCGACGGCCACCGGGTACATCATCGCCGAGCGGATCTTGTTCTTGAGAGCGACCTGGGCCTCGAGCGTGTCGGCCAGGCGCATCAGGGAGTCATCCAGGAGACCGCCGGTCTCACCGGCCTTCACCATCGAGACGTAGATCTCGCTGAAGACCTTGGGATGCTTCTCCAAGGAACGAGAGAGGCTCTCGCCACGCTCGACATCCGACTTCACCTCGAGGATCACCTCGGCCAGGGCCGTGTTCTCGGTCTGCTCGGCGAGGATCGCCAGGGAGCGGAGCAGTGAGAGGCCGGACGAGATCATCGTGGCGAACTGGCGGGAGAAGACCGCGACTTCCTTGGCGGACACGCGGTCGGTGATACCGGGGATCCGCACCTCGGCGCTCATGCCCTTGGCGTCGGTCTCCTCGAGCGTCAGGGGCTTGAGACCCTTGCCCTTCAGCTCGCGGACGGCGGCCTCGGCACTGGCGGCGGAGACCTTCCCGTTCCTCAGCTTGCCCTTCTCGTCCTGGGCCTTGTAGGCGTACATGGTCGGCATGAGCTATCTCCTTAGGCCACGCGACCGAGCAAACGGCGCAGGTCTTCTACGTTGCTGCACCGCTCCACGGCGGTGTCGAAGTCGATCGCATTCGCCCGCACCAGGTGGGCCAGCGACTGGTCCATGGTCTGCATCCCGTGCTTTCCTCCGGCCTGCATCGCGGTCGTGATCTGGTGGATCTTCCCTTCACGGATGAGGTTCCGAATGGCTGGCGTGGCCACCATCACCTCTGCGGCGACCGCTCGTGCCCGACCGTCCCGCGTAGGGATGAGCTGCTGGGTCACGATCGCCTGAACCGTCGAAGCCAGCTGGACGCGCACCTGCGACTGCTGGTGGCTGGGGAAGACGTCGATGATCCGGTCGATCGACTGCGGGGCGTCCTGGGTGTGCAGGGTGGCGAAGACCAGGTGGCCGGTCTCTGCAGCTGTGAGGGCGGTCTGGATGGTCTCCAGGTCGCGCATCTCGCCGACGAGGATCACGTCGGGGTCCTGGCGGAGGGCGTGCTTGAGGGCGGCGCCGAAGTCCTGGGTGTCCGCCCCGACCTCGCGCTGGTTGACCAACGCCTTCTTGTGCGTGTGCACGAACTCGATCGGATCCTCGATCGTGAGTATGTGGCACGAGCGCTTCAGGTTGATCTGGTCGATGACCGATGCCAGGGTCGTCGACTTGCCAGAGCCGGTGGGTCCGGTCACGAGGACCAGGCCACGGGGGTACTCGGCGAACATGTCGAGCGTCCGCGGCAGGCCGAGCTCTCCGAGCGGCTTGACGATCTCGGGGATGGCGCGGAACACTGCGCCGACGGCGTCACGCTGGAAGAACACGTTCATGCGGAACCGGGCGTGGCCGGGAACCGGGTGCGAGGCGTCGAGCTCCAAGGTGTTCTCGAGCGTCTCGCGTTGGCGCTCGGTGAGGATCGAGTAGACCATCGCCCGCAGCTCGGCCGGGGTCATCTCGTCGTACTCGTCGAGGGGGGTCAACGACCCATTGATCCGGACGATCGGCTTGGAGCCGGCGGTGAGATGCAGGTCGGAGCCGCCCACCTCGAGCAGCTCCAACAGGAGCGTGTTCGGATGGACTCGTGGGATGTCGTCCTGCCGGGCCTTGGCGATGCGTTCGGCGTCGGAACCGGCACCGGGAAGCATCTCCGTGCCGAAGATGCCGTCGATGGCCCGCTCGATCGCCCGTTCGGAGGCGACGGCGATCCGGACCGGGCATCCGGCTCGGGCTTCCAGGCGCTTGAGGACTTCCTGGTCGTAGGGATTGGAGACGGCGACCTTGAGTTCGTTCCCGACCATCTCGATCGGGACGGCATGCACCGAGCGGCAGGTGTCGGCATCGAGGCGGTGCACGATGTCGGGGGCGAAGATGATGCCCTCCAGGTCGACCCACTCGAGGCCGACGCGCTCGGCGAACACCCGGACCAGGTCGTCCTCGAGGACCAGGCTCTCATCCACGACCAATTGGTCGAAGGGGGTGCCGGTGGCCTCTTCCTTGGCGAGCAGGCGCTCGAGGTCGTCTCGCGCCAACAGGCGCTGGTCGACCAGCAGCTCTCCGAGTGTTCGTGAGTGGTTTGCCATTGTCCCTACATCTCCTTCAAGTACCTGTGTCGGTCGCTGATCGGTTCGGCTTGAGCAGGTCCTAGACGGTGACCCGCAGGACTTCCTCGAGACTCGTCTGTCCGGAGGCGACCTTTCGAAGGCCGTCGTGGCGGAGCGGCACCATGCCCTGCTCGAGTGCCATCCGGGTGAGCGACTCCGTCGTGGCGTGGTCCACGACCATGCGCTCGATCTCCTCGGTGACGGTCATCAGTTCGTGGACCGCCAACCGTCCCTTGTACCCGGTACCGGCGCACGCCGAGCAACCCTTGGCTTCGTAGAGCGTCATGGACCGATCGAGGCCGGCATCGGACCAACCCACGCGGTCGAGTGCGTCCTGGGATGGCTCGTGGACGACCTTGCACTTCGTGCAAAGGCGTCGGGCGAGGCGCTGGGCAAGGATCCCATCCACGGCGGACCCAACGAGGAAGGGCTCCACGCCCATCTCGATGAGGCGGGATACGGCTGCTGGTGCGGTGTTGGTGTGGATGGTGGAGAGCACCAGGTGACCGGTGAGCGCCGACTCGATCGCGATGTTCGCCGTCTCGAGGTCGCGGATCTCACCGACGAGCATGACGTCGGGGTCTTGTCGCAGGAACGAGCGGAGGGCATTGGCAAACGTGAGGCCGGCCTTCTTGTTCACCTGCACCTGGTTGACACCGGCGAGCCGGTACTCGACCGGGTCCTCGACCGTCACGATGTTCCGTTCGGTGTCGTTGAGGACGTTGAGCGTCGCGTAGAGCGTCGTCGACTTTCCGGAACCGGTCGGACCGCAGACCAGGATCGTTCCGTACGGCTTCTTGAACGACTCCTCATACCTGGTCAGGTTGTCCATGTGGAACCCGAGGTCGGAGAGGTCGAGCATCGCCGTCGTGTTGTCGAGGATTCGCATCACGACCTTCTCGCCATAGATCGTCGGCAGGGTGGACACACGCAGGTCGATGGTCCCGCCCTGGGCCCGGATCGAGATACGACCGTCCTGGGGCCTGCGCCGCTCGGCGATGTCGAGTTCGGCCATGATCTTCAGCCGCGACACGACACCCGACAGCAGCTTGCGAGATGTGCGCATCACTTCGTGGAGCACGCCGTCGATGCGATAGCGGACCCGGACGTCGCGGTCTCCGGGTTCGATGTGGATGTCGGACGCCCCATCGCCGGCAGCCTTCAGGATGACCTGATTGACGAACTTGACGATCGGCGCATCCTCGGAGGCCGCCTGTGCAGCTGCGAGGTCGGCAACATCCACGTCGTCGTCGTGTCCCGAGACGAAGTCCGAGACGGCATCTTCGAGGTTGCCCAATGTCTTCAGGACGGCGTCGATCTCGCCCTTGGTCGAGACGTGCAACTCGATCGAGCGACCGGTGGCGGCCTGGATGTCGTCCTTTGCGAGGATGTCGTAGGGGTTGGCAGTCGCCACCAACAGGCGATCCCCGTCGAAGGCATACGGGATTGCCTGGTGCTTTCGGGCCAGGGGCTCCGGAAGGAGCATGGCTGCAGCCGGGTCGACGGTGATCTCGTCGAGCTCGACGAAGTCATAGCCCATGTGCTTGGCGATGACCCGGATCAGCGTCTTCTCGTCGACGAGGTCCTCGGCCACCACGTACTTCGACAGGGTTTGGCCGGCCATCTCGGCGGCATCGGCCGCCGAGTAGAGCTGGTCGTAGGTCAACAGGCCTTCCTCGATGAGGACGGCTGCGACACCTGCCTGTTCTTCGGTCACGTCCTTCGGTTCCTTTCCCAGCCACGCTCCCCGATCAGTCGGTGAGGGAGCTCAGCTCCTTGGCGAGGAGCCCCTTGTTGCGCCGGCGCAGCAGATTCGGCAGCGGGCCGGACTTGTCCTCGGGCTCTTCGGCGATCTCTTCTTCATCCTCGGATGGCTCGTCGGAGGCATGCGCCTCTTCGTCGGACTCGGCATCCGCCACGGTGTCGACCTCGTCGACCAGTCCTGCCTCGGCCTGCTCCTCCGCATCGAGGGCCGCTTCCAGGTCCGCCAGGGCCTCGGTCTCCCCGAGGATCTCCAAGGCATCTCCCTCGGCGATGTCGGCTTCCTCGGTCTCGGGAAGATCGGCGACGGGCTCCTCTTCCTCGGTTTGGTCGACTTCCCCGACCTCGACGGCGAAGTCGTTCTCGGCGGAGTCGTCGCCGGGCTCCATCGCCTTCTGTGCGAGGTCGGTGCCGGAGATGCCGGGCTTGGGGGCGAACCCCTTGAGCCCGAAGTCGACGCCGCCGGGATCGTCGACGTCGGCGTCGTCGGCCTGGGGGAAGATCTCCTCTGAGTCGAGCAAGGGCGGCTCGGGCTCCGGGTCGGGGTCAGCCGTGGCAGCGATCGAGTCGAGCTCGTTGATCCAACCGGTCGGCCCTTCGCCACCGAGTGGGTCCTCGGAGGTCTCGACTCCGGGATACCGCTCCAGCGCGCCGGGATGGGACTTGCCACTCTCCCCCACGCGGACCAAGCCCCGGTTCACGAGACTCGCGATCTTGGACGCAACCTCGAACTCGGAGTCGCCGGTGCCCTTTGCGAGCCGGGCGACCGTGCTCCCGGAGCCCACCTGGGCGACCAACTGCCACTCCGGACCACTGAGGTCGATGGTGTCGAGTCCGTCGGGCAGGTTCTCCTCCAACTGGACCCGTGCCTTCATCGACGGGACCACTTCCCGAATCGTGTTCCAGGCCCGGAGGCGCTCGTCGACCTCGTCCAGGGTGTCATCGATGCTGAGCTCGGTACCGAGGCGGATGGAGGTGGTGACGCCCTCTTCGAACTCGAAGGACCCTTGGCGACGGCGCATCACCTCGACGAAGGCGTCGACGGTGAGTGAGCGAACGGCGCGGTCGTAGTCGAGGGGCGACACGTCCTCTGAGAGGACTTCGTCGGCGGAGGCTTCACCGGCTGCGACCTGGTCCCAGCCTTCCTTCTCGAGGAGACCGCTCCCGACCAGTCGGGACTTCACATCCCGTTCGTCACCGGATGCAGCGAAGAGCAGTTGGCCACCCTGCAGGTAGCCACGCATTTCCTGGTCGTCAGCCCGAACGACCAGCATGCCCGTCTGCCCGGACCTGCCGAGCAGGCGCAGGACTTCAGGCAACGGGAAAGAGTCCAGCGTGCCGGACAGCGCCATGTAGAACCTCCTTATCTAGGAGGACAATCGGCCTCCGTCAGGGGGTGCTTGAGCGCTTTGCTGCAGCGGTCATTGCCTCCAGGGGCGGTTCCATGCCGAACCAACGAGCGAAAGACGCGGCCGCCTGCCCGACCAGCATGTCGATCCCCCACCCGATCGGTAGGCCCCGTTCCTCAGCCGAGAGCACCGAAGGCGTCCTCTCCGGGGCATAGACCATCTCGAAGAAGCCGAGTGCGTCGTCGAGGATCGGCTCGGGGATCGCGCCTCCTCGCATGCCGATCGGTGTTGCGTTCACCACGACCGCTCCGGCCATGCCGTCTCCCCAGGCGATCGTCCGCTCGGCGCCCAGTTCGAGCAGGGCCGACGCTGCGTCCGCCCGCCGAGCGGACACGAAGACCGGTTGCCGGCGGGCCAGCGTGTCGACGGCCGCCCTGGCAGCACCACCCGCTCCGAGGACCAACACGGGGACGTCGCCGGGGAGTCCGGCCAATGACCAGCCGTGGAGGATGCCCGCTCCGTCGGTCGAGGCTCCTTCGAGACGTCCCCGATCCATGGTGAGCGTGTTGACGGAACCAAGTCGCGTGGCCACGGCGTCGAGGACCTCGCAGCGTGCGGCAGCGGCGCCCTTCAGGGGCATCGTTACGTTCAGGCCATCGAACCGTCCGTCGCGCAGTTCATCGATCACGGCGTCGAGATCGCCCGGGCCCGTGGTCCGTGCGGTGTAGGCGGCATCGAGGTCCAGGGCCGCGTAGGCGGCATCGTGGATTCGGGGCGAGCGGGAGTGCTCGACGGGGTCGCCGATCACGGCGAACCGTCGGGTCATGGGATGACGCCGTCGTCCTTCGCCTGCTGCTTCAGCGCCAGGAACTCGTCGTAGTCGGCGGTGAACGTGTGCGTTCCGTCGGTCGAGGTGAGGACGTAGTACAGGTAGTCGGTCTCGTCGGGGTCTGCCGCGCCGTTCAGCGAGGCGAGGCCGGGGGCCCCGATCGGTGTCGGGGGCAGGCCGGTGATCTGATAGGTGTTGTAGGGGGAGTCGACCTCGAGGTCGTCGAGCGTCACCCCGCCGCCTCGTCGGTCGAGTGCGTAGAGCACGGTGGCATCGATCTGGAGGGGCATGCCGATCTCGAGCCGGTTGGCGACGACCGAACCGATCTGGGGGCGATCGACGTCAACGGCGGCCTCGGACTCGATGAGCGAGGCGGCGATCAGGCCCTCGTAGACCGTGTAGCCGGCCTCCTCCAGCCCCGACCAGTCGACCGAACCGACCCGTTGCTCCATGGTGCGAGCAAGTAGGCCGACCACATCGGTCGCGCTGGCGTCGAAGGCGAACTCGTAGGTATCGGGGAAGAGCAGGCCCTCCCAGGAGACGAGGCTGACATCCCCCTCGGGAAGGAGCGCCGAGGTTGCCCCGCCCGTCAGGAGCGCCGCTTCGAAGGCGGTTCGGTCGTGGGGCGTCTCCCGGGCCAGGAGATCGAGGATCTCCGTGATCCGAAGCCCTTCCTGGACGGTGATCCAATAGGTCTCGACCACGGGACCGGCGATGAGGATGTCGATCAGCGTGTCGGCCTGGGTCCCGGTGACCAGGTCATAGGTGCCGGCCTGCAGTTCGGCCGAGACGCCGCGTGCATTCACCGCGTCTTCGAAGTCGGCTGCAGCGATCACGCCGTCCTCCTCGAGGATCGTTGCGATGCTGCGGGCCGTCGATCCCTCCGGGACCACGACCGTGACGGACTCACCGGCGACGATGGTCGTCCCCGAGTCGCCTCCACCCAAGCTGAATCCGTTCACCCAGTCCGCCAGTCCCGTGGCACCCCACCACACGACCAGCCCCGTGGCTATGACCACGAGGACGATGATGACCGGACGGAAGGCTTGGGCGTAGCGAGACATGATGGTGGGAGGGGGCGGAACGAATACTGGCAGGCCCGGAACCAAACCCGGAACAATCAGTCGGGCTTGGGGGCGTACCGCGGGTTGCCGCGTTCCTCGCCGGCTCGGGCATCGAGCCAACCCTGCAGCAGGACGGCGGCGGCCACCGCATCCACTTGTTCCCGTCGCTCCCGTCGGTCCCGGACCTTCTCCTTCAGGATGGCCTCGGCCCGGGTGGAACTGAACCGTTCATCGGCCAACTCGACCCGGAGCCCGGTTCTCGCCGACACGAGGTCGGCAAGCTCCCGGGCACCCTTCGCCGAAGCACCCTCCTCACCGCCGAGTGATGTGGGGAGACCGACGACCACGCTGACCGGCCCCAGTTCCTCGACCAGGGATTGGATCTGGTCCTCGAAACCCTCCGCCGGGACGGACCGCACGGGGCGGGCCGAGATGCCCAAGCCGTCGGAGATGGCGACGCCGACACGAACCGTGCCGTAGTCGAGGCCGAGGACCCTGCCGACGTCCATCAGCCGAGGATCGCCCTCCCGGCTGCCTCTCGGGCAACCTCGACGGCTCGGTCGATGCCGTCGCCATTCGGACCACCCGCCTGGGCGAGCCGCGGATCACGGGAACCGCCGCCGCCGACTTCCCGGGCGGCTTCCGCTGCGATGGCACCGGCCGAGACCCCGGCGTCGACGAGGTCGTCGGCGGCGACCGCCACGATCGCCCCCTTGCCGCCGTTCTCGGCACCGAGCACCACGACGCCGGATCCCAGCCGGGATGCCAGTTCCAGAGCGAGTACCCGCAGCTCGTTGGGGGGGAGGTCGTGACGGGAGACGAGCACCTTCGATTCGCCGACCGACTCGGCCGACTCCAACAGGTCACCTGCTGCCTGGCCCCGCTGTGTTGCACGAACGTCGTCGAGCTCGCCCTCGAGCTGCTTCGTCCGCTCGAGGAGCGCCTCGATCCGAGCCGGCACCTCCTCCTCGGGGGCCCTGAGCAGGGCCGATGCCCTACCGAGGGAGCTTCGGAGCACCGCCAAGCGGTCGTATCCGGTGTCGCCGACCAGGGCCTCGACACGGCGTGTGTTGGCGCCGATCGACGACTCCGTGGTGACGACGAGGGGGCCGACGGCACCGGCGGTGTCCACATGGGTGCCACCACAGAATTCCTTGGAGAAGCCGCCGACGCTGACGACGCGGACGATCTCGCCGTACTTGTCGCCGAAGAAGGCGACGGCGCCCGTCTGCAATGCCTCCTCCTTGGGGAGGACCTGGGTCTGCACGGGGACGTTGGATACGACGCGCTCGTTGGCGAGCCGCTCCACCTCGACCATGGTCTCGGCATCGAGGCCCTCGTAGTGGCTGAAGTCGAATCGCAGCCGGCCCGCCTCGTTGAGGGAGCCAGCCTGTTGGACATGGTCGCCGACGACGTTTCGGATCGCCGCGTAGAGGATGTGGGTCCCCGTGTGCGCCTTGCGGATCTGGTCCCGGCGCGGCGAGTCGATGACGGCCTCGGCGACCTGGCCGACCGTGACCGAACCCTTCGCAACGACGCCTCGGTGCCCGTGCAGGCCCTGGACGGCGTGCTGGGTGTCCGAGATACGAATCGTACCGGTCTCGGTCTTGAGGGTCCCGACGTCGCCGACCTGCCCACCGGACTCGGCGTAGAAGGGCGTCCGATCCAAGAACACCTCGACCGGCGTCCCTTCGCCGGCACCGTCGACCTGCTCGCCGTCGGAGACGAGGGCGAGCACCTTGGCGCTCGCGAGGTCCTGGTCGTAGCCGAGGAAGTCGGTCGGGCCGATGGTGTCGAGGAGGCGGCGGTAGGCATCCTCCTTGGCGGCGGTCTCGCCACCCTTCCAGGCGGCACGGGCCCGCTCCTTCTGGGCTGCCATCTCGGCGTCGAATTCTTCCTTGTCGACCGAGATACCGCGCCCGGCCGCGATCTCGGTGGTCAGCTCGATCGGGAAGCCGAACGTGTCGTGGAGCTTGAAGGCCTCTGCCCCCGAGAGCTGGGAACCGTCGGAGTGGCCCTCGAGGGCCGTCTCCAACTCGCGCTCGCCCTGGTCCAGGGTGCGGAGGAATCGCTCCTCCTCCCGGGTGGCGACCTCGAGGATGTAGTCCTTGCGGACCAGGAGGTCCTCGTATCCGGGACCGAGGATCGTGATCGTCTCGTCGACCAGGTCCGGCATGACCAACTGGGTGGCGCCGAGCTGGCGAGCAGAGCGGACGGCACGGCGGAGCAGGCGACGGAGCACGTAGCCACGACCCTCGTTGGAGGGCATCACGTGGTCACCGATGAGCATCGTGGTGGTGCGGGCGTGGTCGGCGACGATTCGGAGGGCGACGTCGTCCTCGCCGCCGTAGCCGGTGGCCGTGAGCTGTTCGGCCACGCCGAGAATGGGCCGTAGGAGGTCCGTCTCGAAGTTGGATCCGACTTCTTGGGTGACCATGGCGAGGCGTTCGAGACCGAGCCCGGTGTCGATGTTCTTCTTGGGTAGGTCCCCGACGACGTTGTAGGGCTTGTCCTGGATGTTCTGCATGAACACGAGATTCCAGATCTCGACGAACCGGTCCTCACCTCCGCCGATCGGACCGCCATCGGGTCCGTACTGCTCGCCGCGATCGAAGAAGATCTCGGAGGCGGGACCGCATGGACCGGGCACACCCATCTGCCAGAAGTTGTCCTTGCCTCCGCGCTGGACCCGCTCGGACGGGATACCGATCTGGTCCGTCCATATGTCGGCGGCTTCGTCGTCGTCCTCGAAGACGGTGTACCAAAGGCGATCCTCGGCCAGGCCGAGCACGTCGGTCACGAACCCGTAGGCCAGTTCGATGGCGCCCTCTTTGAAGTAGTCGCCGAACGAGAAGTTCCCGAGCATCTCGAAGAAGGTGTGGTGCCGGGCGGTGGTCCCGATGATGTCGATGTCGATGGTGCGAACGCACTTCTGCGCCGAGACGGCCCGGGGCCAGGGAGCCTTCTCCTCACCGAGGAAGAAGGGCTTGAAGGGGACCATGCCCGCGTTGTTCAGCAGCAGGGTCGGGTCCGTCGGGATCAGGGAAGCCGACGGCCGGTACGTGTGGTCGTTCTCGACGAAGTAGTCGATGAACGCACGGCGGAGCTGGTTCGAATCCATCGCGGCGAGAGGATAGGGGGTGCCGAGCGCCTGGGCCGCAGCGGCGGTGCCCGCCTAGCGATCCCGCCTGCGGCCCGCTTTTCGATCCATCTCGGTCAGCCGATCGCGCACCGAGGCCTCTCGGCCCTGTTCGGTCGGCTGGTAGACCGTCTGCTCGCCGAGCTCGGGTGGGAAGTAGTCCTGGGCGACGATGTGGGCTTCGTAGTCGTGCGGGTAGCGATAGCCGGCACCATGGCCGAGGGTCGCGGCGCCCTCGTAGTGCGCATCGCGGAGGTGCATCGGGACCGAGATCGTCGTGCTCTCGGAGACGAGCCGCTTCGCCTCACCCATAGCCCTGGTCACCGAGTTCGACTTCGGTGCCGTCGCCAGGTGCACCGCTGCGTGGGACAAGGCGAATGAGGCTTCCGGGAGGCCGACGTAGGCGAGTGCCTGCGAAGCCGCGACGGCGACCGGGAGGGCCATTGCGTCGGCGACGCCGACATCCTCGGACGCGAAGACGATCATTCGGCGCGCGATGAACTCCGGGTCCTCCCCCGCCTCGAGCATGGTGTGCAGCCAGTAGAGGGCGGCGTCGGGATCCGAGCCCCGAAGGCTCTTGATGAACGCCGACACCACGTCGTAGTGGGCATCGCCCGACTTGTCGTACCGGATCACCCGCCGCTGGAGCGCCTCCTCGACGTCGGGTACTTCGATGGCGCCACTCCCCCGACCCATCGCCACGATCGCTGCCGTCTCCAGGGCGTTGAGCGAGAGCCTGGCATCTCCACCGGCGCGTTCGGACAGCGCGTCCCGAGCCTCCTCGGAGAGGGTGACGTCGTCGGCCCCGAGGCCGTCCGGCGCAGTGGCGGCCCGGTCCAACAGCTCGGCGATGTCACCGGGACCCAGCGACTCGAGACGGAACAGCGTCATCCGGGACAGCAACGGAGCGTTGACTTCGAAGAAGGGGTTCTCGGTGGTCGCCCCGACGAGG
>JAHEFX010000137.1 GCA_024639975.1 bacterium
CCCGGGGCGAAACGTACGGCACTACCCGCGCGCGGTCAAGCACTCTCAGTGGACGACCCGGATTCACCCTCGGGGACCAGCAGGCCAGTACGGGTCGCCCACTGGGCCGGCTACGAGAAGTCGCTCGGATCGAGGTCCTCGAGGAACTCGCGGAACTTCTCGATCTCCTCTTCCTCGTCCTCGTCGCGCAGCTCGATCCCCGCTTCCTCGAGGACCTCCTCGGCGACGAAGAGCGGTGAGCCGGTTCGGGTGGCGATGGCGATGGCGTCGGACGGCCGACTCGAGACGACGGTCGTCTCCCCCGCCCGGTTCAGGACGAGGTCGGCGAAGAAGACCTGGTCCTCCAAGGCCGTCACGACGACCCGCTCAACCGTCACGTCCATCTGGCCGAGGACACCGGCGAACAGGTCGTGGGTCAGTGGCCGGGACGGCTCCACGCCTTCCTGGGCATAGGCGATGGCGGTGGCTTCGACGGCGCCGATCCAGATCGGCACGTGTCGGACGCCTTCGACTTCCTTCAGCAGGACGATCGGCGTCTGCGAAGGAAGTTGGATGCGTACGCCGATCAGCTCGACGGGTACCGGTTCGGCCATACGGCACGATATCACCGCACCGACCCGGCGACGTGGGTCAGACCTGCTCGAGGGCCGGCGGTGCAGCGGCGAACTCCGTCAGGTCGAGCACACCCCAGAGGTCCTGGAGGTTCCGATACCGACCTTCCCAGTCGAGGCCGTAGCCGATCACGAACTCGTCACCGACCACGAATGCCGCGTGGTCGACCGGCACCTCGACCAGTCTTCGGGCCCGTCGGTCGAGGAGCGTCACCACCGTGATCGAGGCCGGGCTCCGAGCCTCGAGCATGGACCACACCGAGCGGAGCGTCAGGCCCGTGTCGACCAGGTCCTCCACCAGAACCACGTGACGGTCCTCCAGGGGGGTGCCGACGTCGATGGCCAGGGAGACCTTGCCTCCCTCCCCGAAGCGGGTCAGGCCGAACATGTCGACCTCGAGGTCGGCGGCCATCGCCTTCGTGAGGTCGGCCAGGAACGGCATGGCGCCCTTGAGAACCCCCACGACGAGCGGCGTTTCGTCGCTGATTCGGTCGTTGAGGTCGTCGGCGATGGCCTGGACGCGAGAGGCGATCAGCTCCCGGTCGGCGACGATCTCGACGCTCACCTGGAGGAAGCGCCGAAGAGCCAGCCGAACGCGTCGGTCAAGCCGGGCAGCGCGACTGTGGGCGCATCGTCGACGGCCACCGAACCCAAGACGTCGTCACCGGCAGACGCGACGAGGACCAGTTCCTCGTCCTGGATGGAGGCCGAGACCTGTACCTCGTCCTCGTCGTAGCCAACAGCTTGGAGATCATCGCCGGCAGAGACCTCGGCCGACGAGTCGCCGATGCGATGGACCCCATAGGACCCACCCGCCGCGATTGCCGCGAAGACCGGGTAGTCCTCGAAGCCGTGATCGAACAGGGCTTCGGCATCGGCCATGTGGTCCTCGGAGCCCATCACCACCACATACAGGCGCCGACCGTTCCGCTCGGCGGCACCGACGAACGTCTTCTGGGCAAGCGGAGTGTCGCCGGTCTTGCCCCCGAGTGCACCTTCGTAGCCTTCGCGCACGAGGGCGTTGGTCTGGCGGAGGAACCGGACGACACCGTTGGGGCCCTCCGGAAGTACCGCTCCACGAGTGAGGATCAGCTCGCGGAACAGAGGGTGGTCCATCGCTGCCCGGAAGAGCGTCAGGAGGTCGCCGGCAGACGAGTAGTGCCCCTCCACGTCCAGACCGTTGGGGTTTCGGAAGTTGGTGTCCGCGAGACCGAGCTCGTCGGCTCGCTGGTTCATGAGCGTCACGAACTCCGAAACGGAGCCCGAGACGTGCTCGCCAAGTGCTCTCGCAGCGTCGTTTCCGGATCGGACCATGAGCGCGAGGAGCAGCTGGCGCACGGTGAGCTGCTCGCCTGCGTAGAGCGGGATGATCGAGCCCCGCCGGATCGCGGCATCGGCGCTGACCGTCACGACATCGTCTGGTTCTGCGTGCTCGAGGACCAGCAGGGCCGTCATCACCTTGGTCGTGGATGCCATCGCACGCCGTTCGTCCATGCCCTCGGCCACGAGAACCCGGTCGAGGCTTTCGTCGAACAGGAGGTAGGCGACGGCTGAGAGCTCGGGGGGCTCGCCGACGACCGACCCCAGAGGCACCTGCACCGGTGCCGCTGCCGCCGGCGCGACGGAGATCGTCAGGAGGGCGAGGACGAGGACCGGGACGAGGCGGGGGAAGCTGCGGACGAGGGGGCGGTCAGACATCACCCTGCGCGACGACTAGGTGGAACTTCCCGATCAACACGTGGTCGCCCGGTTCGAGGAGGGTCCGATCCACCCGGTCGTCGCCGACGTAGATGCCGTTGGTGGACCCGGAGTCCTCCACGGTGAGGCTGCTGCCCTCGGTCACGAAGCGGCAATGGTGGCGGGAGACGGTGACATCGTTGAGGAAGATGTCCGATTCGGGGTGCCGGCCCACCGTGGTGATGCCGTGTCGGAGTACGAAGGTCATACCGGTACGCGGTCCGCGTTCCACGACGAGCGCGTACCCGGACACGCCACCGACCTGACTCGCCCCTTCGGGGTCGAGCGTGTCCGCTCCCGGGACGTAGACCACGGTCGGTTCGGTGTCGACCTTGGCGCAGTCGGGGCAGTTGGTGACGCCCTCCGGCAGCTCTCGGTGGCAGGTGGGACAGCGCATGGCGGACATCGTACCCCTCCCCCTGCTGAATCCCCGCTAGTCGAGGGTCCCGGCGTAGGCCTCGGCGTCGAGGAGGCCGTCGAAGCCGGCCATGTCGGCGACCACGAGCTCGGCGATCCAGCCTCGTCCGTAGGGGTCCTCGTTCACCAGCTCCGGCGTGTCCTCGAGCTCGGCGTTGGCCGCTGCCACCTTCCCGGTCATCGGGGCGTAGACCTCACCGACCGACTTGGTCGACTCGACTTCGGCGATGGTCTCCCCCGCCTCTACCGAGCGGTCCACTTCGGGCAGGTCGACGAAGACGATGTCACCCAACGAGTCCTGGGCGAAGTCGGAGATCCCGATCCGCACGCGCGTGCCCTCCGGGTCGTCCGAGACGATCTGGACCCACTCGTGGGCGGGGGTGTACCTACGGTCGCTTGGTGTCTCCATCGTTCCTCCTGGTCCCGATCCTATGCCTCGGCGGCGGCCAGTCGCTCCCGGATCTCGCCCAGGTACCCGATGGCAACCCAGACGTAGATCACCAAGCCGGCGCCGCCCGCCACCAGCCCCGCCCAACGAAAGACGCTCGCCCACTCCGCCGTCGATGCCGCCCCGAGGTACAAGGACGGAACGGCACCGTAGAGGAGGAAGGTTGCGAGCTTCCCGATCCAGCGCACGTGGATCGACTCGCCCGTCCTACGGAGCAGCACGAGCACCGCGATCGACATGACCGCCTCGCGAGCGATCAGACCGACCACCAACCAGAGCGGCAGGATCGCTTCGCCGTCGACCTGGGCGATAGCCCCGGCCACCACGGCCGCCACCAGCGCGAGTCGGTCGGCCACCGGGTCGAGCTTCCGACCCAACTCCGACTCCTGGCCCAGTCGGCGGGCGAGGTAGCCATCGATCCAGTCCGTGGAGCCGATGGCCAACAACAGGACCGCCGCGCCCACGACGTTCTCGTCGACGAGGAGCATCCACAGGAACCATCCGACGCCCAGGATCCGGGCAAAGGAGATGGCATTGGGGATGGTGAGGACGCGATCGGCGCCCTCCCTCACCCCTGCTTCGTCACCAGGTGGCACGCGACCAGGTGGTTCCCGCCCTTGTCCTCGAGATCCGGATGGGGCTCCGAGGAGCACACATCGGTAGCCCATGGGCAGCGCTCGAGGAAGCGGCACGTCTCAGGCGGGTTGATCGCCTTGGAGATGCCACCCTTGATGTCGGGTTCCTGCTTCTGGTAGGCCGGGTCGGGGACCGGCACCGCGGCGAGCAGTGCCTTGGTGTACGGGTGTTGGGGATCGGCGAGGATCTCCTCGGTCGGTCCCATCTCGACGATCTTGCCCAGATACATCACCGCGATCCGGTCGCACATGTAGCGAGCGACGGCGAGGTCGTGGGTGATGTAGAGGTAGGAGACGCCGAGGTCTTCGGCGAGCTTGAGCATGAGATCCATGATGGAGATCCGGATCGACACGTCGAGCATCGACGTGGGCTCGTCGGCCACGATGAACTGCGGATCCATGACGAGGGCCCGGGCGATGGCGACACGCTGGCGCTGACCGCCCGAGAGCTCGTGGGGGTAGCGGAACATGAACGTCGTGGCCGGCGTCAGGCCGACCTTGTCGAGGAGGTCGGCGACCTTCTCCTCACGCT
>JAHEFX010000049.1 GCA_024639975.1 bacterium
ATGACCGCCTTGCGGGCCGGCATCAGTCGCCCTCCGCCAGTCGCTCCCCCGCTCGGATGGGGATGTCCAACCAGTTCTCCGCCGGAGGGAGTGCGCAGCTGTACCGATCGGAGTAGGCGCAATACGGGTGGTAGGCCAGATTGAAGTCGACGACCACGGAGTCGCCTTCCTCGAGGTCCAGGTAACGACCGGCCCCATATGTCTCGGTGCCGCTGGTGGCGTCACGGAACGGGAGGAAGTAACCGGGGTGGCCCGGCGTGCGGTAGAGGGTCAGCGTCACATCGGTGCCGGCCGGGGCGATACGGATGGAACCGGCGCGGTCGTACGTGCGGGCCTGCCCATCGGAGGTCGCCACCTGGACCGGTGCACCGTCGCCGGGTTCGACCTCGGCGAGGTGGACATGGGCCGGGTCCGGAGCGAAGTAGGCGAGCCCCTCGAAGGACCGACCTTTGGGGATCGGCGAGTGTTGGGAGCTGGCGAAGAAGGCATCCTTCTCGGCTCGAAGGGCCTCGTAGTCGGGTGGCTCGTAGGGCATCGAGGACTCAATCCCAGTGGATGTCGACGTTCCGACCGGACGATCTCCGGCGCGGTCGGGGCCGGCCGGAATCCACCGCGTCCCGGAGGTCGGTGATGACGTCGACGACCGAGTCCGCGGAAGCCGGCGCTCCCTGCTCGATCCCGTCGAGTGCCTTCTCGAGGTTCCTCGTCTGGGACGAGGCGATGGCCCGGCCCGCCGAGACGGCGCCGACGACGGCCAGCGTGGCGAGTGGCAGGCCCAGGAACAGCAGCGCCCAGGGGCTGATGAAAGCCGAGCCGACGAGGGAGACGAGGACGCCGATCGCACCGAGGATGGCGGAAGCCGCCCTGGGGGCGTTCGTCGACGTACCCATGGCTACCCGCGAGTTGTTCCCCGAGCCGGCCACCACCACCCGCACGTCGCCCAGGTCGCGCAGCTGTCCCGTCCCACCCCGCAGCTTCAAGACATTTCGGAAGGCCGCCATCAAGGAGGGGTCCTTCTCCCAGGTCTCGACGACGCCGTCCTTGCGGCGCAATCGCATGCCCTCGTGCTTGGACATCCATTCGTGGGTTCGGACCCGAATGGCATCCGGTGCTGCTTCGAAGGTCCGACCGGCCTCGATGGCACCGGGCACCCAGCCACCCGTCTCCAGGTCGTCGATCGGGCCACCGGCGAGCTCGTCGACCACGGCGGCGTCGATGGACTCGACCGGGATGTCCAGCTCCTCCGCGATCCGCCGGAGGTCGTCGATGGAGAGGGCGTCATCGTCGGAGCCGACCGAGTCGCGGATGGCCCGGCCGATGATCCGTTCGGCCTGCTCGCGATCGACCCGGCGACTCGGCTCGTCCACGTCAACCATCCGTCGTGAGGGTCAGCGTCCCCGTCGGCTCGGAGCGGACGAGGGACTCGGACCAACGCATGGCGTGGTACTCACCATCGGCCCAGGGCTCGGCGAAGTCGAAGTAGTTCGGGTGGAACGCATGGCCGGACTGACCGGTCGTGTGGATGGTCCGGGACGAATCGAAATTGGCAAGGTCGACGATCATCCGCATCGAGGGTAACCAGACCACGGCCGGGCCTTCGTGGAGGTTCCACCCGGTCGCGTTGACGATCGACGGCCCGCCGGCGGTGGATACGTCGCCCCGATTGAAGAGCGCCTCGACCGGGCCGATACCCGACTCGCCGAGACTCTGGTTGCGGAAATCCACCGTGTGGACGGTCCCCCACTCCCACGAGTCGGGGTTGGAGCCGATGGCTTCGACCGTCGCGTCCCAGCCGGCGGCAAGCGACGCCTCGAGGATGTCGTCACGGGTCTCCACCTCGTCGGTGGTCTTGTCGTCCCACCACTCGTTCTCGGGATCGTCGACCAAGTTGCGGAGCACGCTGTAGAAGCGACCCCCACCCGTGCGGCTGCCATCGGACAGTCCGTCGTTGTGCGGGTCCACCTCGTCCTCGAACGTACGGATGAGCAGGTCCCGCCAGAAATAGGCCCAGTAGGCGGCATGGGGGCTGTCCTCCCATTGCTGCCAGGCATCGTCATCGCCGAGTGACCCCCATTCCTCGATCAGGGCCTGGCCGTCGCGGACGCGCTCGTCGTCCGATGCGACGGCCAGCAGTGCCGGCGCCAGCTCCTCGGCGGAGAGGTTCTTCGAGTCGTACTGGAGCGCCTGCATACGGGCGAGGGTGAGGGGGCGTTGCATCTCGCCGAGTACCTCGTAGACCCGAGCACCGCGATAGCCGTGGGCGAAGTCCTTGCCGAACCACGGGTCGTCGCCGCGGAAGGGGTCCTGGTTGGCCGTGGCTATCACACCGCCCGGTGGGTTGTATGTCCAGGGGAGGTCCTCACAGGGGATGTTCCCGTCCCATTGGTAACGGTCGTGCCAGCCCGGAACCGGCCACCGCCCGTCACCATTGGTGCGGATCGGCGTCGTGCCGGTGGCGGTGTAGCCGATGTTCCCGTCGACGTCCGCGTAGACGAAGTTCTGCGAACCGAACGACCACAGGCAGGTGGCCGCCCGGAAGTCCTCCCAGTCCTCCGCCGTATTGATGCCCAGGAGGGCTTCGAACATGGTCCCCGGCTCGAACGCCGTCCACGCCAGGGAGATGGCGAAATCCCCTGACTCGCCCTCGAGTCCGGGCACGTCGCTGTCGATCACGTCGAGCGCGCCGAGCGTGTCGGAGAGGATCGGGCCGTGCCGCGAGAGGCGCACCTCGATCTCGACCGGGTCGCCGCCGGCGACCTCGATGACCTCGGTGCGGGTGTCGAAGTCGACCCACTCGCCGTTCACCTCGTAGCGGCCGTCGTCGGAGGGATCGACCCGCTCGACATACAGGTCCATGGAGTCGGCGGCGAAGTTGGTGACGCCCCAAGCGACGCGGTCGTTGTGACCGATGACCACACCCGGGATGCCGGCAAAGGAGAACCCGACCATCTCTCGTCCGCACGGCTCGCAATGGAGACCGTTCTCGTACCAGATGGAAGGCATCTGGGAGGCCAGGTGCGGGTCGTTGGCGAGTAGGGGCGAGCCCGACCGGGTGAGCTCGCCCGAGACGACCCAGTTGTTGGAGCCGATCCCCTCGAAGCCACCACCCGTGAGTTCGTCCAACGGGGCCATGTTGCCCCGCACCGACTCGAGGAGCGGGACGAGGGTGTCGAGCTCCGGGAGGTCTTGGGGGACGAGGGCAGCCCCCAGACCAGCATCGTTCACGCCGTCGAGGATGGTCGGCTTGTCGGGAGCGATCGGCGGGTAGAGCTCCTCGGTGCGCTGCACGCCGACGACGTCGGCGACCTTCACCCGCTGGATCTCCTCGTCGATGTTCGACCGGAGCTCCCAGGCCATCATGCGGGTCCAGGCGATGGTGTGGATCGGCTCCCACGGCTCGGCCTCATATCCGTAGAGGAGACCAACCAGGAAGTGCTCGAGCGACAGCTCGGAGCCGGAGCGTTCCTCCATCCATGCGTTCACCCCTTCCGCATAGGACTCGATGACCTCCTTTGTCTCCGGACTGAGCGCGGCGAGCTCCTGTTCGGCGGTGGCGTTGAAGCCGAGGGTGCGTAGGAAGGCATCGGTCTCCGTCTGGCTCGAGCCGAACATCTCCGACATGCGCCCTTGGCCGATGTGGCGCCAGAAGTCCATCTGCCAGAAGCGGTCCTGGGCCTGGACGTAGCCCTGGCCGAAGTACAGGTCGTGGATCGTGTCGGCGTACACATGCGGGATCCCCGAGGTGTCCCTGATGATCACGATGTCGCCGTCGAGCCCAGCGACCAGGACCTCCCCATCGACATCGGGGAACGAATTGCGGACCGTGAAGAATCCGAAGACTGCCACGGACACCACCAAGAGGAGGACTACGACCAACAGCCACTTGAAGAATCGGAGCATCCGGCCGAGGCTACCGCCGATCGCTCGCTCCCTACCATCGCCGGATGCGACGAAGGAACGCCCGATGATCCGCCTCGCCCACCAGTACGGCTGGGACGAGGTCCTCTGGTTCGCCGCACCGGCGCTGCTCGGCTGGTTGGGTCTTCGCTGGGCCAACCAACGAGCGACCGCGGCCGAAGCCGAGGCGAAGGAGCGCAAGCGCCGAATGGAGGCGGAAGCCGGTCCGGCAGCGGACGAGCCCGTCGACGACTAGTGGCGTCCAGCCCCGATCCAGGGGTTATGCTCCGGCCCCGATGTCACTGGAATCTGCCAAGGAAAAGCTCCCCGGGGTTCCCGACGAGCTGGTCATCCGGTCCGCCTCTGCCCGCGCCGGCGCGTCAGGCGTCTCCACCGAGGACGTATTGGCGTCCTGGGGCGGCGGCGGTGCGGTTCCCTCCGGTGGCAGCGCCCCGACCGAGTCAGCCGCTCCGGCGGCAACGGAGACCTCCGAGCCGGTCGCACAGGCCGCACCCGTGGCCGTGGTCCCCACTGGTCCCACGGTCCAGGTCGTCATGGTCGACCCGGTGCTCGAAGAGGTACCCGTGACACCGGTCCCGGTCTCCGAACGGGTTCGCAGCGGCACGATGGTCGGCCTTGCCACCGGTGCCATCGCCGGCATCATCGGCGGCGCCCTCGTGTTCGGTGCCGGCGCCGGGCAGATGCTCGCCACCGAAGAGGGTCCGGCCCTCGTCTTCGCCGACCCCGGCCAGGTCCGGATCACGCTCGGCATCCTCTACGCCCTCGCGGGCATGGCCATCGCACTCATCGCCTCCGCCCTCCCCGGACGGCTCTACCGGGACCACCGCCTCTCCCGCAACACCCTCGTCACCGCCGGCGTAGGCGCGCTGGTCGGCGCCGTATTCGGCGTCGTCGACGCCACGATGCTGACGTCGGGCGAGCCGATCATCGGGCAGGAGCCCGCCGTCGCCACGGCCGCCGTCGGCGCCTTCTTCTGGACCGCGATCATCGGCGTCGCCCTGGGCGTTGTGGTCGGGATCTTCGCCCAGCTCGTCGGCCGTCCCGAGGGCGGTGAGGAGGACGAGGAGATCCGCAAGCGGCTCGTGACCGCCTACATCGTCCCGGTGGCCCTGCTGCTCTCGATGGCCGCCATCATCGTCGCCCTGGGCACGGTCTTCCTCGAGTTCCTGACCTTCGCCCCCTTCATCGCCGTCGTGGTGGCAGGTGCCCTGCTGACATTCGGTTTCCTGGCAACGGCACGTCCCAACATGACGGTCAAGGGCCAGGACGTGGCCGTGGCCGCCGTCGGCGTGGCAGTCATCGTCGTGTTCCTGGCCGCCGTCGCCTTCCAGTGGACGGCGGGCGACGACCACGGCGAAGAAGAGGGCGACCACGGCGGCGAAGAAGCCATCGTCCGGGTCGGCTGAGGACCCCCTCCCACTCGCTCCGCTCGTGGGGCCCATCCCCCCTTCCGGGGGGATCTCTTCCAAGAAGAGGGGGCCTATCCGCTGAGTGGGGGATCTCTCCAAGAGGAGGGGGCCGATCCCCCTGCGGGGATCTCTTTCGGGCTAGCCGAGCAGGATGTCGGCGATCACCACTGTGTAGAGCCCGCCGGCGAGGACGGCGCCGATGGCGAAGGTCCGCGACAGGAGTGGCTTCTCGTACTTCAGGTGCATGAAGTAGCCGACCACGATCAGGAACTTCGCCACGGCGAGACCGATCAGGAGCGGGTTGGCCAACCCCTGGGTCATCGCCGTCAACTCGACGATGTAGAAGAGCGCAACCTCGATGCCGGTCAGGACGGCAAGCAGGAGCGCTATCCGGACGTACATCTTCGTCGTCGGCATCGTTGCGTTCTCGGCCATGACCTGCTCCTACGGGATGAGGTAGATGATCGTGAAGATCACGATCCAGATGATGTCGACGAAGTGCCAGTAGAGGCCGACCAGCTCGACGTTCAGCCCTTGGGCTTCGCTGAGCTCGCCGTTGCGCACGGACGTGGCGAAGAGGGTCAGCAGCATCACCACGCCGAGGAAGACGTGGGCACCGTGGAAACCGGTCAGCACGAAGAACGAGGACCAGACCGGCAGGACGTCCAGCCCGGCGCCCTTGATGACGAACTCGGAGAACTCGAAGAACTGCCCAGCGAGGAACGTGAGGCCGAGACCTGCGGTGGTGAACAGCCAGGTGCGGGCAGCTCGCTGGTCGCCCTCGTGGAGCGCATGGTGGGCCAGGACCATCGTGAGCGACGACATGAGCAGCACGAACGAGCTGATCGACGTGAATGGGATGTCGTAGAACTGGACCGGGTGGAGCGCGTCCGTGGTCGGTACTTGGCCCTTGAACAGCAGGTAGTTGCTGATGAGCGCACCGAAGAACAGGAACTCCGACGACAGGAAGAACCACATGCCGAGCTTGCGGTTCTCGACTCCCGTCGACTCGTGGACGTCGTGGTGGGCGAGGTCCGACATCAAGCCTCCACCTCTTCGGCGTCCGCGTCCTCGATCTCCTCGTGGTCCGCGGCTTCTGCGTGCCCGTCATGCCCACCGTGGTGCTCTTCGAGCGGCTCGACCGACCAGCCCACGAACGAGCCGAGGGCGATGACGGCGCCGAGCAGCATCAGCCAGATGCCAAAGCCGGCCGACAGGTAGACGACGCCGTAGGCGACGAACATGATCCCGAAGCCGACGAGGAACGGGAAATAGGACGGCGATGGGAGCTCGATCTCCTCTTCGGGGTTCCGGCCTTCGTGCTCGAGTTGGGCGACGATCTCGTCGTAGTCGTCCCGTCGGACCGCTCGTCCGTCCTCGTCCTCGGTGTACTTGCGGTGCCAGAACTCGTCGAGCGCTGTGACCGTCGGCAACTTGGCGTAGTTGTACTCGGGGACGGGCAGCGGGAGCATCCACTCGAGGGTTCGGGCGTCCCACGGGTCGAAGCCCGCATCGACACCACGGCGTTTGCTCAGCATCCAGTTGATCATGAAGACGAGCGCGGAGGCAGCGATGACGAACGCCCCGACCGTCACCACGGCATTCCAGAACGCCAACCCCTGCTCCTCGAACCAGACCCAGGTACGCCGCGGCATGCCCTGCAGGCCCAGCCAGTGCATCGGCCCGAACGTGAGGTTCATCCCGAGGAACATGAGCCAGAAATGGAGCTTGCCGAGTCGCTCGTTGTACATCTTCCCGGTGAGCATCGGGAAGTAGTAGTAGAGGCCGGCGAACAGCCCGAAGACGGCACCGCCGAACAGCACATAGTGGAAGTGGCCGACGATGTAGTACGTGTCGGTCTGCTGCCAGTTGGAGGGGACGATCGAGTGGGTGACGCCCGAGAGGCCGCCGATCACGAACAGCGAGACGAACCCGATCGCGAACAGCATGGGCGTCTTGAATCTGATCTTCCCGCCCCACATCGTCCCCATCCAATTGAAGATCTTGATGCCGGTCGGGACGGCGATCGTCATGGTGGCCAGGCCGAACGCCGCCTGGGCGACGGTGGAGATGCCCGATGCGTACATGTGGTGTGCCCAGACACCGAATCCGAGGAAGGCGATGGCGGCACCGGCGAAGACGACGGCCGCGTACCCGAAGAGCGGCTTGCGGCTGAAGGTGGGCAGGACCTCGGAGACGAGGCCCATGGACGGCAGGACGAGGATGTAGACCTCCGGGTGCCCGAAGAGCCAGAAGAGGTGCTGCCAGAGAACGGGGTCCCCACCGCCGGTGGCGTCGAAGAACACCGTGCCGAACTGGCGGTCGAAGGTCACCATGAACAACGCGACGGCGATGATCGGCAGCGAGAACAGCAGCAGGAACGCCACGACGAACGTCATCCAGACGAAGACGGGCATCCGGAGCAGCTTCATGCCCTTGGCGCGCAGGTTGAGGATCGTGACGATGAAGTTGATCGACGAGATCAACGAGGCGATACCGATCACCTGGAGGCCGACGGCCCAGTAGTCCATCGCGGTGCCGGTCGAGAACGCCTCGAGCGAGTTCGGGGCGTAGCCGAACCAGCCGCCATTGGGCATGGACCCGAGTCGGGAAGCCCACTCGGCCCCATCGGGCAGGTAGCCCCCGACCGGCGCACCGGAGGTGCCGAAGAGGAACGACGAGCTGGCGAAGATCGCGCCGAACAGGAAGATCCAGTAGGAGACGGCATTCATCCGGGGGAAGGCCACGTCCCGGGCGCCGATCATCAGCGGCAGCAGGTAGTTGAAGAACGCCGCCGCCATCGGCATCACGAAGAGGAACACCATGATCGTGGCGTGCATGGTGAAGGCGGCGTTGTACTCGGCCGCCGACAGGAACGTGTTGTCCGGCACGGCGAGCTGGACGCGGATGAGGAGCGCCTCGATGCCGCCGAGGAGGAAGAAGAAGAAGGCCGAGTAGCCATACATGATCCCGATCTTCTTGTGATCGGTGGTCGTGACCCAGCCCCAGAAACCCTCCGTCGAGGCCGGGCGACGGAAGATCGTCGTCGGGGCTGACGGCGTCTCCTCCTGCGGCGGGATGGCGGTGGTGGCCATTACTTCAGGCTCCTCAGGTACGCCTCGAGGGCTTCGATCTCTGTCTCGGTCAGGTCCAGGTTCGGCATGAACGAACCCGGCTTCCAGGTCGGTGGGTCGCTGAGCCATTTGGCGAGGTCACCAGCGTTGGCGAGCTCGAGCGTGCCTCCGGCGAAGGCGTTGCGGGATGCGAAGTGGGTGAGCTCGGGTCCGATGAGCACCTCGTTGCCACCACTGTCGTCGTTGACGCCACGGATGAGGTGACAGGCATTGCATCCCTTGTCGGCGAACAGCTGTAGGCCGTCGCCCTCCAAGCCGCCGGACGCCGCAACGGACGGTTCCTTCTGCCCGGCGATCCATTGGTCGAATCCGTCGTCGGAGACGGCGATGACTCGGGCCCGCATCCGCGCGTGGCTCAGGCCGCAGAACTCGGCGCAATGGACCCAGAACTCCTCGGATTCGGCGCCCTCGTCGAGGTCGTAGGTCTCGAGGAGGAGCGTGGTGTCCTCGCCGGGGATCAGGTAGCGCTTCCCGTTGAGCTTGGGGGCCCAGAAGTTGTGGATGACGTCGTCGGACGTCATCGTCAGGCAGATCTCCTGTCCGGCCGGGATCACCAACTCGTTGGCGGTCCAGACGTCGTGGTCGGGGTAGTAGTACTCGAACCACCACTGGTGCCCGATGACGTCGACGTTCATCGAGTCGGGGGCGCACTCGGTGTAGCGGAAGACCCGCTCGACCGTGGGAACGGCGATGGCGGCGAGGATGACGACCGGGATGACCGTCCAGACGACCTCGAGCACCGGGTTCCCCTCGGTCTGTTTCGGTTCGACCCCGTCATCGTCGTTCTTCGAACGGAAACGGAACAGGGTGAAGGCCAAGCCGCCCTGCACGAGGACGAAGACGGCGGCGGCGATCCAGAAGACCAGCCAGAACAGCCAAGCGAGGTCGGCGGCGATCGGCCCCTGGGCGTCGAACGAGTCGAGCACGCCGTCCTGCACGCCGAGGGAGCACGAAGACAGCACGAGCGCGATGGCGCCGAGCAGGATCAGCTTCAACCGTGGGCCTCGTAGCACGGGGCGGGGTTCCTCTTTTTCGGGGGCGGGCGCCGGAGGGGTCCGGCGAGGCCGCACTCTACGTGGTGCACTCTGGTCCGCAAAAGCGAGCCGACAGTGTGTCGGAGGATACGCACGAACCCGCCGCCGGGGCGGTCATCACGGCCCGAGAACCGCCTCCACGGCTGCCCGCAGTTCTCGATCGGAGACAACGCCCTCGAGTCTCGCCGATACGGTCCCATCGGCATCGACGACGAAGATCCACGGCTCGCTGGGCAGTCCCCACTCGAGAGCGGCCGGCACGATGTGGTCGATCGGGTTCCCTTGGGTCAGGTCGTAGACCTCGACCTGGATCCAATCCATCTCCGCCGAGGGCAGTTCGGCACGCAAGCCCTTGACCTGTTCGAGCATGGGGCCGCAGGTCGCCGTGGAGCAGAAGGCCGGTGTGGCGAACGTGATCAGGGCCGGGGTCCCGTTCGCCACGGCATCGGCGACTGATACCTCATAGAGGCCCGGATCGGGGCTCGGGTCGGTCGTCAGCTCGCCGATGTCGAGGTCGGCCAGCGTGGGCGTTGCGGACGCCGGGGCGGGCTCGCCGACCTCGGGGGTCGACGGCTCCGGGTCGACGAAGAAGGGCGTCTCCCGGGTCGGGGGGCCGTTCTCGGGCTCGAGCACGGCGACCCACTCCCCCGGTTGGTCGAACTCGACGTGGGCGACATAGACCCCGCGGATCGGTTCGGCGATCCAGACGAACTCGGCGTCCACTCGCTGCTCGCCGCCGCCCTGTCGGCTGATGACCAGGTCGACCTCGGTCTGGGGATTGGCGAGGTCCTCCCCGGCTTCGGACCGGTAGCCGACCGTGAGGCGCTGGTCCCCGACGCCCAGCGAACTCGGGGAGTTGGCGACGACGGCGAGGTGCTCGGGCGACGAGCAGCCGACGAGCACCAACAGGGAGCCGAGAACGACGAGGCGGCGCATCCCCAGAGCGTAGGTCGCGGTCAGACCTTCGCCAGTGGGCGGGGTTCGCCCGGCTCCTCCACCACGCCCGGGACCGCTCGCCTCATCATGATCCAAGCCACCGAACCGACACAGGCCCCGACGGCGGCGACGAGGAGCGGCACCCGGATCTCGGCAGTCAGGAGGTCGGACACCGGGGATCGGCCGCGGTCGGGGTCCACCGCCCAAGCACCCAGCCGGAGCACCACCGCGAAGGTGAGGCCCGACACGATCACCCGGTTCGCCAGCAGCTTGGCCCGATCGAGTCGGTCCCCGGAAAGGGCGATCGCCGTGCCACCGAACGCGGCCATGCCGGCGAGGCCGAGCACGAGCGCCGCCGTCAGTACTCCCCTGGTGCCGTCCGCAGCCTCACCGGCTGCCTCGACGGCGGCGGCGTCGAGGACCAGTTCCGGGCTCGACCCGAGGGTCGACCGGACCTCCCCGAGGGAGACGTCGACGCCCTGGGCCGCAAGGGCCGTGACGATCGTCGGTGCTACCGGATCCAGCACTTCGGCGGGCACGATCCGCAGCTCGGCGCCAGCGGGGTCCAAGGCAGCAGCGACGGTGTCCTCGACAACTTCGGCGAGGGCACGTTCGACGTCGGGATCGGCCAGCAATGCTTCCACGATCGGGCCCGCCTGGGCCGGGGCGACCCCGGCACCGGCAGCCAGCGAATCCGAGAGCCAATCGGAGACCCGGTCATCCACGAAACCGCTGGCGACGACCGACCCGGCGGCCTCGGCGAGCGACGACTCGTCTGCCACGACGGCCCTGCCCCACAGGGCGAGCAGCGCGATCGTCGTTGCGAGCCCGAAGGCCCACATGGCGAGGGAGACGCCCATCGGACGTGCCTTGGCGGCGAGTTGGAGGCGGGTGTTGGACATGCGAGGCGGAATCGTATGAGTCGTCGGGCCATATGCCCTGCCGACCGGACGCTTCCTGCGTTTGGGGGTTACCCTCCGCCGCCGTGGACGACGTCCGAGACGACCTGGTGATCATCGATCCCGACGCCACCCCGTCGGGTTGGGGTGATACGGCGCGTGCCTACCTCGCCCTGACCAAACCGCGGATCATCGAGCTGCTGCTCATCACGACCGTCCCGGCGATGGTGCTGGCCGAGGGTGGCTGGCCGAACACGTGGCTGGTCCTCACGACCCTCTTCGGCGGAACGCTGTCCGCCGGGGGTGCCAACGCCATCAACAACTACTACGACCGCGACATCGACCCGAAGATGCGCCGGACGGATCGCCGCCCCCTGGCTCGTGCCCACATCGATCCGGACCGGGCCTTGAACTTCGGGATCGGGCTCGGGGTCGCCGGCTTCCTGTGGCTCTGGTGGCAGACCAACCTGCTCGCCGCTTCGCTCTCCACGACGGCACTCCTCTTCTACGTCTTCATCTACACGATCGGGATGAAGCGCCACACGCCCCAGAACATCGTCATCGGCGGAGCCGCCGGTGCTGCCCCGGTGCTCGTCGGGTGGGCCGCCGTGACCGGCTCCCTGGCGCTGGAGCCCTGGATCATGTTCGCGGTCGTGTTCTTCTGGACACCCCCCCACTTCTGGGCCCTCGCCATCAAGTACAAGGACGACTACGCCGCTGCGGGTGTGCCGATGCTGCCGGTGGTCAAGGGCGAAGCCCTCACCGTCCGCTCGATGATTCGATACGCCGGCGTGCTCTGGGGAGTGACGCTGCTGCTGGGCCCGGCCGCCGGGATGGGCTGGGTCTACCTGATCGCATCGACGGTCATCGGCGCCTGGTTCTTCGCCGAGACGGTCATGCTGTTGCGGGACCGAAGCAGGGAGATGCGGGTCTTCCACATCTCCACCTATCACCTGGCGATCTGGTCCGCCGCCATCATCGTCGACGTCCTGGTCCGCAGCGCCTAGCGCCAATCCGACGGGCCGAAGAAGCGCCAGGGTCAGCGGACGGTTTCTATCGCCTCTTCGATCGTGAAGCGGCCCGCCGTGACCTCGCGGCCGACGATTACGCCGTCGAGGCGATCGCCGCCGACTTCCAGCGCGTCGAGTCGACGCAGGTCGTCGAGGTCCCGCACGCCGCCGGCGGCGACGACCGGGACGTCGACCATCCCCAGGGCGATCTCGAGCGCCTCGATGTTCGGTCCCTCACTGAGCGCGTCGCGTCCGACCTCGGCAAGGAAATAGCCGGCCGCTCCGGAGGCCTGCATCTGGAGGAGGGCGTCCTCCAGCTCGATCTCCGTCTGGAGCGTGCGACCCTGGACCCAGATCCTTTCGTCCTCGTCGATGTCGAACGTGACGACGATCCGCCCGGGGAAGAGCCGGCACATCTCGTAGGTGAAGGTCTGGTCCAGGAGGGCCTGGGTGCCGATTCCGACCCGCCAGGCGCCTGCTTCGAGGAGGCTCCCGACGTGGGCTTTGCTGCGGGCGCCGCCGGTGACGGTGACGCGGGCATCCACCTCGCGCACGAGCTCGATCAGGATGTCATGGCTTCGGGTGTCGTTCTTGATCGCAGCGTCGAGGTCGGTCACGAGCAGGCGTTCGCAACCCTTGTGCACCCAGCCCATCGCCCGCTCGATCGGGTCCGCATCAAGTGAGATCACCTCACTGAGGTCCCCCTTGGGGAGGCGGACCGCTTTCCCGTCGAGGATGTGTACCCGTCCATAGATCTTCATGCCGGCAACGCTACCCCGCCGAAACGAGCTCCGACTCCGGCTCGTCGGTCTCCTCCTCGACCACGGCAGCCTCCCGTCGCCGTCCCCTCCACAGGCGCAGCAGCAACCACGCGCCGACCGGGACCCAGACGAACGGAATCAGGGCGCCCAACGCAAGCATGGCCATGGCACCGAGGTCGACGAGGAATTCGAGGCTCGCCGAGAATGCCTGTGCGAAGGTCGGGATCCCTCCCGGATCCGTGGCGGTGATCGCCAGTCCGACCGATGCCTGCACCGGCCGCTCGTCGATCGGCGCACCCGTCTCATCGACGGCGACGGCCGAGATCGCGGTCCGGGCCCGGAGGTCACGAACCGGAACGAGCTCGGCGGCATACATCACCGAGGCTCCGGGCTCGATGGGCTGTGTCGGATCCCCGTATACGACGGTCAGGTCTGCGGTCTCGAGGTCGAGCACCGGGTCCCGCAGATCGACGTCGGCGAGGAAGGTGTCCCCGGTGTTGGTCACCTCGAAGCAGACGGTCGCCTCCGTCCCCTCGTCGACCGTCACGGACCCGCCACCCGGGCAGGACGACCCTGCATCGTGGCCGGGGTAGGCGGTCATGGCGACGGCGAGTGAGGGGTGGGCGGCGGCCTCGGTCATCGTCACGGTGATGGTCGCCAAGCTCACCTGGTCCTCCAACGTGCGGAGACTGCCCCGGAGTGACTCCAGCTGGGTCTCGCGTTGGAGGAGCTCGTTCTCGACGGCGACGATCGTCTCGATGTCGTCGGCGTCGGCGAGCAGCCGGCGTAGCCGGTCGACCGACGCAGTGGCGGTGGCGATCTGGCTCTGCAGGTCGACGACCCGGTCGGTCACGTCGTCGGACGACACCTGCTGGGAGCGGATCTCGCCGATGCTTCCCAACCGGGCGAGTGCGGTCTCGAAGTCCCGGGGCTGGACCTTGAACACGAGGACCGAACGAGGCTCCGGCCCACCGGTCGTTTCCTGGCCGAACAGGAACCCGCCGACACCGGTGATGATCGTGGTGGCCTCCTCACCGGCGGCCACCACGTCCGGGACGGCGACGGTCAGGGACGCCGTGAAGATGATGTCGCGTCCGAAGTCGACCGCCGCCACTGCGGCCGGCACGATTCCGCCGGACCCGAGCTCGGTGGCGTCGGACTCCGCGAGCCCATCCGCCGCCTCGTCCAAATCCGTGCCCGACCGGGACCCGGTGTCTTCGGTCCCGTACGCCGCCTGGTCGTCGGCACCCGCGACGGGGGCACCGATGTTCTCGAAGGCCATGTCGCCGCTGCAGGCTGCGACCGCCATGGCCAACACGGTGACGAGCAGGGCCCAACGGGCACTGGTTCGGTGGATTCGCATGTCGCCCTCCTCAGGTGCGTGCCGTTGGGACGCACCGATGCGGACGAGCGGTTCCCGTCAGCGGGGCGCGACCACCTCGGTCAACTCTCCGGTCTCGATGTCGAAGACGTACCCGCCTGCCGGGGCGTCGAAGATCTGTCGGAGGGCCTCGACGTCGTGGGCGACGGACTCACTCGGGTCGGTGACGGCGACGGACGCAACCTGCTCGGACGTTCGACCGGTCGCCTCGGCCACCTGTGTGGTGAGCTCCTCGGCCAACCGTCGGGTGCCGCAGTCGGTGTGGTGCACGACCATGACCGGCAGGGGGCCACCGGCCATCGCCGCGATGGCGTGGAGGTCGTCGAGTGCCCCCGAGACGCGGCCTCCGACGGTGCGCACGACGAAAGCATCGCCGGCGTGGGCACCGAGGGCTGC
>JAHEFX010000050.1 GCA_024639975.1 bacterium
AACACGTCGTAGCTCAGGACCCGATAGTCGCGGGTCGTCTCGACGCCGAGTTCTCCCCGAATCACGGCATTGACGGCCGTCGTGTAGGCGGCAGTCGAGCCGGCCAGGGTCGGGTCGGGTCCCCCGAACGTCGGCCGGTCGGGGAACGGGTCGGAACCGGTCACGGTCGCGTCGTACAGGCCGACGATGCGGCGCTCGTCGCGCAGCAGTTCCCGCGAGAACACGTGCATGCTGATACGCCCCTCGGAGCGCTCGACCAGATCCACCGGGAGACCGAGGAGATCGGCCAACCGGGACAAGACGACGTGTCGATCGTCGCTGGGCATGGCAGCCCCCTGAGCGAGGAACCCGGCGTAGGCGCCGGTGGCGAAGGCTTCGGCAGCCGCGGCCACCTCCTCCAGCGGTGTGTCCTTCGAGAACACCCGGGAGCGGCCGTGGTGAGCCGCACCGATGGCCATCACCGGAAGAGTGTCGATCCAGGTGACCATGTCGTAGTCGGACGGGCTGAGTGCCGTGATCTCGAGGGCCGGGGAGATGAGCATGGCGCCATTGAGGCCGATGCCCGTCGATTCCTGGAGCAGGCGGACCAGTCGTCCCACCCGGTAGCCGCCGTAACTCTCACCGGCGATGAGCA
Source organism: bacterium (assembly GCA_024639975.1). GTDB lineage: Bacteria > Actinomycetota > Acidimicrobiia > Spongiisociales > JAENVV01 > JAHEFX01. Next base: position 635 of record JAHEFX010000050.1, read on the forward strand.
CCGGGGCGCCCCATCGGCCGTTCTCGGAGAGCCACCGGTCCATGAATTCGGCCATCGCCTCGAGGTCCCGTTTGACGGCGAAGAACTCTTTGGGGTCCGGCTGGTCGCCCTTCCCCTCGGTCTCCTTGGGAGCGGGGATCACCCGACTGAACCCGGTTCCGACCGGGTCGACGAAGACGAGGTCGGTGAAAGGGAGCCAAGAGGACTCGTTGTGGACCACGGGGGCCGGCAGGGCGGGGAGCGAACCGTCGGGGTTGAGGGCGACCCGCTTGGGCCCAACGGTCCCGAGGTGGAGAAAGGTCGACGAGGCACCGGGACCGCCGTTGAAGACGAAGGTGACGGGTCGGCCGGGTTCGTCCACGACGTAGGAGGCCGAGAAGACCTCGGCGGCGGGCTTGTCGTCCTTGCGCAGCACCGTCCATCCGGCGGTGGCGGTGTAGGCGAGGGTGCCGTCGGCGCCCTGCCACTCCCCCGTCGTCGTAGAGCCCTCTGGGGGCGTGTGGTCGTTGTCGCTGCTCGGTTCTTCGGCCATGGCCCGAACGGTACCCCGGCCGCCGGCGGGTACCTTCGCCCGATGGAGACACCCGGGCCCGACGCGGTCGCCCAGGCCCATCTCGAGAACGCCAGGGAGTTCGTTGCCGATGGCGTGCGGTCGTTCGTCCTCGACGAGGGTCAAGGAGAGGCAGTCGTCTGCATTCACGGCGTGCCGGCGTCGGCGTTCCTATACCGCAAGCTCGTCCCCGAACTTGCCCGACGGGGGCTTCGGGCGGTCGCCTTCGATCTTCCAGACCTCGGCCTCGCCGACCGCCCCGAGCCAGCCGGCCCCTAGATCTGTTCGGCCAGGCGTTTGTGGGTGGCGCCCATGCAGATGTCCATGACGACCGTCAGGCCGGCACCGCCCGCGATGCGCTCGGCGTCGTCCGAGCTGATCCCGAGTTGGAGCCAGAGCACCTTCGCGCCGATCTCGACTGCCTCCCGGGCGATGTCGGGCGTCTCGGCAGCCGGTCGGAACACGTCCACGACGTCGACCGGTTCCTCGATGTCGAGGAGTGAGCGATGGGCCTGCTCGCCGAAGATCTCGTCGGCGGTCGGGTTGACCGGGATGATGCGGAATCCAACCGACTGGAGGTAGGCCGGAATCGTGTGAGCAGACTTCTCGGCGTTCGACGACGCACCCACCACGGCGATCGTCTTCGTCGACCGGTAGATCTCGATCAGGTCTTCATCCGGAGGGTTTGCCACGGGCAGTGAGGCTAGGCGGCGGAGACCAACTGGGTCCTAGGGTCCCGACATGAACCACCGGCGACTCGTCTCGCTCGCCATCGTCGCCCTCACCGTTGGTTGCACCGCAGGCACACCGACGCCGGCACCCCCACTCGAGAGTGCACCGGCCGCCTCGGATCGCACCTATGGCGAGGCGGTCGTCCTCGGGACCGGTGACGTGCGGCTCTTCGGACCCAACCATCTCGCCCTGGACGAGCGGGGCAACCTCTACGTCACCGAGTTCGCCGGCGGTCGGATCCTCATGTTCTCCCCCGGCGGCGAGTTGTTGGACGAGTGGGCGGGCGCCGGCAACGAGGCGGGGCAGCTCTCCGGGCCCACCGGCATCGCCGTCGACGGGTTGGGCGTCGTCTACGTCGGCGAGTCGGGCACCAGCCGGGTACAGGTCTTCTCGCCCGGCGGTGAATCGATCGACGTCTGGGGCGGCTTCGGCGTCGACCCCGGTGAGTTCGGCTCGGCCATGGGCGTCGCCGTCAACGAGGGGCTGGACCGGGTGTACGTGGCCGACCATGTCAACTCACGCATCCAGGTGTTCAACCGTGCAGGGGAGCTGCAGTTCATGTTCCCTCGCAACGGCGACTTCACCCATATCGGCAGTGAACCCGACCAGATGTGGCTGCCCATCGGTGTGGACCTCGCCGCCGACGGCACGGTGTACGTCGTGGACAGCGGCAACCAACGCGTCCAGACGTTCGACCCCGACGGACGAATCATCTCGGTCTTCTCGACCGACCCGCTGGCCGACCCACAGGTGATCGCCGTGCTCGACGACGGGTCGTATTGGGTGTCGGGGCCGACCGACGACCAGGTCGCCTATTTCGACCCCTCAGGAAGCCTGGTGACGCTTCTCCCCCAACCCGAGGGCGGGTTCCAAGGGCCCCACGGCATCGAGGTCACCGCCGACGGCACCGTTTGGGTGGCCGACACCGGAAACGATCTCGTCCGCGGATTCCGGCTCGGAGCCGGCGGCGACCCCGGCAGTGTGACGAGCGCCACCGTCACGCCGAGCTCCAACAACCCACCGGACGTCTCGGTGGAAGTGTTCTCGTTCGGGTACACACCCCAGGAGCTGACCGTGGCCATCGGCGACACAGTGGAGTGGGTCGTCTCTTCCCCCGAACCCCACACCATCACGGCACCAGGCGACTTCGACTCCGGGACCCTCGACCTCGACGGCTCGTTCGCCGTCACGTTCACCGAGCCCGGGACCTACTCCTACTTCTGCACCATCCATGGCCCCGCCCTCCAGTCCGGCACGGTGGTCGTCGAGCCCTAGGCAGCTCGTGCCCCGACGGTCGTCGAAGCCGACGTAGCCTCGTGGCATGGGCGACCCGGTCTACTACCACGACTACCTGCACCTCGACGAGCTCCTCTCGACCCAGCAACCGCTGACCGACGCGCACGACGAGCTCCTGTTCATCGTGGTCCACCAGGCCTACGAGCTCTGGTTCCGCCAGGTCATCCACGAGCTCGAGGCAGTCCACGCCATCCTCTCGGGCGACGTCGTGCCGGAGTCGGCAATGCTCCGTCTCGTGGGGCACCTGGACCGGGTCGGTTCGATCCAGATAATCATGCTCGCCCAACTCGCCACGCTCGAGACGATGACACCGCTCGACTTCATGGACTTCCGAGACAGCCTCGTCCCGGCATCGGGATTCCAGTCGGTCCAGTGGCGGGTCATCGAGAACCTGCTGGGGATCCCTGTCGACACACGTCTACCGATCGACGGCAAGCGTTACACCAGTCGGCTCGCCGACGACCACGCCGCCGCCGTCGGGGCCAGCGAGCGTCGGCCGTCGATCTTCGACCTCGTGGAGGCCTGGCTCGAACGGACGCCCTTCCTCGAGGCTCCCGGGTTCGCCTTCTGGGACGCCTACCGGCGAGCCGTCGATGACCTTGCTGCCGATGAACTCCGACTCATCGAGGCGAACACGAATCTCACCGACGATGCTCGGGCCTCACAGATCGCCCGGGCCGAGGCCAACCGGGCCCGACTCGCAGCGCTCTTCGACGATGGCCTGTATGCGGCCGAGCAGCAAGCCGGCAACGTGCGCATGTCCCGACGCGCATTCCTCGCTGCCGTGATGATCAACCTCTACCGCGACGAGCCGATCGTGCAGGTGCCCTTCCAGATGCTCACCGCCCTGGTGGATCTCGATGAGGGTTTCACGACTTGGCGGTACGGCCACGCCTTGATGGCCCGCCGGATGATCGGCGGGCGGATCGGCACGGGGGGGACGTCCGGCGCCGAGTACCTCACCGAAGCAGCGAGCCGCTACCGCGTCTGGGGTGACCTGCTCGACATGGCCACCTACCTCGTCCCCCGACATGCCATCCCACCCCTGCCCGACGGCCTGCGCGACAAGATGGGGTTCGCCTAGAGCCGGGACGCTGATCCGGGGCATCCGCCGGGGCCGTACGACGAGCATGATCGCAATCGTCGCCCTCGCCCTCGTCCTCATCGGAGCACGGGTCCTGACCGTCGGGACGAGCCGATACCGAGGCCTGGACAACGCGATCCCGACCGAGCCGGTCCCCGGTCGGGTGCCGACCGTGACCGGGTTCGACCTGCACCGGAATCGACTCGACCTCCCCGGCGACCTTCGAGGCGCAACGGTGGCGGTGGTCGCCTACACCCAGCGACAGCAGTTGGATGTCGACACCTGGTTGCCATACCTCATCGATCTCGAGCGAAGAGTGCCGGAGCTGACCGTCTACGAGTTCCCGACCGTGCCGCCGATGGGCGTCGCCGGCCAGGAGTACCTCGACGGTGTCATGCGTGCCGGCATCAGGGACCCCGGTGCCAGGAGCCGCACGGTGACGCTCTATGTCGACGTGGCTGCCTTCAACGCAGCCCTCGGCTTCTCCAGCACGTCGAGCATCAACCTGGCTGTCCTCGATGACGCCGGCGCCGTTCGATGGTCGACGAGTGGCCGGTACTCCGATCCGGCAGCGACCGCCCTGGAGCAAGCCGTCCTCGACACGCTCTGAGCCTCCCGTCAACGGCACCGGTGTTGCCTAGCGTCGACACTCCTCGACCGGAGCAGACATGACCCCGCATGCAATCGTCGACTGGGACGAACTACCCGAACGCGAGCCCCTCGGCGCCCTCGTCGGCAATGTCGACCTCGTGGTGGTACGCGACGGAGACGAGCACTCGGTGCTGTACGGCCGCTGCCTCCACCGCGACGTCCGCCTGGCCGACGGCTCGATCCAAGGAGATGACCTCATCTGCGGGGTCCACGGGTGGGACTACTCGTTCCGGACAGGGGTCAGCTCCTACAACCCGGGCGAGGTCCTCGAGAAGTTCACGTCATGGGTCGAGGACGGGACCGTCTACGTCGATGCCGATGAAGTTGCCTCCTGGGAGGCCGACAACCCCCAACGGTTCGACCGGTCGGCCTACCAGGGCGCCTACCAGGACCTGCACGGCACGGCCGACGAACCACACGTCCACCTGATCAACCAGCTCGCCACGCACGGACTCGATCGGTACGGGCACCACGGCCCGACGGTGGCGATGGGCGTCAGCCGAGAGGACCTCCCGAGCTGGGACGACCTCCAACTGCTGACGGCCCAACTGGCGCGACGGCCACGCCTCGACGACGAACCGGTGGAGACACAGACGGTGATCGGCGCCGGGGCCGCCACACCGCTCCAGCTCGACATCCCGATCTTCGTGTCGGACATGAGTTTCGGCGCCTTGTCCGAGGAGGCGAAGGTGGCCCTCGCCAAGGGCGCCGAGCTGGCCGGTACGGGCATCTGTTCGGGCGAGGGCGGGATGCTCGACACGGAGCAAGAGGCGAACTCCAGGTACTTCTATGAGTTGGCGTCGGGCGGATTCGGCTGGGACCTCGAGAAGGTTCGCCGGGTCCAGGCGTTCCACTTCAAGTTCGGACAGGGTGCGAAGACCGGCACCGGCGGCCATCTCCCCGGCGAGAAGGTGACGGATCGCATCGCCGAGGTGCGTGACCTCGAACCCGGCGAGCCAGCTGTATCGCCCGCCACATTCAGGGACCTGCGCACGACCGAGGACTACCGGGAGGTCGCCGAACAGGTACGGGACGCTTCCGGCGGGATCCCCATCGGGGCGAAGCTGTCCGCCCAGCACATCGAGGACGACCTCGACGCCGCCCTCGCCATTGGCGTCGACTACGTCGTCCTCGATGGTCGCGGTGGCGGGACTGGCGCCGCCCCGGAGATGTTCCGGGACCACATCTCGGTTCCCACCATTCCCGCCCTGGCCAGGGCCCGACGCCACCTCGACGAGGTCGGCGCCGACGACGTGACGCTGGTCATCACCGGCGGACTGCGGACGCACATGGACTTCGTGAAGGCGCTGGCGCTTGGTGCCGACGCCATCGCCGTGGCCAACTCGGCCATACAGGCGATCGGCTGCCTCGGCATGCGGGCGTGCCACACCAACAACTGCCCGGTCGGCATCGCCACCCAGAAGGACCACCTCCGCGCCCGTCTGGTGATCGACGACGCCGCCCACCGCCTCGCCCGCTTCTTCGACGCCACGGTCGAGTTGATGCAGGTCATGGCCAGGGCGTGTGGCCACGAATCGCTGGCGGACTTCTCACCCGAGGACCTCACGACCTTCAAGCCCGACATGGCGGCCCTGGCGGGCGTCGAGTTCGGCGGGGTCGGCTGACCGGGGCGAAGGGGAACCGCTCAGTCGCCGAGGATCAGCCGGACCTCTTCGAGCGAGTCCTGCTCGGCAACCAGGGTGACCTCGTCGCCGACATGGAACACCGTGGCCCCCTGCGCAAGCACCGTGGTCTCGCCCCGCCGGACCTCGAGGATGAGGACGTCATGGGGCATCCGCAGGTGCCGGAGTGATGTGCCATGGACGTCCTGGTTCGTGACCGTGACCTGGGCCACCGTGCGGTCCGGGTCCTGGTGCAGGAACAGCGCCGTCGACTGCGGCGAGAGCACCGCCTGCTCGAGGAGGGTCACCATGGCCGAGCTCGGATCGACGACGAAGGCCCCGAGGTCGGCGAGGTCCGTCCCGACCGCCGCCTCCACCGGTCGGGCGACGAGGCGCTCGATCCCGCGCCGTTCGTAGGCAAACCGGAGGACCTCGAGGTTCGCGTCGTCATCGGGCAGCATCGCAACGACCGCAGCGACGTCCTCGTCGATGAGGTCGGCCAGCGTCTCCTCGGCGAGGTCGGGGATGAGGACCTCCTCCACATCGGTCGCGACGATGCGTTCGACCTGTTCGGCGTCGGTGTCAGCCACCACGACGTCCCAGCCGTTGCCGATCAACACCCGGGCCAAGGCGATCGACTGGCCCTCCACCCCGAAGATGACCACTTTGCCGCCGTCGGCTCCACCGGCCTCGGGGAGATTGGTCTCGCCGACCCGCTTGAGGCCGGCCTTGAGGAAGAGCGGTCCCACGACCTCGTTCACCACGACCACGGAGATGATGAGCGTGGCGAAGGCGTCGCCGAGGTCCGGGAACTGCACGGCGACCTCGCGTGCCAAACCCAACGCGATGCCCGCTTGGGTGATGAAGGCCATCCACGACGTCCGGCGCACGAGCCGGGACTCGCCGGCGAGCCGCGAGCCGATGCCCGAGCCGATGCCGATCCCGAGGACGCGCACCGCGAAGAGACCGAGCGCGACGGGAAGGGTCGCCCACAACACGTCGAGCTTCAGTGCCAGGCCGGTGATGGTGAAGAAGGCGACGTAGACGGCCGGGCCGACGTCGTGCAGCAGCTTGTCGAATTCCAGCCGGAAGTCGGTGAAGTTGGTGATGAAGAACCCACCGATCAGCGCGATCAGCAGCGGTTCGATGTAGATCTCGAACCCGAGGGTCTCGATGCTCCAGGTATCGACGAATGAAGCCAGTTCGTAGATCCCGAAACCGAGGGCCAGCACTCCGGCGATCTTGACGAGGTGGTGCACCCGGAGCGAGAGCAGCGTTCGAAGGATGTAGCCGGTGGCGATGCCCAGGGAGACAGCCGCACCGAGGTCGAGGAGGAGCAGCCCGACGAACCCGATGTCGAGGGTCGAACCGGTCAGCAGGGCAGCGGCGATGGAAGCCATCGCAGCGAAGAGCACGATGATGGCCACGTCCATCAGCACGGTGACCCCGAGGGCCGTGCGGGTGAACGGTCCTCGGGCACGCACCTCCTTGATGACCGCAATCGTCGACGGCGGCGACAGCGCGAGGAGAACGGCACCGCCGAGCAGGGCGGTGGCGAGCTTCGCCGAGGTCGAATACTCGGACGTGAATGGCAGGAACTCCGTGGCGAGGTAGATCGCGCCGGTCAGCAGGAGGAATCCGACGACGAGGATGCCCCCGGCGGTGGAGAGGATCGGGCGGAGCCGGGTCCGAAGCTCCTTGATGTAGAGCTCGGAACCGGCAACGAAGGCGATCACGGCGAGCGAGATCTCGTCGATGAATCGGAGGCCTTCGACGTCGGCGGCGCCCAGGAGTCCGAGACCGAACGACCCGGCAAGCGCCCCGGCGAAGAGGTACCCGGTGATGGTGGGTAGCCGAACCGCCTTGAAGCCCTGGCCGACCATGTACGAAGCGAGGCAGATCAGGCCGAAGGCGCCGAGTGCCGAAAGGGTCTCCATGGCCGGCGATTGTACGGTCCGCGCTCACCTTCCCCGGAGACTCCCACGGTCCGGCGCGGCTCGGGGACTAGTCGTATCGCGGCGCTTGGGATAGGTTTGCCGACCAACCGGCGGAGCCCTGGCTCAGGCATGGCGCTGGTGGCTCCCCGGTACCCCCTGAAGCAACGGAAACGAACCTGATGACCCATCCACGGAAGGGCCGGCGATGAGCGACGCCGCCGAGCGGCCACACAAGCTGGGCCCACTCCGCCTCACCCTGGGCACCATGAGACGCCACGTGCTCGTGTACTACTTGGCGTCGGTCACAGCCCTGGTGCTCTTCACCTTCGCCCCGCAGGCCCAGCCGTTCGTACTCACGGAGCTCCTCGACATCGCTGCGTCGGATCAGGGGGTTCTGAGCGGAAACGTGGCGTTGTTCTCCGAGATCGTGATCCTGGCGTCGATCGGCCTGTGGGGCGTCGTCTCGGACCGCCTCGGACGCCGGATCGTGTTCGGCGCGGGATTCCTGTTCATGGGTCTCGGTCTCCGCCTGACGGCATCCGTCGATTCGGTGCTCGAGCTCTACCTCTATCGCGGCGTCTTTGCGCTCGGCGCCGCGGCAGCGACCACGATGCTGGCCACCGTCGTCGCCGACTACGTGATCGACGAGGACCGGGGCAAGGCGACCGGGATCGGCGGCATCGGCAACGGTCTCGGTGCGCTGATCACCGTCTTCGTGCTGTTGCAGCTGCCGGCGCTGTTCATCGACAACGGTTCGACACCGATCGAAGCTGCCCAACGCACCTACGTGATCGCCGCCGCGGTCGGGTTGGGCGCTGCCCTCGCCATGTGGGTGGGGTTGCGGGCCAGGACGCAGGCGCAGCGCGAGCAGCAGAAGCCTTGGACGGTGCGGGCTCGGGAGGGCTTTGCCGCTGGTCGGGACCCCGGCGTGGCGCTTGCGTACGCGGCGGCGTTCGTCTCACGTGGCGACTTCGCCATCGTCGGGACGTTCTTCACACTCTGGGTCACCACCTACGGGACGACCGAGGCCGGGCTCACCACGGCCGAGGCATTGGCTGCCGGCGGGATCGTCATCGGAGTCTCCCAGGGCATCGTGCTCGTGGCGGCGCCGCTCTTCGGGGTGATGGCCGACCGCCTGAATCGCGTCACCAGCGTGCTCATCGCGCTGGCCGTCTCATCGATCGGGTACGGCTCGACACTGCTCGTCGACAATCCCCTCGGTGGGATGATCTACGTGAGCGCCATGCTGATCGGGCTCGGCGAGATCAGCGGCTTGATCGCCAGCGGGGTGCTCATCGCCCAACAAGCGCCCCGCGAGATCAGGGGCAGCGTGATCGGCGTGTTCAGCTTCTTCGGGGCCGTCGGGGTCATGACCGCCACCGGCGTCGGTGGCCAGCTCTTCGACAAGTGGCGCCCCCAGGGGCCGTTCGTCCTGTTCTCCGTGCTCGCCGCCATCGTCTTCGTCTGGGGGCTGACCATCCGCCACCGAATCGTGCCTCTGAACGAGGACGTCGACCCAGCCGAGCTCGGTCACTGACGACCCTGCTGGGGGTCACCGTCGTCCCCGGGGGCTAGTCGGCGCCGCTCGCCAAGAACGCCTCGAGCTCCGATTCGGTCGGACTTCTGAGCACGCCCGGTGAGGTGGCGCACACCATGGCGGCGACGGCAGTCGCCGACCGGATGGCCTCATCGTCGGGATCACGCCGAAGCAGGCCCCGCATCAATCCGGCACGGAAGCTGTCACCCGCTCCCGCCGTGTCGACGACATCGACGGAGAAGGCGGGGACCTGTCGTGGGGGTCCCCCGGCCCGGCCGAACCATGTCCCGTCGCTGCCCCGCGTCAGGGCGACTAGCCCGTGACAGGAGTTGGCGTAGGCCTCGAACAACTCGGCGGGATCGACGGCCCCGAAGATGCGATCGGTGAAATCCCTGGAGATGACCACCGCCTCGGCGTGGTGGGCGATCTGGTCATCGGGAGCGACGTCGACCGTGACATAGGGGACCCCGTCGGAGCGGCACCACGCAGCCGCGACCTGCGACTCCTCCCCAAAGAAGGGATCCAGACAGACCATCGAACTGTCGGACAGCGCTGATCGGTCCGGCGCCTCCCACCGACGCTCACCGAGCATTCTCCCGTAGGTGGCGAAGATCGTGGGCTCCCCGCCCGAGGAGACGACGTACTCCTCGACCTCGGCCCCGTCATCGAGCGCTAGGTCACGGCAGTCGACGCCAACTGCAGAGAGGGTCTCCACGACCCAGTCAGAAGAGGGCCCGCGGGCGAGCTTGGTGCCTCCGAGCCTTGCTGGGATCCCGAGCCGAGCCAACACGTAGGCGCTACCGGCGGCCTCGCCACCGAAGGACCGGTGGATGGCGCGTAGCTCTGCGTAGCCGCCCTCGGGCGGGTAGCCGTCCGACACCTCGATGAGGGTGCTGGGAGCCACCACGCCGTAGGCGTAGACCTCATGCACCAGCCATCGCCAATCGTGGGATCAGGAGTCCAACTCGAACGCCCCCACGTCACACCCGGCACCGATCGGCCTCGCCACGCCGCGCTGGTCTACGGCCGGGCATGCGGCCGCACCAGCGGCATCGATTGCCGGGCTCGCTGGGGAGAGCGCATGGGTGAGGGTCGGTCCCCCGTTGTCGACCAATGGGCCGAGCAGGGCGTCCGTGGATGCCTGGTCCGTGAGATCGGGGTTGCAGGACCCGTCACTGATGACGTTCGTTCCTGCGGAGGTGATCGTGGCGGCGCCGCCGCCTTCGATCGCGCAGGCGAAGGCCCCACCGAATCCCTGCACGATGCTATTGGCGATGGTCATGTCCGCTGGTGCTCCAAACGTGGCGACGAGGATGCCCGAAGCCGTGCCGGCTGGGGCCACGTTGTCGGCGAACGTCGAGTTCGTCACCGTCAGTGATCCGTCCGTGTGGAAGATCCCTCCGCCGTGCCATGCCGTGGACGTGTTCGCGCTGAAGGTGCTGTTGAGGACCGTCGAATCCCCGAGCGATCGGAGCCCGCCGGCGACATCGCCGCTCAGGTTGCCCGAAACCGTGCTGCGAATGATCTCGACGGTCGACCCGAACGACCCGTAGATACCGCCCGCCGGTTGGTTCACCGACGTGTTGTCGCTCACGGTGGAGTCGATCATGCGGAAGGTCGCATAGTCGGCGTTGTAGACACCACCGCCGCCGAAGGCGAAGTTGGCCGGGCCGACCGAGTTCTCGATGTTGTCGGTCACGACGACGTGGTCGAGGACCAGCGATCCGCGGTTGAGGATGCCGCCGCCCTGGGGTGCAGCGACCCCGTCCCTGATGACCAGGTGCGCCATCTCGACGGCCACACCCGCTGCCACTTCGAACACGCGTGATGCATCTCCGCCGCTGATCGTCATCGGTGCCGCCCCCGACGCATCGAGGGTGACTCCACGATCGATCGTGAGTTGACCCGAGCTCAGCGTCACCGTTCCTCCGGTGAGCGATGGGTCGAACGTGATCGTGCCGCCATCGGCGACCGACCCCAAGGCTTCGCGCAGCGAGCCGGGACCGCTGTCGTCCAGATTGGTGACTACGAGATCGGTTGGTGACGGCACCGAGACACGCCGAACCAAGTCGATGCCTGCCCGGCCAGTGGCCGTGCCTGCATCGAACTCGAGTCCGTAGCCCCAGACCTCGGAGAGGGTGAGGCCGTCGTCGGGTGCTCCGGCGGGCTGGTCGTCACTCCGGAGGAAGTCGGCGATGGGGATCGAGACCTCGCGCCACCCCTCCGCCGAGTCGGTGAACGTCGCCTCGAATCGTTCCGCCGTGTCGGGGCCCTGGTAGACGCGCACATAGTCGACGAGGTAGTCCTGGGGGTAGGCGTTCGCCGGGTCGACGTCGCCACCGAAGTTGCCGCCGATGGCGAAGTTGAGGAGTAGGAAGAACGGCTTCTCGAACACCCATGGACCTGCCACGTCGGACGGTTCCGCCTGGTGGTACTGGATGTCGTCCACGTACCAGGTGATGAGGTTCGGTTCCCACTCGACGGCGAAGGTGTGGAACTGCTCGTCGACGGGTTCACCGAAGTCGTAGATGCCGCCAAAGCTGCCACCGCCGCTGTAGCCAGGACCGTGGATGGTGCCGAACGCTTCGTCGGGCAGCCGGCTCACGTACTCCATGATGTCGATCTCGCCGGCGCCGGGCCATGGGTTGTATGTGATGTCGGTGCCCAGGCTCCAGAAAGCGGGCCACAGGCCGTCGCCTCCGTCGGGGACCTGAAGCCTCGACTCGACCCGCCCGTAGGCGAACTCGGCCTTGTTCTGGGTGATGAGCCGAGCCGACTCGAACTCGCACGGCCCGTAGTAGCACTCCTGGCTGCCGTCGGCTTCGTCGAGGGTGATGACGAGGTTGCCGAGACCGTCGGTGGCCGCGTTGTCGTCTGTGTAGTACTGCAGTTCCTCGTTGCCCCAGCCGTTCTTGCCGTCCGGGGTGGTGTCGCCGAGCTCGTAGCTCCAGTTGTCCAGGTCGGGCGGCGTGCCGGCCGACCCGTCGAATTCGTCGCTCCAGACCAGATCCCACCCGGAGGGCCCGGGATCGGGTGCGCGGTTGTCCTTGAGCGTGACGGTGACGTCCTGGCCACCTCCGGCGCCCAGGTACCAGAAGGAGATGCTCTCGGTCCCGGTCCAGTCCTGCCCGATCGGGAAGTCGTGGACCAACGCCGCGCCCGACCCACCGGTCGTGATCGCCTGTCCGTCGAAGGTCTGGCCGTTCACCGGGATCGAATCTGACCCGCAATCCAACCCTGTCTCCTTCGAGCGGAAGTGGAACACGAGGTCCATGTCGCCATCGTGGTCGACGTCTTCTTCGTGGCGTCGAGCCAGTCCGGTCTTCTTGTCGCCGTGGACCTCACTCGCAGCACCGAGTGTCACCGTCGTGTGGTCGATGGCGGTGGCGTCGAACGTGGGAGTCGTGAGCACGGTGACCGGTATGGCACCGTTCCCGGGGACGCAGAGCTTGCCCTGCACCTCAGCTTCGACGAATACCGGAACGGCCGCGAGGCCGACGTTCTCGACGGCGTCCTGACCGGGCCGTGCACCCGGATCCCCGGACGCGCTCCGTACGGCTTCGATCGTCGCGGGGCCGACCGAATCCCAAAGGAAGGCGCCCTGTTCGAAGTCATCGAGCAGCTTCGGGTCGAACGGATCGTCGTCCTGTATGAGGACCGAACCTTGGAACGGGAAGCCGCGATCGGCACCGATCGGGTTGGTCAATCGGATGACGACCTGCTTGTCGCCTTCGAACTTCGTGTTGTCGAAGGTCTCCACCGGGAACGCCAGTTCGCTGGGGCCGCCACGCACGAATGTGATCATCCCGCTGGTGGGGAGGTAGTCCTCCCCGGGCACGGCATTGGACCGTTCGGTGGCGAAGTCGATTGAAACCTCGGCCGGGTCGTCCGGACCGAGCGGGCGATTGAGTTTCACGGCGACGTCGCCGGTGGTGCCCTCCCCGATGAGGGTGTTCTGCTGCACGAGTTGCACCGCCACGGCCGGCGGTTCGGCCACGCCGTACAGGGCCACGTCGTCGACGAGGAGCTCGATGGGTCCGCCCGTGTCGAGGGTGCCGATGGCATAGCCGTGGATCTCGAAGAGGCCGAAACCGTCGTTGGGAGCGCCGTTGCCGACCTCCTTGCGGACGAAGGACGAGAACGGGAACTCCTCCAGTTGCCAACCGGAGAAATCGTCGGTGAACGAGACCGTCCAGCGTTCTGCATCGTCGGTGGTCGAACCCGGGTTCCGGTTGTCGAGGACGTCCACGAACACCGTGGCTCCGCTGTTCGCCCCGTACATCCAGAACGAGAGGCCCTCACTCGTCGACCAGTCACGGGGGGCCCAGCCGTCGGCGGATGTCCCTTCGAAGCCGTGGATGAAGCCGGCGAACGACGTTGCGTCGACCGTCATGGAGAGGACGTCGTTCGGACCTGACCCGCCCGGAATGGGTTCCGGTTCCGGACCGGTGGCCACGTCGACGGAGCTTCCCGCCCCCTCGAAGGTGCAGAAGCCGAGCGGGGGCCCGGTCGGGTCACAGGCCACGACGCCTGATGGCACCCCGCCCTCGAAGTCGTCGAACACATCCGATCCACCGACGACCGGCGGAGCCACCGCTGGTCCGCGGGTGAGGGTCCAGTCGTCGGTCCGGAAGTTCACGTCGGATCCCGTCCCGATGACGGCGACCACGACGTTCACCAGCACGCCGTTGCCGCCCCGGTCGGTCGCTGTCGGGTCGAGGATGCCGTTGCCACCGGTGACGAATGAG
>JAHEFX010000006.1 GCA_024639975.1 bacterium
AGTGGCGGGGGTTCGAGACCTCGATGTTGTTGGCCATGGTCATCGTGACCTCGGCGCCACACACCGAGCACCGGTAGTGCTGCAGGGTCTCGGAGATGTCTTCGGGGTCGACTTCGTCAGGAGGTGTCGAGAGCATCCGGAGGAAGTAGATCGAGACGCGCCAGATCACGACGCCGATGACGGCCGCGATGATCCAGGTCCAGAGGTCCATCGGCGGGAGTGTATGGGGAGGTCCGACTTGGACCCGGCCCGATTGGCATACTCGGTCGGGATGCGCCCTTCACCCGAGCTCGAAGCGATCACCCGGAGATACCTCGCTGCTCGAGCAGCCGCCAACTTCGCCCAGGTCCGAGGGACCTACTCATCGTCCGAGCACTTCACGGCCATCGGGACCGCCGTCGAGGATTGGCTCGGCGCCGAAGGATTCCTCGAGGTGGTCCAGGAGGACTGGGAAACACTCCAGATCGGAACCGAGAAGGTTCGGCGGCTGGAGGCCTTCGAGAACGGCGAGACGGGGTGGGTGGCGATGGAGGGAGAGCGCACGACTCCAACCGGCCATTCGTTCCTCTACCGCCTGACCATCGTCTTCACCATGGAGGAAGGTGTCTGGAAAGCCATCCAGACCCACTACTCGGTGCCCGTCGAGGATGTGATCGTCCAGGGGCCCGAGCTGACCCAAACCCTCACCGACCTCCTCGGCACCGTCGAACCCCCGTCGGACGGCTCGACCGCCCGCACGGCGACCGTCCTGTTCACCGACGTCGTCGGCTCGACGGCGCTCGCCGAGGAATTGGGCGACCTGGCCTGGTCGACGGCCATCGGCGAGCACTTCAACCGGCTGGCCGAGATCGTTCGGGAACACCATGGCACCGTCGTGAAGACCCTTGGCGATGGCGGGATGTACGTCTTCGACTCCGTCGGTTCCGGGCTTCGCGCTGCTGCCGCCATCCATGAGTCGCCCGACGACCTGGAGCTACGACTGGGGGTCCATACCGGCGACCTCGTCGCCGCGGGCGACGACGTCCTGGGAGCGACCGTCGCCAAGGCAGCCCGAATCACAGCGGCGGCTGATGGGGGGCAGGTCCTCGTTTCATCGGCGACGGCCTCCCTGGCAGCGACCGGTGAGTTCGCGTTCGGCCCACCCGTGACCCTCGAACTCAAGGGGCTGGCGGGCACGCACGTGGTCCACCAGTTGAACTGAAGAAGCCCCCCGAACCGGGCCGGGGGGCTTCGCTCTTCAGTAGGTGGTGGCCCGGTCGCTAGGCAACGGCCTCGATGATCGTGCCGTTGGCCATGCCGCCACCTTCGCACATCGACTGGAGGCCGTAGCGGCCGCCCGAACGAACGAGCTCGTGGACGAGCGTGGTCATCAAGCGGGCACCGGAGGCCCCGAGCGGGTGCCCGAGGGCGACCGCACCACCGTTGACGTTCGTGCGGTCGTAGAGCTTCTTGGGATCGGAGCCGCCGTGCTCGAGGCGCCAGGCGATCGGGACCGAGGCGAACGCCTCGTTGATCTCGAAGAGGTCGATGTCGTCGATCGTCAGGCCGGCCTTGTCCAGCGCCTTCTCCGTGGCCGGGATCGGCGCCGTCAGCATGAGGATCGGGTCGGCACCGGCGAGGCTGAAGCTCACGAACCGCGCCATCGGCTTCAAGCCGAGCTCCTCGGCTCTCGACTCCTCCATGATGAGGAGCGCCGCCGCGCCGTCGGTGATCTGCGACGAGTTTCCGGCGGTGATCCGATGGTTCGGGTCGAACGCCGGCTGGAGGCTCGCCAGCTTCTCCATCGAGGTCGTGGGACGGATGCCCTCGTCCTTGTCCATGATCTCGGTCGTCCCGTCCTCGAGCGTCACCTCGACCGGGATGATCTGGGTCTCGAAGCGGCCTTCCTCGGTGGCTCGCGCCGCCCGCTGGTGTGACTGGAGTGCCAGCTCGTCCATGTCCTCGCGGGAGATGTCCCACTTCTCGGCGATGAGCTGGGCGCTGATGCCCTGGGGCACGAGGTTGCCGTCGTACCGCTCCATCATCTGGTCGCCGAACGGCCGGCCAGGACCCTGCATCGCCGTGACTCCCATCGGGATGCGCGACATGCTCTCGATGCCGGCGGCGATCACCACGTCGTAGGCGCCTGCCATCACGCCTTGGGCGGCGAAATGGGCCGACTGCTGGGAAGAGCCACACTGGCGATCGATCGTGGTGCCCACGACCGTCTCGGGGAACCCAGCGGCGAGCGCCGCGTTGCGACCGACGTTGAGGCCCTGCTCCCCGGTCTGCATGACACAACCCATGATCACGTCCTCGACGAGTCCCGGGTCCAGGTCGTTGCGCTCCATGAGCGCCTTCAGGGGGATCGACGCCAGGTCGACGGGGTGGATGCCCTTGAGCTTGCCGTTACGGCGGCCCATCGGCGTGCGGACGGCATCGACGATGACAGCATTTCGCATGGAAGAGACCTCTGGTGGGGTGGTGCTGCGATTGTAGGAGCGCATTCAACAACCTCTTGAGGGTTCACTCAAAGTTGGGGCCGTGGGCCGGTCGGTGGTTAGGTTCGCCCACCATGAGCAAACGGGTGCCCAAGAAGGCCTACGAGAACGAGTTGGAACGGCTCCAGGTGGAGTTGGCCCAGTTGGCCCGCTGGGTCGTCTCCTCGGGGGCGCGGATCGTGATCCTGTTCGAGGGCCGGGATGCCGCCGGCAAGGGCGGGACGATCAAGCGGGTCACCCAGTACCTGAATCCTCGCATCGCGCGGGTGGTCGCCCTCCCAGCCCCAACCGAGCGCCAGAAGACCCAGTGGTACTTCCAGCGCTACATCGAGCACCTGCCGGCGGCCGGCGAGATCGTGCTGTTCGACCGCTCCTGGTACAACCGAGCCGGAGTCGAGCGGGTCATGAACTTCTGCTCCCCCGACGAATACCACCGCTTCCTGCACCAGGTCCCCATCTTCGAGCGTCTCCTCGATGAAGACGGGATCACGATGCGCAAGTACTGGTTCTCCGTCTCCCGCGACGAGCAGGAGCAGCGGTTCCGGGACCGCCTCGAGGACCCGATGCGCCGATGGAAGCTGTCGCCGATGGACCTGGAGTCGATGACTCGATGGGACGACTACTCGAGGGCCAAGGACCAGATGCTCATCCACACCGACATCCCCGAGTCGCCTTGGTACGTGGTCCCGAGCGACGACAAGCGGTCCGCCCGGCTGAACATGATCCATCACTTCCTGTCGACCGTCCCCTACGAGAAGCAGGAACCCCGGGTCCTGGAACTCCCCGAGCGGTCGGCGCCCACGGGATACGTACGTCCTCCGATGGACTCCCAGCACATCGTCCCCGACCACGCGGCCACGCTGATCGGCTAGTCAGTCGACCTCGATGGTCGGCGGTTCGCCGGATTCATCCTCTTCGCGGATGATCTCCTCGGCATCGCGCATCTCGATGTAGTGCTCGACCTCGGGTCGGAAGATGACATCGACTCCTGAAACGGCACGTGACGTGGTGCCCGCCGGTCGCGACGAATCCCGATAGAAGATCCAGCCCTTGGCAGCAGCCCAGGTGGCGAGGCGGTGCAGCCCATACAGGGCGACGACCACACCGACCGCGATGAAGAACCACCCCCACATGGGACCATGTTCCCACGGACCTCACCACTTCGGACGACGGCGGCCACATACTCCCGGCATGGAACTCGGACTCACCTCCTTCGCCGAGACGCACGGTGCCATCAGTCACGGCGAACGCCTCCGCAACGTCGTGGAGGAGATCGTCAAAGCCGAGGAGGTCGGACTCGACGTCTACGGGCTCGGCGAGCACCACCGGGTCGACATGGCCGCCTCGGCGCCGGCCATCACCCTCGCCGCGGCCGCCTCGGTCACCGAGCGCATCCGGCTCTCCTCCGCGGTGATCGTCCTCAGCTCCGCCGACCCGGTCCGCACCTTCCAGGATTTCGCCACCCTCGACCTCCTCTCGGAGGGCCGGGCCGAGCTCCTCATCGGCCGCGGCTCGTTCGTCGAGTCGTTTCCCCTGTTCGGTTACGACCTCGCCGACTACGACGACCTGTTCACCGAGAAGATGGAGTTGCTACTCGAGCTCCGAGCCAACGAACGGGTCACCTGGCAAGGTTCGTTCCGGCCCCCCCTGCGGGACCAAGCCGTCTACCCACGCCCGCTGCAGGACCCGCTGCCCATCTGGGTGGGTGTCGGGGGCACGCCCCAGTCGGTGGTTCGAGCCGGAACGCTGGGCCTCCACGTGGCCCTGGCGATCATCGGCGGCGATCCCGCCCGCTTCAAGGTGTTCGCCGACCTGTATAGGCGGTCACTCGAAGCCGCTGGCCATGACCCAGCGGATTTCCCGCTCGCGGTCCACGGCATCGGGCACATCGCCGACTCCACCGAGCAGGCTGCCGACGAGATCCGGCCGAGCTTCATGGCGATGATGACCAAGATCGGTCGAGAGCGCGGCTGGCCGCCGATGACGTCCCAGCAGTTCGACTGGATGCGCAGTCCCGAGGGCTCCCTCGTGGTCGGCGACCCCCAGGCGGTGGCCGAGAAGATCCTCTACTGGCAGGAGGTGCTCGGGATCGAGCGCTTCATGCTCCACACCTCGGCAGGGACGATTCCCCACGAGAAGACCCTGCAATCGATCGACTTGCTCGGAACCGAGGTGTCCCGTCTGGTCCGGGGTCGCTAGCCGTTGGAGCGATCGACCCGGAGCCGATCGGGGAAGAAGGTCCGCACGGTCGGGTAGGCGAGCTCGACGGTCTCCTCGGCGGCGAAGGCCTTCAGGATCCCTCTCCAGACGTTGTCGGCGATCGCGCGCCGCTCCCGCACCGGAATCAGGTAGCGACCAGAGACCTCTACTCCTGAGTCGAGCACGCTGATATAGGTCGTGGGATCGAGGTGCTGGTACCTGATGTAGTAGTCGTTGGCGGCATCGCGGATCTGCTTGGCCATCTTGCGTTCGGCCGGATCCGGTGCTGCAGCCATGACCGCCTCATGGACGAGTCGCTCCGCGAGCTCCCAGTCGGACTCGAATGTGACCAGGACGTGGACCTCGTCCCAGATGAGCGAGAAGCCCTCGGTGAAGTTGGCGAGTGCGTCGTTGAAGACCTGTCCGTTCGGGATGTGGACGAGCCGTCCCGTGGATTGGTCGGCCCCCACCCAGTTGCCGATCTCGAGGACGGTGAACCGGAAGGCCCTGACATCGACGACGTCGCCGGCAACGCCGCGGATCTCGACCCGGTCGCCGACCTTGAACGGACGCCGGGTGATGATGAACAGCCAGCCGGCGAGGTTGCGCAGGACGTCCGTGAGGGCGATGGCGACACCGGCCGAGACGATGCCGATCCACGCGAGCACTCCTTCGAGGCCGCCGAGCCAGACATCGATGATCACGATGAGGGCCACCGTCGTCAGCGCGTAGGCGACCCATTTCTGCGACCGGTAACGCGTCTCTGGATCCTCGACCCGGCGCCGAAGGACGACGGTGGCCACCCAGCGGACCAGGATCAGGGCGACGATCACTCCCACGGTGACGAGCAGGTTCTGCTCGACCGTGGTGAGCCCGAGGTCGTCGAGGAATGCGGTCATGCGCGGAGCGTACCGGTGGGCTCGGCCCCAGTGAGAGGTTGGGTACCTATGTCAAGGTCACTTGACAAGGAATGCTTGGTCCCGTAGTGTCAAGGTCCCTTGACGTTCAAACAAGGATGCTTGACATGCACCAATTCACAGCTGGAGCCGCGGTCGCCATCGGAACAGGTGTCGGCGCCGCCCTTTCCGCCTCCATGGGTGATGCCGGCTGGGCCATCGGACTGGCCGTCGGACTCGTCCCCTACTTGGTCGCCCGACGGGCCCAATGACCCGCCTGCTACTCGCCCTCGGCTCCTATGCCGCGCTTCTGCTGGTGTCCATCTGGTGGCTCGGGACCGAGGCGTTGTCGGACTCCCCGTGGCGGATCGTCGTCGCCCTACTACCCGTCCCGGCAGCGGCCTGGGCCCTGTGGGATTTCGTCGAGCGCGTCCGATCCCTCGATGAACTGCTCCGGCGCATCCATCTCGAAGCCCTGGCCATCGGGTTCGGTGGGACGCTGCTCGTCGTCTTCTCGTGGGGCTTTCTCGAGGGTGTCGGAATCGAGCCCCTGTCCGGATTCGTGGTGTTCGGGATCCTGATGGTCCTCTATGGGCTCGGACTCCTGGGGGCCCAGCGCAGGTACCGATGAGGAACCGGTTGAAGGTCCTACGGGCCGAGCGGGATTGGTCGCAGGCGGCGCTCGCCGAGGAGTTGGGCGTGAGCCGTCAGACGGTGAACTCCCTGGAAACGGGGAAGTACGACCCTTCGCTCCCCCTGGCGTTCAAGGTGGCGTCGGTATTCGGCTTGTCGATCGAGGAGATCTTCGAACCCGACCCGGAATGAGGTCGACCCGCCTTGCGGCGGGTCGATACACGTGGAGCTGAGGGGATTCGAACCCCTGACCCCCGCCTTGCAAAAGCGGTGCTCTGCCAACTGAGCTACAGCCCCGAGGGACCACAGGATACCGAGAGGCAGCAATTGGGCCTATCGGCGAGTGGCGTCGATCACCAGGTCGATCGCCGGCCGGTCGGCGCCGTCCACGTCGCGCAGGCGCTCACCGTTCTCGGCAACATCGAGCCCTTCCAAGCGGGGCGCCATCTCTTCGGCATCCCAGAGCACTTGGGGGTACGGGGGTCCGCCATGACCCTCGGAGGCGTTGCGGACGGCATGCCCGACCCCGAACAGCCGGCCGCCCGGTGCCAGGGCCTTGGTCGCGACCTCGAGCAGTTGATCCATCTCGGCGGCGAGGAAGTGGACGTAGAAGACGATGACAAGATCGAACTCGCCCTTGGGTTCGTAGGTGGTGACGTCTGCCACCTCCCAGGTGACCTCAGTGTCGCCGGCAAGCTTCTTGGCCTTCTCTATCCCGGCCGACGAGAAGTCCACACCGGTGACCTCCCAGCCATTCCGAGCGAGCCAGATGGCGTTGCGACCTTCGCCGCAGGCAAGGTCGAGGGCACGGCCGGGCGTCATGCCGTCGATGGCCGGCGGGAGGAACCGATTGGGCTCCGCCGACCAGATCAACTCCTTGGCGGCGTACCGCTCATCCCAATCAGATGCATCCATCGGTTCGAGGCTACGCCCGAACCGGGGGCCCCCACCTACCCCTCCGGTGGACTCGAGCCCTCGGTTGCCCGAACGAGGTAGGTGGGAACCCAGGGTTCGCAGCGACCGGCTGTGTCGAATCGGGGGCTCGGGACGACCGCTCCGGTAGGTGGGGGCCCGCGGTTCGGCTCATGTGGCAGAGGTATGGGGGCTCGTTATCATTCCGCTCCCACTTCGGGCCCATAGCTCAGCCCGGTTAGAGCGCTGCCCTGATAAGGCAGAGGTCCCTGGTTCAAGTCCAGGTGGGCCCACCACGAAGGGACGGCTGCACGGACCGTCCCTTCGTCGCGTTCAGACACAGAGCTCGCCGCTCACGCCCCGCTGGCAGAACGTCGTGGCCTCGACCGACTTGAGGGCCCAGCCGCCATCGATGCGCACGGCGAAGATGTGGAGTCGCTCGCCACCGACCGAGTCGTCACCGAAGCCGAGCACGTCGATCGTGATCTCGCCCAAGTCCCCCTCGGTCGCCGGCGCGGTGATCACGTCCCGACGGGCCGAAGCCGGGAGGCTGGTGTCGCCCCGGGAGGCAGCCACCTCGATGGCCAGTTCCTCGAGGGTCGGGGCCTCGAGCGGCCCGACGGCTGCGACGACCCAAGACGTGATGTCATCGGTGCCGCCGAGTCGGCTCAGGTATCGCTGGTTGACCCATCCCGTCACGCCGCCCGACTCGATCTCCCACCAGACGTCACCGCCTGGCAGCTGCCAACCTCGACCGGTGCCCCATATCCCCGCCGTCATCGGATCGAGTTCGCCGACCACATCGAAGGACGCGCCCGGCCCACTCCGAACATTCAGGAGGTCATCCCACCGGACACCGACGACGCCGAGAACGGCTCCTTCGTCGGGGACCGGCACCCAGAAGTCGAATGGTTCCCCTTCCCACTCCGGAATGCTTGCCACGGTCGAAGTCGATGCCTGCCCCGTGGTCGACGTGGTCTCGGGTTCGGTCGTCGTCGAGGGGGCCGGCGTCGATGACGTCGTCGGCGACGTGGCAGGAGCCACGACGTCGTCGCCGCCGCCGCCCAACAATCGAACCGGGATGCCGATCACCAGCACCACTGCCGCAGCGATCAGCACCGCCCTGAGCGGGCCGGCGAACAGTGGTGTGCCCTCGGTTCCTGCGAACACCGGCGTGGGTGGGACGGCCCGACCCAGTTCCGGGTCGGCGCCCGAGAGGCGATCCATCGGGTCAGACATGGGTGGCTCCTTCCAATTCTGTGGCGAGGCGGGAACGGGCACGGGACAGACGCTTCCGAGCCGTTGGTTCAGACGTCCCGAGGGCGACGGCCAGCTCCAGTCCGGTCAGGCCCTCCCAGGCAACGAGCCGGAGGACCTCCTGATCGGACGAGCCCAATCGGCCCAGGGCGTCGAGTACTTCTGACGAGGTGTCCGGCGCGTCCGGGGCAGCGCCGGCCTTGGCACGCTCTGCCAACGCGACCCGCCGGCGGTTGCTGCGTCGGGCGTTCGAGACGGCCTTGCGAGCCACGCCGTAGAGCCAGGCGAGCGGCTCGTCGGCATTCTCCAGCACATCGCGACGTCGCCAGGCGACCGTCCAGACGTCCGAAGCAGCATCCAGGGCAAGGTCATCGCCGACCCGTCGCCGGCAGTACCGGAAGACATCCGGGTACCAGCGCCGGTAGGCATCCTCGAAGGAGGTCTGGGTCTGCACTTGCGTCCTCACACCATGTCTGTGTCCACCAACCCGCCCATCGTGACACCTACGGTCACGACATGCGCGCCGGGACCATCGTGATCGTCGTCGGGGTCGTGGTCGTCCTCATCGGGGTGGCGATGCGATTCGGCCTGCTCTCGTGGTTCGGGAACCTCCCCGGCGACCTCCGCTGGGAGACCGAGAACACGACGGCGTTCGTCCCCATCACGTCGATGCTCGTCGTCAGCGTCGGCGGCTCGTTGGTCCTGAACCTCGTGCTGCGGTTGTTCCGCGACTGAGTCGGCGTCTACGCTCGCCATGCCCCCGCAAGGGCGGGGGTACCAACGAGGTTCCCCGCCAAAGGGGACGCAAGAGCGAAGTCCGGTGAGAACCCGGCGCTGTCCCGCAACCGTGAAGCCCTTCGAGGGATGAGCCGGGTCGCCTGCCCTGCTGGTCACGACACGGTCCCTCGGAGGAAGGGTCGTTCGTGCAGCCCAGGCTCACGAACTCACCTCCCTCCTCGTTTCCAGAGGAGAGGAACAGATGCGACGGGCTCTCAGTACCGTCATCGCCACGGCCCTGGTGGCGACGGCCTGCACTGCAGGCTCGCCCACCCCGACCACCGATCCCCCATCGACGGCTTCCGGTGCCGGGCAGTTCCCCGTCACGGTCATGACCGGCACCGGCGAGGTCACCATCGATGCCCGGCCGGAGCGGATCGTCTCGCTCTCGAGTGCCGGTACGGAGATCCTGTTCGCCATCGGTGCCGGTGACCAGGTCGTGGTGGCCGACTCGTTCTCGGACCACCCACCCGAGGCGCCATTCGATCCGGAGCTGTCCGCCTTCGAGCCCAACGTCGAGGCCCTGGTCGAGGAGTACGACCCGGACCTGGTGGTGTTGTTCTTCGACCCCGGGGAAGTGCAGGCATCCTTCGAGGCACTCGGTGTGCCGGTCATCGTCCAGTACGCGCCGATCGACATCGCCGGCATCTACCCGCAGATGGAAGCCCTGGGCGCCGCCACCGGGAACGAGGACGAAGCCGTTGCGGCCATCGCCGAGATGACCAGCCGGATCGAAGCCACCACCGACTCGGCCGGGGACGCCGGTCTGGGTGTGACCTACTACCACGAGATCGGCGAGGACCTCTACAGCGTCACGTCGGACACGTTCGTCGGCGATGTCTACGGCCAATTCGGCATGGTCTCCATCGCCGACCCGGCCGACGAGGACGGGTCTGCGTTCGGCTACCCCCAGCTCTCCGCCGAGTTCATCCTCGATGCCGACCCGGACCTCATCTTCCTGGCCGACACCGTGTTCGCCGGCCAGAGCGCCGAGACCCTGGCCGAACGACCCGGCTGGGACGTGCTCTCGGCGATCCCGGCCGGCGTGGTGGAGTTGGACGACGACGTTGCCTCCCTCGCCGGTCCGCGCATCGTCGAGTTCGTGGAGGCCATCGCAGCGGCCCTGGCGGCGCGATGAGCGGGCGGACCGCTCGCGACGTCCCACGGGGCGCCATTGCCGCCGGCTTCGCGCTGGTGGTCGTGGCGACCCTCGTGGGGGTGCTGGGTGGTCCGGTGGACCTGCCCCTCGGCCCGACACTCGTCGAGCTCGCCGACCTCGTCATGCCCTGGGTCGACCTCGACTCGGGGCTGTCACCGACCGAGGCGACGATCCTCGCCGAGCTCCGACTGCCGCGTGTCGTCCTCGCATTGCTGGTCGGGGGAATGCTCGGCTTGGCCGGCGGTTCGTATCAGGGGGTGTTCCGCAACCCCCTGGCCGACCCCTATCTGCTCGGCATCGCAGCGGGTGCCGGGCTCGGGGCGACACTCGCATTCGTGGTCGAGGGTTCGTCGGCCTGGGTGCCGGCTGCAGCATTCGTCGGAGCGCTCGCGGCCGTGGCGGCCAGTGCCGCCATCGCGGGTTCCATGCGTGACGGCGCACGAGGACCCACGTTGATCCTCGCCGGCGTCGCCATGGCATCGTTCCTGACGGCCATCCAGACGTGGCTCCAACAGCGCAACGCCGAGACACTCCGCCAGGTCTACGCCTGGATCCTCGGCCGCCTGTCGACGGTCGGGTGGGACGAGGTGCTGGTCCTCCTCCCCTACGTGGCCATCGCCGCCGTCGTGCTCCTACCGCACGGGCGCCTGCTCGACGTGCTCGGTTTCGGCGACGATGAGGCCCGCTCCCTGGGGGTCGAGGTCGGTCGGGTCCGTTGGACCGTCCTCATCGCCGCCTCCCTCGCCACTGCCGCGGCGGTCGCCGTCGCGGGCCTCATCGGGTTCGTCGGAATCGTCATACCGCACCTGGTCCGACTGCTGGTCGGGACTTCCTACCGCGCCATCCTCCCGCTGTCGTTGCTGGGCGGGGGCGCATTCCTGGTCCTTGCCGACCTCGCCGCTCGAACGATGGCCGCTCCCGCAGAACTTCCGATCGGCGTGGTGACCGCCTTCGTGGGCGCACCCTTCTTCCTGCTGGTGCTCCGCCACCAGGGCACCGAGGGGGCTTGGTGATGCTCTCGATCGATGACCTGGTCGTGACCATCGACGACACCCGCATCGTCGGCCCCGTGTCGCTGCACGCCGACGCGGCGACCTGGACCGGGATCATCGGGCCGAACGGAGCCGGGAAGACCACACTCCTTCGAGCGATCGCCGGCCTCCTCGAACACGACGGGGCGGTCTCGGTCGCCGGACTCGAGGTGGACGGCCTCGATCGACGGTCGAGGGCCAAGCGGGTCGCCTACGTCCCCCAGTCCCCCGCCCGCCCCGCAGGGATGCGCCTGGAGTCCTACGTGGCCGCCGGTCGCACCCCGCACCGCGGCTACTTGGCGGTGCCCGGCACCGAAGACGCTGCCGTCGTCCGATCCGTCCTTGCCGAGTTGGACCTCCGGGGCCTTGCCGAACGGGAGGTCTCGACGCTGTCGGGAGGCGAGATGCAGCGCACGGCGATCGCTCGGGCCCTTGCCCAGGAACCCGACGTCCTGCTCCTCGACGAACCTACGGCTTCGCTCGACCTCGGCCATACGCAGGACGTGCTCTCCTTGCTCGACCGGCTCCGGTCCACTCGGGCGACGACCGTCGTGTCCGCCCTGCACGACCTCACGGTCGCGGCCCGCTTCGCCGACAACCTGGTCCTGCTCGACGGCGGCCTGATCGTCGCCGAGGGAAGCGCCGAGTCGGTTCTCCGGCCGGAGACGATCCGACGCCACTACGGCGCCCGGGTCCACGTGTTGCGCGACCCAGCAGGGTCGATGGCCATCGTGCCCGACACCGAGGAACCCCCTGCGGCGAAGCCCTAGGATCGATGCCATGAAACGCCTGCTCCAGCTCCTCGCCGTCGCCGCGATCATCGGTGGCGTCGTGGCAGCCCTCCAGAAGAACAAGCAGCTGCCGGCTGCCGACGAGGGCATCTGGAAGCCCGTCGGCCCGACGGCCGAAACCGATCGGTGATCGTCGGCATCGTGACGCCGTCGCCATTGCGGCGGCGCATGGAGCGCGTCCTCCAAGCCGAAGCGGGGGTGGATCTCGTCGATCTCGATGCCGGTGGCTCCGTCGAGTTCCTGGGGGTGCAGGAAGGCGTGGCCTGCGAGGTGGTCGCCTCCACTCGTATCCAGTTGCCGGCCGATCCCTACGGCTACCTGGCCGACCTCTTGGCCGAACGCGCCGTGTCGCTCTCCGGGGCGGGCGAGCCGGAGCTGGTGGCACACACCAGACCCGGCAAGAGCCTGGGACATGGCGAGGCCGTGACGTTCCCTCCGCCCGTTGGGGCACGTTGGGCGGCAGTGGAGGGCGACCGCCTGGTTGCGCCCCTGCAAGGTGACCTGGGTGCCGTGACCGTGACGGCGACCGGGATCCGAGGCATGGTGCGACTCGGCATCGCCGACGTCGGTGACTACCTGGCGGCGATCGCTGCGGTCACCCCACTACTGGCAGCAATCCGGGAGATGGACCCATTGGACGCCGCTGTTGGGGCAGGTCTGGAGTTGGCGGAGTTCGTCTCCGCCTGAGACCTACGAGGTCCAGATGACCTCGGTCTCGTCGTCCACACCGGTCAGGTCCTCGGCGGGCTTCGCCGCCGGTGCCGGGGCTACAGGGACCGACACCTGCACCTGCTGGGGGACGATCTCTTCGAGCACGACGACCTCGATGCCGCCGACGACGTCGGAGATCAGGTTGTACATGACCGCCATGAGCGTCGTCAGCCCGGTGAGCAGCACGGCGCCCGCAATGGCGAGGAACACGGCAGCACGGAACATCTGGTCGTCGGACGGGATGAGTGTCGCGGCGGTGAGGAACTCGGAGAGGAAGCTCGACAGCGTCGTCTCGATCATCTCGGGTATCCCGG
Organism: bacterium; assembly: GCA_024639975.1. Classification (GTDB taxonomy): domain Bacteria; phylum Actinomycetota; class Acidimicrobiia; order Spongiisociales; family JAENVV01; genus JAHEFX01. The sequence continues at coordinate 13,161 of JAHEFX010000006.1, forward strand.
CGGCATTGAGCATGCGCCAGAAGATGATCGAACCAAGGACGAGGGCGAGCGCGCCCACGAGGTAGAAGACGAACGAGACCTTGAGGACCGTCCAGGGATCGAATTTGCGGATGATGCGCCGTACTCGGCGGACCTGGGTGTTCATGGGAGCACCTGGGAGGGGGAGGTGGCGGACATTGTACCGGCGGGGTCGTGTACGCCCCGTGACCCCAACGACCGGCCCGCTCGGATTGGTTCCCGCACGAGGTCAGGCCCCGAGGTCGGCGAGCCAGGCACCGACGGAGGCGGCGGCGTCGTAGGCCCACTCCCGCCACGGCTCGATGGCAACCGAGCCGAGCTCGGCGTGGACGTGGCCATGGCCGTCGATGCCGGGATCGTCGGGGTCGGGTTCGACCATCTCCTCCAACGGCAGTGAGCTCTCCGGGAGGTCGAGGGTCGTCGTGGTCTCCTCGGTTGTCGTCGTCGGGAGGGTGTCGTCGGGTCCGACGTAGCCGAACACCGCGACGTCGGCGATCTTTCCCGGGATGTCGGCCTCCAGGTCGGCCTCCGTCAGCACGAGGAGGCCATCATCGGTCAACTCCAGCAGGATCGTCGAGACGGTCGGGGCCACCGTGGTCGAGGTCGCCTCCGGGATGGTCGTCGTACTCGGCGTCGTTCGTCCGACGGTCGTCGGTGGAGCCGTCGTGACCGGGGCGGTCGTGGTCGTCGGCGCCTTCGGGGCGGTCGTCGGCGGGGTCGTGGTGGCCGGGGCGACGGTCGTCGTCGTCGCATTCGGTGCCGTCGTGGTCGGAGCCGCCGTGGTGGTCGTAGCGGCAGGGGCCCCAGGCACTCCCGGAAGACCCTTCGGCGCCGGTGAAGCACTGCTGACGTACGTGGTCGGGTTGTGCCAGACGCCGTTGGGGTCCTGGAACTCGAAGTGCACGTGGGCGCCCGAGTACTCGGCGTTCCCGCTGTCACCGAGCCAGCCGATGTGCTGGCCGGCCGACACCCGCGAGCCGTAGCCGATGCCGGCGACGATGCCCTGGCCGTTGCCGTCGTCGGTACCGGGCGTGTCGTTGTTGAGGTGGATGTAGTACGAGGTCCAACCGTCGTCGTGTCGGATGGCCAGCGAGCAACAAGTACTCGACACCCAGACGACGGTGCCGGAATCCACGGCGACGACCGGGGTCCCCTTGCTGCCCATCATGTCGACACCGAGATGGGGCCGGGAGCAGCTCGAGCCCCGGCATTGGCCGAACGTGTTCCAGTAGTTGACCGAGCCGGAGATCGGGAACACGAACGTGCCGCCGCGCAGTGGCGTACTCGAGTTGTTCACGGCAGGCGTGTTCCGGTCGTAGGGGACGCCACCGGTGTCCTGGTAGGCACCGTTGACGAACGTCGGGTACTCCGCAGCCGACGCCGGGGCGGCTGCGAAGAGGATCGAAAGGGCGGCAAGCGCGACGAACGCGCGACGAATGGAGCGCACAACCCCAAGAGAATCGGCCGGGAACGCCAATTCCTTGAGGTCTCCAAAGAGAAATCCCCCCGCTCCGACGGGGGGATGGGACCCGTCGCCGGGAGGCGACGGGAGGGGGGATCTCTCCGAGCTGCTACTCCTCGTCGCCTCCGACCACGGTGAAGGCGACCAGTTCTCCGCCATCCTCCAGGCTCATGATCCTCACGCCGGTCGCTTCCCGCTGCTGGCGGGAGATGCTCTTCACTGCGATCCGGATTCCGATACCGGATGCGTTCATGACGAAGAGTTCATCGTCCAGCGTGATCGCCCTCGCCCCGACCAGGTGGCCGCGGACCCGGGTGAGCTTGATCGCCTTGACGCCGATCCCGCCACGGCCCTGCACGCGGAAGTGCTCGAGCAGCGTTCGCTTGCCGTAGCCACCGGAGGTGATCAATACGATCTCGTTGCTGTCGGCGCTCGATCCGGCCGCGACGACCTCGTCACCATCGCGCAGCTTCATCCCGCGCACGCCCTGGGTGTCCCGACCCATCGGGCGAAGGTCGGTCTCGGCGAATCGGATGCCCTGCCCGGCCTTGGAGAAGATGAGCAGGTCGTTGTCGCCGTTGGTGGGACGGACCGCCACCAGCTCGTCGCCATCCTTCAGGCTGATCGCGATGACCGACTGGCGGGGCGTGTCGTAGTCCCCGAACGGGGTCTTCTTCGCCTGCCCCCGCTTCGTCACCATCACGATGTACTTCGCCTCGGAGAAGTCCTTCGTGTCGATCACGGCCTCGATGCGCTCGTCGGGCTCCAACGGCAGGACACCCTGGGCGATGACGCCCTTGCCCGTCCGGGACTGGACCGGGATCTGGTGGGCCTTGATCCGGTGGACGCGCCCGGTGTTCGTGAAGAACAGGAGGTTCTGGTGGGCCGACGTGTGGAGGACATGCTCCACGTAGTCGTCCTCGCGTAGGTCGGCGGCCTTGACCCCGCGCCCGCCCCGTCCCTGGGATCGGTAGACGTTTGCCTTCACCGATTTGATGAACCCATTGGCACTGATGGTGATGAACAGCTCGTCGTCGGCGATCAGGTCCTCGAGGGTGAAGTCACCGTCGTCGGGGATGATCTGGCTGCGCCGGTCACCGGCGTGCTTCGCGCGGATCTCGGCGAGCTCGTCGGAGATGATCGCCCGCCGCCGGGCCGGGTCGGCGAGGATCGCCTCCAGCTCGGCGATCGTCCCCATCAGCTCCTGGTACTCGGCCCGGAGCTCGCCGGTCTCCAGCGCCGTGAGGCGCCGGAGTGGCATGTTGAGGATGTGCTGGGACTGGATCTCCGACAGCCCGAATCGATCCATCAGCGCCAGTCGAGCTCCCTCGACGTTCTGCGAGCCGCGGATGATCGCGACGACCTCGTCGATGTTGTCGAGGGCGATGAGCAGGCCCTCGACGATGTGGGCCCGATCCTTGGCCTTCTGGAGGCGGAAACGGGTGCGCCGCTCGATCACCTCCATCTGGTGGTCGATGTAATACCCGATGATCTCGCCGACGTTGAGCGTTCTGGGCACGCCGTCGACCAGGGCAACGGCGTTCACGCCGAAGGTGTCCTGGAGCTGGGTCTGCTTGTGGAGTTGGTTGAGGACCACCTGGGGGATGGCGTCCTTCTTCAGCTCGATGACCAGCCGCGTCCCGTGCCGGTCGGATGACTCGTTCCGCAGGTCGGAGATGCCGAGGAGCTTCTTCTCGTTCACCAACTGGGCGATCTTTTCGAGCACCCGGTCCTGGCTGACCATGTACGGGAGCGCCCGGACGATGATCGCCGTCTTGCCCCGGGGGAGCTCCTCCATCTCGGTGATGGCCCGCATCTTCACCGAGCCGCGACCGGTCAGGAGGGCGTCCTGGATGCCCTTCTTGCCGACCAGGTGGCAGCCGGTCGGGAAGTCCGGACCCTGGATGTAGTCGAGGTACGCCTCCGGCGGGGCGTCAGGGTTGTCGAGCCCGAATATGACGGCATCGATGACCTCCCCGAGGTTGTGGGGCGCCATGTTCGTGGCCATCCCGACGGCGATGCCGGTGGACCCGTTGGCCAACAGGTTGGGAAAACGGGCCGGCAGCACCGACGGCTGGAGGTGCTCGCCGTCGTAGTTCGGCTCGAAATCGACCGTGTCCTCGTTGATCCCCTCGGTGAGGAACTTGGCGATGGCGGACAGACGCGACTCGGTGTTGTGGTTGACGAATCCGCCAGCGAGGAAGGCATGGTCGTCACTGTCGACCCGAACCGAGTACACCTCGCCCAGCCCTGTCTCCTCGACCGACTCGACGGTGGCATAGAAGTAGCCCGACTCGACGATCGGCAACACGGCGGCCATGAGCTCGGGGTCGTTGACCCGATCCATGATCTCCTTGCCGGCAGCCTCCCATCGCGAGACCCGGTCGAGGTTGTGCTTGCTCAACCATTCCCGGTTGCCCCGCGGGGCGTGAGCACGGATGAACTCCCCGATGAACGGGATGGCATCCCCCGAGAGCGACCGAACGCGACCCGGACGATCGGTGAGGATCGCCTCGAGCTTGGTCCCCTTCGACCCGAAGAAGCCGACTCGAGAGGCAAACAGCCGAGCATCCCGACGGTTCGAGATGATGACCTTCCATTCACCGGTCGCTTGCTCGAACACTCGCCCGATCACACCGAACTCGGCGAGGAGGAGTTGCACGTCCTCGGCCAGAGCACGGCTACGGGTCGAGTAGGCGATCTGGATCGCCCCACGCGAAAGGCCGGAACACGAGCCGTCGCCCTCGTACAGAGAGGCCAGGAACCGGCGCTTGGCGTCAGCCGGGGCCTCCCAGACGAAGCCGGGGATCCGCTTCTGCGCGCTTCGGTCACCGAGGAGCTCGGCCAGCAAGCTCTCCTCGAACGCGTCCATGTTCTGGACGTCGAGCTCCCAGATCTCCTTGCCGGAGGGAAGCGTTCGTGACGAGACGTATCGCGGGCCGCCGACGACGACGTCGTAGGCATCCAACGTGGCTGCGAAGTACTCGGCGTCGGTGTTGCTGAACCCGGCTCGTCCTGGGGACGCGAACCCCTCTGCGATCCACGCTCCCGCGAGATGGGCAGCAGCGACCAGGAGGGGGTGTGCCTCCGAGTCACCATCGATGACCGTCCGCGAGATCGCGACCCGATCACCTGACTGCAATTCATCGAGGCGCTTCCACAGCAACGCTGGCACGCCGGTCGAGTCCGTGAGTACCAGGACGGGATGGTTCTCGGTACCCGTCAACCCGAAGCCTTCCTTGGTCCTCAGGCGCAGGGTCTCCTGAATGCCCGAATGGAAGAACTTCGTCGCCACGACCGGGTCCCCGAGTCGATTGGCGACTTTGAGGTCGATGTCGGTGTTCGAGTCCGGCGTCGCTCCGGGAACCAGCGAGTCGATCCGCCTGGTGGAACCGTCGGCCATCCGGACCAGCGTTTCGCCGGCGACGCAGTAGCGCATCGCTGCCGGGGGGTCGTCGATCGTGCCGAAGTTGCCCTGCGGGTCGATCAGCGGGACCCGGGTGTTGAAATCCTGGCCGAGACGCACCAACGCGTCGTAGATGGCGTCGTTGGAGTGCGGGTGGTACTTGCCCATCACGTTGCCGACGACGTTCGCCGACTTGCGATGACGCGAGGTGTAGTGCATCCCCTCCTCGAACATCGAGAAGACGATGCGGCGCTGGACCGGCTTCAGGCCGTCCCGGACGTCGGGGAGGGCCCGGGAGACGATGACCGACATGGCGTAGTCGATGAACGCCGTCTGGATCTCGTCATTGATGTCGATCCCGGGGACGCGCTGGACGTCCTCCGGTTCGATGGTGGTGGTGTCGTCGCTCATGATCTAAATGTCCAGGAAGCGGGTGTCCTTGGCGTTCTGCTGGATGAACTCCTTGCGGGGAGCCACCTGGTCGCCCATGAGGATGGTGAACATCTCATCGGCGAACGCCGCGTCGTTGATCTCGACCCGAACGAGGCGCCGGGTCTCGGGATTCATCGCCGTCTCCCACAGCTCCGGGGCGTTCATCTCGCCCAGACCCTTGAATCGGGTCGGGTTGATGTTCTTCCCCGGGTTCGCCGCCTTCAACGCGTCGAGGTCGTCGTCCGTGTCCAGGTAGTGGACCTTCCGGCCGAGCTTCACCCGGTAGAGCGGCGGCAGGGCGATGTAGACGAAACCCGCCTCGATCAGGCCACGCATGTGCCGGAAGAGGAGCGTCAGGAGCAGCGTCCGGATGTGGGCGCCGTCGACGTCGGCATCGGCCAGCAGGATCAGCTTGTGGTAGCGGGCCTTCTCGATGTCGAACTCGTCACCGATGCTCGTGCCCATCGCCGTGATGATCGCCTGCACCTCGTTGTTCTGGAGGGCCCGGGCGAGGCGGGCCTTCTCGACGTTGAGGATCTTTCCCCGGATCGGGAGGATCGCCTGGGTGCGGGAATCGCGCCCCTGCTTGGCCGGTCCCGCCGCCGAGTCGCCCTCGACGATGAAGATCTCGCTCTCGCCCGGATCGCGCGACGAGCAGTCGGCCAGCTTGCCCGGCAAGGACGACGACTCCAAGAGCCCTTTTCGTCGCGTGAGCTCGCGGGCCTTGCGGGCCGCCATACGGGCCTTCTGGGCGTTGAGGGCCTTGTCGATGATCCGCCGGGCCTCGGCGGAATTGCGCTCCAGCCAGACGGGCAGCAGCGAGTTGAGGGTCTTGTTCACGTACGAACGAATCTCGGTGTTGCCGAGCTTCGTCTTCGTCTGGCCCTCGAACTGGGGTTCGCGGACCTTGACCGAGATGATGGCGGTCAGACCCTCGCGGCAGTCCTCACCGGAGAGGTTGTCATCCTTCTCCTTGATGATGTTCTTGGCCCGTCCGAACTCGTTGAGCGCCTTGGTGAGCGCCGACCGGAAGCCCTCCTCGTGGGTGCCACCCTCGTGGGTGTTGATGTTGTTCGCGAAGGACAGGACGTTCTCGGCGTAGCCATTCGTCCACTGCATCGCGAGCTCCAGCTCGGCGTCGTCGGAGGAGTCCTCCATCGAGATGATCCGGGAGTGGATGGGCTCCCGTTTCTCGTTGAGGTACATGACGAAATCGACGATGCCCTTCTTGAACTCGAACACGACCTCGTCGGGCTCGTCCTCGCGTTCGTCGCGCAGGATGATCCGGGTTCCCTTGTTCAGGAACGCCATCTCCCGCAGTCGCGTGGCGACGGTGCGATTGTCGAAGCTGGTCGTCTCGGTGAACGTGTCCTCCGAGGGCCAGAACCGGATCGTGGTGCCGTTCTTCTTGACCGGCTTGCCCTTTTGGAGCTTGCCGGGGACCCCGAGGTGGAACTCCTGGGTCCAGACGTGACCGTCGCGCCTCACCTCGGCCTCGAGGGTCGTCGAGAGCGCGTTGACCACCGACACACCGACGCCATGGAGGCCACCGGAGACCGTGTAGGCACCCTGCTCGAACTTGCCGCCGGCATGCAGCGTCGTCAGCACCGTCTCGAGCGTCGGCTTGCCGGTCTTCGGGTGCTTCTCGACCGGGATGCCCCGACCGTTGTCGACGACTTCGCAGCCGCCGTCGGCTCGCAGGGTCACGATGATCTTGTCGCAGAAACCGGCCATCGCTTCGTCGATGGCGTTGTCCACGACCTCCCAGATCAGGTGGTGGAGGCCCCGCGGCCCGGTGGACCCGATATACATGCCGGGCCGCTTGCGGACCGGATCGAGGCCCTCCAGGACGGTGATCTGCTGTGCGCCATACGACGCGTCGGTGCTGGTGGTCACGTCACTCCTCTATGCCCTTGGGCCGGGAGTCGTGCTCGTCCCTGTGACCCTTCCCGGACCGGCTCAGGGCGTGGTCCGGGGTGGCGTTCTCACAATATTGTGATTATACCCCTGCCGGTGTGACAACCCAACTCATGGGGGGTCGAAAATCCCTTGCGGCCCTAAGTGATTGTCAGGTCGGTCGAATTGTCTGACCACCAGCACGCGATCCGCGGGGCGGGACCACCTTCACGACCTTGACCGCCTCGGTCCCGAGGGCGGCCGAGAGCGTCCCGACGAGGGCCTGTTCGCCATACCGCAGCGTCCCGACGAGCCCGGGCACGGCGGCCTCCACGAGCAACTCACCGCCCTGGAGGCCCAGTGGCTGGCTCACCCCCGCCCACGGTGGGCCGGCCAGCTCATCCCACTCGTCGCGGAGCCGGAGCATCACCTCCACATCCCGGAGTCCCAGCCGGCCGAGGATCCGTCTGACGTCGCCGTCGATGCGGTTCAGGTCGTCTCTCATTCGACCGTGCCCGGGGTGATCCGCCACCGCCGGCCTTCGACCGGGACTTCCTCGTCGCGTGCCGTGGTGATGAAGGCCTGACCCGACGGCAGCGCCGTCGCCAACGCGCGGGCCCTGCCCATGTCCAGCTCGCTGAACACGTCGTCGAGCAGCATCACCGGTGCGACGCCGGCAACCGCCTGGGCTGCCTCTTGCTGGGCCAGTCGGAGTGACAGCACGAGGGTGCGTTGCTCGCCCTGGCTGGCCCGTACACGGACGTCTCGACCGTCGATCGTCCAACCCGGATCGTCCCGGTGTGGACCGACCGTCGTCACCCGTCGGTCCATGTCGGTCTCCGTCGCCTCCTCGAGGGCCGCCCACAATCTGGCGGCCCAGTCGTCCCGCGCTCCCGCCGGGTCGTTCAGGCCCCACGACGACTGGTAGGCGGGGACCACGGCCGTCTCCGACCCGGCCAGCGTCGCATAGGCCGCCGCCACCCGCGGGGAGAGGGCCTCGAGCGCCTCTGCTCGCCGAGTCATCACCGCCGCCCCAGAGGCCGCCAGACGCTCGTTCCAGACGGCCAGGGTGGTCGGGTCGGCTCGCCGGCCCATCTGCTTCAGGAGGGCGTTCCTGTGGCGCACGGACCGCTCGTAGTCCGACTGGTCGGCCAGGGCGGCCGGCCAGAGGAGCGACGCGGCCCCGTCCAGGAACTCCCTCCGGTACGACGGCGAACGCTTGGCGATGTCGAGGTCGTCCGGCTGGAAGACGACCACCCGAAGGTGTTCGGCCAGGTCCGAGGACCTCGAGAGCCGGGAGCGGTTGACCTGGATCCGACGCCGCCGATCCGCGGGGACCTCGACCTCTATGAGCGAACGACGCTCCCCGTGGTCGACCTCGCCGCGAATGACAGCGGCGTCGGCACCCTCGGCGATGATCGCCTCGTCAGGGGCCCGGCGGAAGCTGCGGGCCCGGGCCAGGTAGCCGATGGCCTCGATGAGATTGGTCTTGCCGACGGCGTTCTCGCCGACGAGCACGTTGATGCCCTGATCCGGTTCGAACCGCAGCGATTCGTAGGTGCGGACCCCGGCGAGCTCGAGCCAGTCGAGCCGCACCTCAGATCCGAATGGGCATCAGCAGGTAGAGGAAGTCCTCGTCGCCGCGCCCCCGGATGACACTCGGCTTCTGGCCGTCGCGGACATGGATCTCGACCTCGTCGGCACCGATCGCGCCGATGCCATCACCGAGGTAGCGGGGGTTGAAGGCGATCGTCACCTCGGCGTCCTCGCCCTCGTAGCCACCATCGATGTGCTCGACCTCGCCACCGACGTCCTGGCGGGTCACGGTCACCTCGACCCCACCCTCGGCCAGCTTCAGGCGGACCGGGATGTGGTCCTCGGCAACCAGGCTCGCCCGGCCCAACGCTTCGAGCAACACCGACTTCTCGAGGGTCACCCTGTTCGGGTAGGTGTCCGGGAGGAGCCGGCGGTAGTCGGGGAAGGCCCCTTCGATCAACCGCACGGTCACCGTGCCCTTGGGCGAGCCGAAGGCCGCTTCCCGGTCACCGATCGCCACGGTGACCGAATCGGACCCGATCGCCGCCGGCACCTCCCGGAGGGCTCGGGCCGGAATCAGGCCTGAGCCGTCGAGGGTGACGCCGGCGAGGGTCCGCACCGCCAGCCGGTAGGAGTCCGTGGCGACGAGACGGACACCCGATTCATCGTGCTCGACCTGCACCCCGGTGAGGACCGGGCGTGCCGAATCGACCGAGGCAGCCGTCACGACCTGCTTCACCGCTTCGGCGAAGACGTGTCCATCGATCGCAACCGCCCCGGTGAGATCGGGCTCAGGGACCTCCGGGAACTCGTCGACCGGCATCTCCCGAATGGCGAATCGCGGTCCGCGCCCCTCGATGACCAGCTCCTGGCCATCCGAGCGCAGCGTCACCTGGCCGGCGGGCATCTTGCGGATGGCCTCGGTCACGAGCTTGGCGGGTACCACGAAGGAACCCTCCTCGAGTACCTCGACCTCGACGGCGGTGCGCACGGTGATGTCCAGGTCCGTACCGGTGATCGAGAGGGAGGACCCCGCCACCCTGCAGAGCACGCCGGAGAGGATGGGCAGGGCGGCCCTGGTCCCGACGGCGCGGTTGGCTCGCCCGAAGGCGTCGGCTAGATCGTCACGGTCGGCGCGGATGTGCACGATTCGGTGGTCCTTCTTCTTCGTTACTGATCAGTAGGAGAACGGTAGTAGGCAGTAGTAGGGGCTGTGGATTGTCGAAACCGGGCGTTTCTCGTTGGGGGGAGCGGGTCTTGGGGTGTGGGCTCTTTGTGGAAGGTCTGTGGGCCGTCCGACCTCCTTTGTGGAAGCCGCGAGAGCCTGTGGAGAGTCAGGGAGTTGTCCGCAGCCGTTGTGAAAGATCGTTGACCTTGTCGAACACGGTTCGGTCACTTGCCAACAGCAGTTTGATCTTGTCGATCGAGTGCAGGACGGTCGAGTGGTCCCGGTTGAAGCGGGTCCCGATCTGCACCAGGGAGTCGTCGGTGAGCTCCCGACAGAGGTACATGGCGATCTGGCGGGCGGTGACGAGCGGCTGCTTGCGGCTCTTCGACGTGAGGTCATCGGGGTGGAACCCGAACGACTCGGCCGTGACGGCGATGATCGCCGGCCCGTCGACCACGGGGTCGTCCTCGGAGGTGATGTCGGTCAGGAGCGCCTTGGCACGCTCCAGGGTCACCGGGTGACCGTTCAGGCGGCTGTCGGCGGTGACCCGGGTGAGAGCGCCCTCGAGCTCGCGGATGTTGTTGAGGACGTGCTTGGCGATGAACTCGAGCACATCCCGGGGGATCGGCACGGGCGACGCTGCGGCGTTCTTCTGGAGGATGGCGATGCGGGTCTCGACGTCGGGTGGTTGGATGTCGGTGAGCAGACCCCACTCGAAGCGGCTCCGTAGGCGATCCTCCAAGGATGCCAACTCACGGGGGTGGCGGTCGGAGCTGATGACCATCTGCTTGCCCGACTCGTACAGGGCGTTGAACGTGTGGAAGAACTCCTCCAGCACCGATTCCTTGCCCTCGAAGAACTGCACATCGTCGAGGAGCAGTACGTCGATCGATCGGTACTTGGCCTTGAAGGCATCGGCCCTCCGGTCGCGGAGGGTCTCGATGAACTCGTTGAGGAAGCGCTCCGAGGTCACGTACCGGACGACTCGACCCGGATCGAGCAGGTGCGTCAGGTGTCCGACGGCGTGGAGCAGGTGGGTCTTGCCGAGGCCGGCACCGCCGTGGATGAACAACGGGTTGTAGAGCGCACCGGGCTGCTCGGCCACTGCCTGGGCCGCGGCGTGGGCGAACCGGTTGGAGGATCCGACGACGAAGTCCTCGAAGGTGTACCGGTGCAGGAGGGTCGGCGGACCGGGTTGGTGGGTCTGGGCCGGCGGGGTCGGATCGGTGACGGGTGAAGCCGGCGGGAGGTCGAGCTGTGGCTCCGTCACGACCTCGAAGCTCAGTTCGACGGGGCCATAGACCTGCTCGGCGGCTTGCTCGAGCAGTGTCAGGTAGCGCTCCTTGATCCATCGGGTGTGCAGGTCCGAGGTCGTGTGGATGGTGAGGGTGCCGGGCCCGTCGGTGGCGGTGAGGGGGTCGAACCACCGGTCCCAGGTACCGTCGGCGACGGATTGCCGAACGACACGTCGGAATCCTTCCCAGTTGCTCACCATCGTTTGCACGTCAGCCCCTAATCAGCCCGGTTCGCGGTATCCACACAACTGTCCACAACTGTGGAAAAGCGCGCGCGGAGCCGCGAGAAGATCTACTTGTGCCTCGGGGGAAGTCGTCCGAGAGCGGCGAGTATATGGACGGTGAAGGGGTCGTCAAAGGCGGGAAAACCGGCCGATTCCGCACCTGGTGCCCAATTCGGTGATTGCCGAATCAGCTAGAGCCGCAAGGGATAGTCACGGTTTGCCCACCAGGTGGCGTGTGGCAGGTCGGGAAAGGCAAGGTGTATCGGATGATTTCGCGGGGGCGCATTTGTTTTCGCGGTGTGGCGTCCGGGGGGTGGTCGCGTGTTGCAGTACTCCCCACCCGTCCGTAACCTGTCGTTGCTTCCGTCCTTCTCCTCACCTCTGCCTCGACAGGAGTTCCCTCATGAAGCGCACCTATCAGCCGAACAACCGACGCCGGAAGCGCAAGATGGGCTTCCGCAAGCGGATGCGCACCCGTGAAGGGCGCGCCACCATCTCGCGGCGTCGCCAAAAGGGCCGCAAGAGCATCTCGGCCTAGGGCAGCGGCTATCCGCTCCCTCACCCGACGTGACGACTTCGAGCGTCTCTTCGCGTCCGGACACAAGACCCGATCGGGTGGTGTCACGGTCATCCGCGCCGATGGGCCCGATGACGGCTGCCGCGTCGGGATCGTGGCCGGCAAACGCGTCGGGGGCGCCGTCCGCCGCAACCGCGCCAAACGCCGCCTCCGCGCCGCCCTCGGCGAGGTCGGCCTTCCCCAGGGCCAGGACGTGATCGTGATCGCCGGACCGTCCGTCCCCGACGTGGCCTTCCAGAAATTGGTTGGTTGGGTCGAGCATGGCTTGCATCGTGAGCCCGCCCGTGGATGAGCGACAAGGCTTCGGCACTCGCTTCGGCCTGGCTGCGGTCCGGGGCTACCAGCGCTATGTCTCCCCCATGTCGGGACCGAATTGCCGCTTCCAGCCGACCTGTTCCCAGTACACGGCCGAAGCCATCTCGCGCTTTGGCCTCCTTCGCGGCACCGGGATGGGCATGGCCCGGCTCTCCAAGTGCCACCCGCTCCACGAGGGCGGCTACGACCCTGTTCCGGAGCGATAGATGAACGCCATCATCCAGACCATCGGTGGACCGATCCTCGTCTTCCTCGAGTGGTTCTACGAGCTGATCCCGAGCCTCGGGGTGGCGATCATCGTGCTCACGTTCGTCGTGAACATGCTCCTGTTCCCGCTCGTGCTCAAGCAGACCCGATCGACAAAGGCCTTCCAGAAGATCGGCCCGGAGATCAAGAAGCTCCAGGAGAAGTACAAGGACGAGCCACAGAAGCTTCAGGAGGAGATGGTCGCCCTCCAACGCGAGCATGGGGCGACACCCGGTGGTTGCCTCCTCCCGATGCTCGTCCAGCTCCCGATCTGGTGGGCGCTCTTCCGGGTGCTCCGCGACATCGGTAGCGACGATCCCGAAGCCCTGTTCACCGTCCATTCGGACACCGCGCTGGGCGCCGACATTGCTGACGGAAACGCCTATTTCTTGGGCTCTTGGTTCGGTTCCAACGACAGCACGGGCCTCCTCGACCTCACCGCCACCCCTTCCGAGGTGTTCTCCTCCGAGAGCTTCCTCGTCCTTGTCCCCTACCTGGTCCTGATCTTGTTGATGGTGCTCATGCAGTTCATCTCCCAGTTGGTCCAGCAGCGCTACAACGAGAGCGGCACGAACGTCGCCGACAACCCCCAGGCCAAGCAGATGCAGGTCGTGACCAAGGTCATGCCCGTGATGTTCGGAGTCTTCGCCTGGAACTTCGTCGCCGGCCTGACGGTCTACTGGACCACATCGAGCCTCGTGCGCCTGGGTCAGCAGCGTCTCATCAGTGTGATGGACGCTCGCCGGGAGGAGCAGGCAGCGGCAGCCAAGGCTTCGGAGAAGCCGGCCGTCGAGGCGGGGGACAACGAGGAAGAGCCCAAGAAAAAGCCGCAGCAGGGCTCGGCCAAGAAACAGCAGCGTCGCCGCAGAAGGAGGTCCTGAGGTGGAGTTCGTAGAGGTCCGTGGAAAGAGTGTCGAGGTCGCCGTAGCCGGCGCACTCGCCGAACTCGGCATCGAATCCGAGGAGCAGGCCGAGATCGAGGTCATCTCCGAGGGCAAGAAGGGGTTCCTCGGTATGGGAGGCGAGGACGCCGTCGTGAAGGTCCGTCCGAAGCCCAAGAAGAAGCGCCGGCGTCGCCGTCGTGGCAAGGGCTCCGGATCGGGCGAGAACTCGGGCCAGCGTTCGGATCAAGGCACCGATACCCGGGGTCAGTCGAAGCCGTCGTCCCAGGGCTCCAGGCCCAAGGGTGAAGGGCAGAAGCCGAAGCGAGCCTCGTCCAGGCCGAAGCCGAAGAGCGACCCCGAGCCTGCCAAGGCCGAAGACCTCGACGAACAGACCGAGATCGTCGAGTCCTTCCTCACCGGTCTCATCGGGGCCTTCGGAATCGAGGGCGAAGTCACGGTGGAGACGAACAAGGGAGCCATCGAGGCCGCGGTTGCCGGCGAACACAGCGAGGCCTTGGTCGGCAACAAGGGTGCCGTCATGAACGCCGTTCAGGAAGTCACCCGAACCGTGGTGCAGCGCCGCTTCCACCAGCCCGCCCGGGTGAGGGTGGACGTTGCCGGGTACCGGGCGCGTCGCCGAGAGGCGTTGGCCATCTACGCCGAGCGCCTCGCCAAGCAGGTGATCGACGAGGGTGGCGAAATCATGCTGGAGCCCATGAATCCGGCCGATCGCAAGGTCGTACACGACACCGTCGGCGGGATCGACGGTGTCGAGTCCTACTCCGAGGGCGATGACCCGCGACGGTCCGTGGTCCTCTCCAAGACCGAGGCAGCTGCCGAGTAGCCGACGCATCGAGTAGTCAGAAGAGCCCGGGGTGTTCCACGTGAAACACCCCGGGCTCTTCCGCGTATCGGTTTGAATGTTCCACGTGAAACACCGACAACTCCTCGACGTGGCGAAGTGGGCCGGGCTCGACCTGGGGGGAGAGCAGGAAGGGCAGCTGGAGCGCTACGCGGGGTGGCTCGCCGACGAAGCGCTCCAGGCGGGCGGTATCGGTCCTGACGAGGCCTCCCACGTCTGGGAGCGCCACATCCTGGACTCGTTGATGTTCGCGGCCGGCCTCGGGGCCGAAGAGTGGGTCCTCGATGTCGGGACGGGAGTCGGCCTGCCCGGGATACCGCTCTCCATCGCTCGACCCGAGACAGAGTTCCTACTCCTCGATCGATCTGGTCGGCGAGTGCGGCTGATCCGCAGAATCGCCCGTATTCTAGGGCTGGGGAACGTAGAGGTCGTGGAGGCGGACGCACGTGCTTGGCTTCGCAACAGGGGACCGATCCCCTGTTTTGTCATGCGTGGTGTACTGCGGCCGCAGGCGCTGCTGACGTTCGGCACAGACCACCTCTCCCCCGGCGGGACTGCCGTGGTCGGTGCAGGATTGGATCCCATCGACCTGGATGGATTCGACCTGGTTCGATTTCCAGGGTCATCAGTGCTTGAACCCGGGAGGTGGCTGCGTATCATGCGGCAGCCATGAGTACAGCCGTCGTAGCCATCTCCAACCAAAAGGGCGGCGTTGGCAAGTCGACGTCCGCCGTCAACCTCGGCGCAGCCCTTGCCGGCCTCGATCGGCGGGTCCTCGTCGTCGACATGGATCCCCAAGGCAATGCCACGTCCGGGCTCGGTATCGACCGAGCCTCGCTCGAGTCCTCCATGTACGAAGTCCTCCTCAAGGGCGTGGACCTCGAGGACTCGATAGAACCCACATCCACCGGGCGCCTGTTCGTGGCGCCGGCCACCATCGAGCTGGCCGCGGCGGAGATCGAGCTGGTATCGACCATGTCCCGGGAACTAAGGCTGAAATCAGCCTTGGAGAACTCCTTGGACCAGTACGACTACGTCCTCATCGACTGCCCCCCATCGCTCGGGCTGCTCACGCTAAACGGGTTCGCTGCGGCGACCGAGGTCCTGATCCCGATCCAATGCGAGTACTACGCCCTGGAGGGAGTCAGCCAGTTGTTGAAGAACATCGAGTTGGTCCAAAGGTCGCTGAATCGGGACCTCGAAGTCAAGGGTGTGCTCCTGACGATGTTCGACGGCCGGACCAACCTCTCCGCCGACGTGGCGGCCCAGGTGCGGGAGTTCTTCGGCGAATCGACCTATCGGGCCGTGATACCGCGATCTGTCAAGCTCTCCGAAGCGCCGTCGTACGGTGAGCCGATCGAGTCCTTCGCACCCATGTCGCGAGGCGCCATCGCCTATCGCCACCTTGCCGGCGAGTTCCTGGCCCGACACGAGGAGGTCGACGGTGAGTGAGAAGCGCTCGGGCCTTGGGCGGGGCCTCTCGGCCCTGATCCCGGAGGCGGAAGGTGCCAGCACGACCTACCGGGAGGTCCACCCCGACGAGGTCGCGCCGAACCCGCGGCAACCTCGCCGCACATTCGATGAGACCCTCCTGGAGGAACTGGCTGCATCCATCAAGGAAGTGGGCCTGCTGCAACCGATCGTGGTCCACGAGGAGAACGGGGGGTACGTCCTGTTGGCGGGTGAGCGCCGACTCCGCGCCGCCCGTCTGGCTGGTCTCGGGTCGGTACCGGCGGTCATTCGCCCCGCCAGCACCGAGGAGCGCCGGCTCTCCGAGGCATTGGTGGAGAACGTCCAGCGTGAGCAACTGCGCCCGATGGAGGAAGCAGCGGCCTACCAAGAATTGGTAGATGACTTCGGGCTCACGCACGAACAGGTGGCGGAGCGCGTCGGGAAGAGCCGTTCGTCGGTCTCGAACTCGATGCGGCTGCTCGGGCTACCGGCCTCGGTCCAGGGCCTCGTCGATCGCGGGGAGCTTGCCGCCGGGCACGCCCGTGCCCTGGCCGGGCTCGAGGACAAGGCGTATGCCGAGCACATCGCCGCCAAGGCCGCCGAGGAGGGCTGGTCGGTCCGCCAGGTCGAGGAGGCGGCTCGAGCCCGGAGGAACGACGAGCCCCTTGCCCCACCGGCCCCGGTGCTCCGAGAGCTTCGCCCACCCGCCATCGGCGAGTTGGAGGAGCGACTCCAAGAACGCCTCGGTACGAAGGTGAAGATCACCCACAGGGGCGAGAAGGGGCGCGTGGTGATCACCTACGGCAATCTCGACGACCTCGAACGGATCGCCCGGTTCGTCTACGACCGCTAGTCGGCGGCGTCGGCCTCGACGGCCGCTCGTTCGAAGAAGTCGTGGAGCCCGCGCACGACCCTCTCGGCCCATGGGGGCCCGATCGCGTCCGACGCGATCACGACCGCCGGGGCCCTGGTCTCGCGGAGCATGGGCAGTGCCCTCCCGTGTGCCTCGAGCCCGAGCGACTTCGCCATCGTCTCAGCCAGTAGTTGGCCGGCCGGCGAGTTCGAGATCCCGGAGTCGAAGTAGTAGACGCCCTCGGTGTCCGAGGCAGGGAGTCGCAGGGAGACCACGAGGTCGCTCCCCAAGCGGTTTGCGCGTCGCGCACGCACTCGTGGCTCGGCCTTGACGTCAGCGGCCCGTGAAACGAATCCTGCACCGCCCAATTTCTGGAAGTTCTCGGCCGCTGCGTGTGAGATCGGCCAGAGGCGGCTGTCCTCTTCGGGGGTGGCGCAACCGGCGTCGAAGAGAACGCGTGTTCCGACCACGGACGTCGGGAGCTGGCGGAGCCACTCGATCTCGCGGGCGGTCTCCTTGCCGATCCGTCGCGACGGTCGCTGGACGGAGACGATCTCGGACGCGACCGCCGGACCGGCGATGCCGTCCTCGCTCATGCCGCGGTTCTGCTGGAACTCCCGGACGGCCCCGGCGGTGAGGGGACCGAAGATCCCATCGACCTTGTCTGCATCGAAGCCCAGGTCGTTGAGGCGGCGTTGGAGCTCGGCCACGTCGTCGCCTCGGAGCATCGGCCTTCGGTGGTAGAGCACCCGGTCCCCGAGGTGGAAGCCCGACTCGACGAGTGTCTGCCAGGTACGTGGGCCGACGACGGCGTCGGGATCGAGTCCGCGGTCGGTCTGGAACCGGCGAACGGCGGCGGAGGTCCCGTCACCGAACTCCCCGCGGGGATCGGGGTCGTGTGGGTAACCCAAAGCATCGAGCCGGCCCTGGACATCCCGGACCGGCTCGCCCGAGTCACCGACCGTAACCAGTCGCATGACCCGCAGTCTCGCAGTTGTCGCCGCTAGGCGAGGAACTCCTTGAGCTCGGCTTCCATCGCGGCCTTCGGACGGGCGCCGACGATGCGACGCTTCTCCTCGCCGCCCTGGAACACGATCATCGTGGGGATGCTCATGATCCCGTAGGAGGCCTGCGGTTGGGGGTGCTCGTCGATGTTGAGCTTGCCGATGGTGATCTTGTCGGCGTGCTCGGAGCCGATCTCTTCGAGTATCGGTGCGATCGCCTTGCACGGACCGCACCACTCGGCCCAGAAGTCGACGAGGATCGGCTTGTCCGAGGCAATGGCCTCACCGAAGCTCTCGTTGGTCAGCGTGACGGTGTTGGCTCCCATCCGGGACTCCTCCTGGGTTACTCGTGCTCGCCGAGCCAGCGCTCGGCGTCGATGGCGGCACGGGCGCCGGAGCCCGCGGCGGTTACGGCCTGACGGTAGACGGTGTCGTGGACATCGCCCGCGGCGAACACGCCGTCGACGGACGTCCGAGTCGACCCGTCGCCGGCGAGCAGGATGTACCCCTCGTCGTTGAGGTCGATCTGGCCGGCGAACAACTCGGTGTTGGGGTTGTGGCCGATGGCGACGAAGAACCCGTCGGCGGCCAACTCGGTCTCCTCGCCGGTGACCGTGTCGCTGAGCCTGACGCCGGAGACCTCGTTCTCGCCCAGGACCTCGGTCGCGACCGTGTTCCAGAGGATCTCGATCTTCTCATGGTCCTTGGCTCGCTGGGCCATGATCCGCGAGGCGCGGAACTCGTCGCGCCGGTGGACGATCGTCACCTTCGAGGCGAACTTGGTGAGGAAGAGGGATTCCTCCATGGCGGTGTCCCCGCCGCCGACGACCACGACGTGGCGGTCGCGGAAGAAGAAACCGTCGCACGTGGCGCAGGCGCTGACACCCCGGCCGGTGAGCTTCTCCTCGCCGGGAATACCCAGCCAGCGGGCAGAGGCGCCGGTGGAGATGATGACCGTCTCGGCTTCGTGGACGGCGCCACTGGCGGTGATCTTGAAGGGGCGGGACGAGAAGTCGACGGCGGTGACGTCGGTGGTCTCGAGGCGGGCGTCGAAACGCTCGGCCTGCTTGCGGAAGTTCTGCATCAGGTCGGGGCCCATGATGCCGTCGGGGAAGCCCGGGTAGTTCTCGACATCGGTGGTGATCATGAGTTGGCCGCCCGCTTGGGCGCCTTCGAACACGACCGGATTCAGATCGGCTCGGGCGGCGTAGAGGGCGGCGGTCAGACCGGCAGGTCCTGACCCGATGATGATGACCTTCTCAGGCATGGGGGATCAATCCTCGGCAGGGGGAACGGGATCGCGACGGGACCAGAGCAACAGCCCGGCGACAACGAATATTCCCCCGAAGGCCGCCCACGCGGCGGTGACGCCGATGGCCTCCCCGACGATGCGGAACACACCGACCGAGATGAACGTGAGGGCGACGAGGGCGAGCGTGGTCGCGACCATGCCGACCATGACCATCTTGATGATCTCGCGGACCCGGTCGACCGTGACCGAACGCACGCGGTCGGCGGTCTCTTCGAGGAAGTCGGCGAATTGGGTGGCCAGGCGATCCATCGGCCGGAGTGTATCGGCGCTCGAACGGAGCGGTTCCGTCAGGGCGTGCAACTCGTCTCGTTGACCACTTGCCAACCACCGTCGGCGGGCTCGAGCTCGAGCCGGGTCTCGGGGCCTTCGTCGCCGAACCAGGTGAGCACGACGAGGTCGGTGAGTTCTTCGACTACAGGGCGCCCCTCGACCTCGAGGCCGGCCGGTTGTTCCGCGACCAGCCGGTTGACGGCGGTCTCGATGTCCGGGTAGACGATGTCGGTGATCCAGCGCACCTTCTCGCCCTCGCATGCAGGCCCGCCTGCGGCGGTCTCGTCGAGGCCGCCATCGGCTCCGGCATCGGATTCAGCGCTGTCATAGGCGGCGAAGTCGTCGGCGTCATCGGTGTCGGCTCCGCTCGTCGGGGCCTCCAACCGCTCGATCTCGCTCGACTCCTCTGCCGCACCCGACTGGGTGGCCGAGTCGGCGAGGTCGGCACCGATCGGGGAGAAGGTGTCGTCGCGAGAGTTCAAGAACCCGACGGCGCCCACGACGAGGACGAGGACTGCCGCCGCCGAGAACGCCCAACGGACCCAGGGCGAGGCCTTTGGCTGAGACGATGGTGTCGCCGGCGCGACAGGGGCGACCTCGTCGAGGACATGGAGCCGCAGTCGGGCAGCTTCGAGTTCGGAGAGAGGGGTGGCCGGGGCACCGAATTGCTCGACCACCGACTGCTGCTCTTCGAGCATGGCGGCGAGTGTGGGGTCGGCCGCCATGGCCTCGTCCAGGCGGGCGCGACCGGTCTCGTCGATGTCGCCGGCGAGGGCGTCGACGACGAGGGCTTCGATCTCGGGGGAGAGGTGGTCGCTCATGAGCTATCGGTTGGACGGTCGGAAGTCGCCTCGCGGTTCCCGAGGGCCTCGGCCAGCAGTCTGCGTCCTCGGAACACCCTCGACTTGATCGTCCCCCTGGCCACGCCGAGGATCTCTCCGGCGTCCTCGGTCCCGAGGCCGTGGACGTCGACGAGCACGACCGCCGCTCTGAACTCCGCAGGGATCGAGTCGAGGGCGGCCTGGAGCTCGGGTCGGAGACCGGCTGCTTCCACGGCCTCTTCGGCAAGGGGATCAGACGGCTCGTGGTGGTCGGCCATCGGAACGGTCGCGTGCCGCTTCTCGGCGCGCAGGCGGTCGTAGCAAGTGTTGACGGCCACCCGGTACAGCCAGGTCGAGAAGGCGGAACGACCGTCGAAGCGGTCGAGTTTGCGGAAGACGGTGACGAAGGTGTCCTGTGTGGCGTCGAGGGCCGCCTCGCGATCGCGCAGCGTCCTGAGGCAGACACCGAACACCCGGTCCTGGTGTCGGGCCATCAGCTCGTCGAAGGCCCGGCGGTCCCCATCGAGGCAACGGGCGATGAGCGTGGCGTCGTCCATGCGTGTGGCCACGGTAAACGGAGACTCAGTCGAACGTGGTTTCGCCGATCGACGCGACGTGTACCGGCCCGTCGGCAGGCAGATCGACGAGCCACAGCAGCCATACACCACCGGGTCGTTCCGGGAGGGCGATGTCGATGGTGCCGTCGTCGGCCCCGATCCTTTGGAGGGTCTCCCAGTCGGCGAGCTGTTGGGACGGGGCGGCTCGCCAATGGAGTGTCGCGATCGTCCCACTGGTCATCCGCTCGATCACCAGGCGGGAAGGGGTCCCGGAGACCTCGAACGTGACCCCGACGCCGGCCTTGAGGAGCGGAAGGGGGTCGGCGTACTGCTCGGTCATCCAGGCGGTGGCCGGGTTCCCGTCGACGAGGTTCGGAAGGAGCCGGTCGTTCTCGGTACCGTCACCGAACGGGTCGAAGGACTCCACCCGGCCGATCTCTACCGAGCCATCTACGGGCGTGCTGTCGGGTGTCGATCCCGAGGGCACGACCGCGGGGTTGGGGGCGAGTGTCGTGGCGACGGCGATCAGCGCTGCGGCGGCCACGAGGAGGATGATTGCGGTCAACCACCATCGACGGCCGGGGTCCTGGGGTTCGGGCTCGTTGGCGGTTGGAGATGGAACCGCTGCGAATCGCTCGGCCAGCGACGCCGCATCCAGATTCGACTCCCGGGCGGCTTCGAACGCCAGGTCGAGCTCGGTGGAGATGCCATCGATCATCTCCGACGGGGGGACCGTCCCTGCCGGCTCGCCCGTCAGGCCTTCCTCGAGCACCGCCGCAAGGGATCGCACGTCGGCTTCGGGGCTGGAGGTGATCGGTATGCGACCGAAGGCGGCGAGTTTCGCCGGACGCGCCGCCGAGAAGAAGACCGACGAACCGGTGATGGCCCCGTGCACGAAACCGACGTCGTGGAGGGCTTGCAGGCCGCGTGCCAGGCCCTCGGCGTTGGGGAGGAAGCCTGTCTGGTCGACCCCCAGCCCGGCCTCGCCCCGATCGGCGAGGCGGATGCCGCCCGGCCACTCGGAGATGGAGTAGGCACCGTCCTCGGTCAGGTCGACCTCGTAGACGCGTGCGACGTGCTGGTGGGTGACCGAAGCGCCGAGCCGGGTGTGCGAGAGGAAGGCCTCACGACGCTCGGGGGTCGACTCTGGTCCCAGGACCCGCACGAGCACGGGCCGGTCCAGTTGCTCGTCGGTCGCGAGCCACTCCTCGACGTCCCCGTCGCGTCCGATTCGTACCTCGAGGTGGTACCGCTCGGGAAGGGGAGGTGGCATCAGCAGCCCTTGCCCAACACGGAGAGGGCGCCCGTCGTGACCTCGAAGCCCTCGGAGCGATAGAGCCCGGCCGCCACGGTGTTGTCCGGTTGGGTGTTGAGGATGATCGCCATGGCGCCTCGTCCCGAGGCCCATCTGCAGGCGGCGCGAACCAGCGACCGGCCGTGCCCGGCGCCCTGGGCCGATGGATCGACGGCAATGCGCTGCAGGTAGCCGGTGGACATCGCCTGACCGACGATGGCGAATCCGGTGACCCGCCCATCCTGACGGGTGACGAGGAACCGGTTGTTCGGTGTCGCCTGACGGGCCTCCTCGAGCCCGAGCGCTCCCATCCGCCACGCATCACCGAAGGCCGCATCGTCGATTCGAGCCGCTTCGACCCAGTCCTGGTCGGAGCCTTCCTCGACGGCGTGGTCCGGGGTCGGGATCGGCGTGACCAGGCTGCGCCGGTGTAGGTCGAGGGGCAAGGCCGGCGTGAACCCGGCGTCGATCCAGACCTTCGCCAATGATTGGTCGACGGGTGGCGAGAGGACTCGCTCCACGCCTTCGGCGCACAGGGCGCCGGCGCACTCGGAGAGGAACTCGGCGGAACCGCGTTCGAGGCGGAGTGCGGCATCGGGTGACGTGTCGTTCCATGGCCGGGCGAAGGCTTTCGCCCATCCCGACCGCAGGGTCACCCGTCCCGGCCACGTGCCACGCATCCTCATGGCATGGAGGGTACGACGCAGCCTCGACTGCACCGCTCCGTGGCGGAGTGCCGATGTACGAAGGAAGGAGCCCCGGCCGACGGCCGGGGCTCCTCGATCACTCGCTTGGAGGATGGATCAGACGGCCAGCAGGCCCTTCTGTTCTGCCTTGACCCGGAGGTCATGGGGGCTGGTCGCCGCCGCCAGGGCGGTCTGGAAGCTGATCTGGCCCTCTTCGAACAGGCGAAGGATCGACTGGTCGAAGGTCTGCATGCCGTAGAACTCCGACTCGGCCATGACCTCGAGAAGGTTCATCGACTGGGCGGGATCGACGATCCGGTCGAAGATGCGACCATTGTTGATGAGGACCTCGGCAGCGACGACGCGACCGCCGTCCGTTCGCTCGAGCAGACGCTGGGAGATGACGGCCCGCAGCGTGGCAGCCAGCATCATCCGGATCTGGCGCTCTTGGTGGGGCGGGAACATGTCGAGGATGCGGTTCACGGTCTCGGGTGCGTCGATCGTGTGCATGGTCGAGAGGACCAGGTGGCCCGTCTCGGCCGCCCGCATGGCGGCCCGCATCGTCTCGGGGTCACGCATCTCACCGATGAGGAGCGCGTCGGGATCCTGACGGAGTGCCCGGCGGATCGCCTCGTTGAAGTCGATCGTGTCCATCCCGATCTCGCGCTGGGAGATGATCGAGTTCTTGTCACGGTGGAGCACCTCGATCGGGTCCTCGATCGTGATGATGTTGAGACGGCGCTGGGTGTTCATGTAGTCCAGCATCGAGGCCAGCGTCGTGGTCTTGCCCGAACCGGTGGGACCCGTCACGAGGACGAGGCCACGGGGCTCGTGGCTGAGGCGCTCGAGGATCGGCGGG
Organism: bacterium; assembly: GCA_024639975.1. Classification (GTDB taxonomy): domain Bacteria; phylum Actinomycetota; class Acidimicrobiia; order Spongiisociales; family JAENVV01; genus JAHEFX01. Next base: position 36,590 of record JAHEFX010000006.1, read on the forward strand.
AGCGCCAACTCGTCGAACGTGTAGGTGACCGGTAGCACTCGGCGCAGCACCAGGCTCACCGAACCGCGCTGGCGGTACGCATTCACGCGGAAACGACCGAGGGAGGCCTTGCCGTAGGCGAAGTCGGCCTCACCGGTGTTCCGGAACTCGACAGCAGCACGCTGGGTGAAGATCGCCTGGGCGTAGGCCTCGGTGTCGGCCGGCGTGAGCGTCGGGAGGGTGGTGTGGTGGAGCTCACCGTCAACCCGCATGACGGGCGGCGATCCCACCTTGAGATGCAGGTCCGATGCTTGGACCTCCATCATCTTCTTCAGTAGTTCGTCGAGGGGGACGGCCATGACCGCGAGCCTCCAGGTAGAGCGATGATCCCCACTGGAATCGGCCGACCAGCCGAACCCCTTTAGGGAAAGTGCGAACCGCTCGAAAAGCCCTGTCGGTCCTACCCTGCCCGGATGCTCCCAGACCGCCTCGGACGCATCATCGGCGCGGGTACCCCGGCCCATCGCCTGGCGACCCGCTTCCGCGACGCCGGGCACGACCTCTACCTGGTCGGCGGGAGCGTCCGCGATGCCCTGTTGGATCGGGAGTCGGTCGACCTCGACTTCACGACGGCTGCCAGACCCGACGAGATCAAGGGCATTGTCGAGGGGGTCGGCAAGGTGTTCACGGTGGGGGAAGCCTTCGGCACCATCGGGGTCATCGTCGATGGCGAGTTGGGCGAGATCACGACCTTCCGCTCGGAGATCTACCGGGACGACTCCCGCAAACCGAACGTGTCCTACTCGGACGACATCTCCGAGGACCTGTCCCGCCGGGACTTCACCGTCAACGCGATCGCCCTGCGCGTCCTCGACCCCGAGCCGGTCGACCCCTATGGCGGGTTGGCCGATCTCGCCGCCAAGCTGCTGAAGACCCCGATCGGCCCCGAGGTCTCCTTCTCGGATGACCCGCTCCGGATGCTGCGCCTATTCCGGTTCGTCTCCCAGCTCGGGTTCCGGCCGACCGATGCCGCCCTGGCTGCCGTCGAGGAGATGGCTCCCCGCCTCGAGATCATCTCCGCCGAGCGGATCCGGGACGAGTTCAGCAAGCTGGTGATGGGCGAGCACGTGACCGATGCCCTGGTGGGACTGGTCGAAACGGGCCTCGCCGCCCACTTCCTCCCCGAGTTGCCGGCGATGGCGATGGAGCAGGATCCCCATCACCACCACAAGGACGTCCTCGCCCATTCGATAGCGGTCACGGCGAAGACCACCAGCGGCAATCTCAGACTCCGCCTTGCCGCGCTCCTCCACGACGTCGGCAAGCCGGACACCCGGGAGTTCCAGTCCGGGGGTGGCGTGACGTTCCACCACCACGAGGTCGTCGGCGCCAGGATGGCTCGGGCAAGGCTCAAGGCCCTTCGGTACCCCCGCGACGTGATCGGCGACGTCGGCCAGCTCGTGTTCCTGCACATGCGCCCGCACACCTTCAAGCAAGGCTGGACCGACTCGGCCGTCCGTCGGTATGTCCGGGACGCCGGGCCATTGCTCGACGACCTCAACGAGCTCGTACGCAGCGACGTCACCACTCGGAATCGGCGCCGAGCCGACGCGATCCAACGCCGGATCGACGAGCTGGAGACCAGGATCGGCAAGCTCTCGAAAGCCGAGGAGCTCGCCTCGCTCCGACCGCCGATCGACGGGACCCAGGTGATGGCCTTTCTGGGGGTCGGCCCCGGCAAGCAGGTCGGCGAGATCATGAACCTGCTCAACGAGCACCGAATCGAGGTCGGGCCCTACGACGAGGACGAGGCCTATCGGCTGGTTGCCGAGTGGGCCGCCCGAGCCGGAATCGACGTGCCCGATGTCGATGCGCGTCCCGCGACCACGAAGGCCAAGGACGAGGACTGATGTCGTCCAGGGCCCCCATTGCCGTGCTTGCGGCGGCCCTGGCCTTCTCCGGATGTACCGGGTCCGACGCTCCGGGGACGACCGCGCCAGCGGCCACCGCCGGCACGTCGACGACGGTCGGCACGACCGAACCTCCCCCGGTCACGTCGACCATCCCGCAAGGGGTCCATGCGGGGGAGGGCCTCGGCGACACCCTGTTCCCGAAGGCTGGGAACGAGGGATACGACGTCCAATCCGTCGACCTGGAGCTCGACTTCACCGAGGTCTTCGAAACGGGTCGGTTCTCTGGCGTCGTGACGCTGCGGATCGACCCGCTGGTCGCGCTCGACTCGTTCGTGATCGATGCCGGCGACCTGTCGCTGTCCGACGTGTCGGTCGACGATGAGTCGGCCGCCTTCGCCACCGACAGCAGCCAGGTGCGTATCGATCCCGTCCCAGTCCTCGTCCCGGGCACCGTCAGCGTCGTGCGGGTCGTGTACTCGGGTTCGGTTCCCACCGATCGGGCCTTCAGGCCCGGAACCGGAGGAATCGTTCGCGACGAATCGCTGGTCTTCAGCATCGGCGAGCCCGAGGGATCGACGACCTGGATGCCCGGCAACGACCATCCGACGGACAAGGCGCCCTACGCGATCGCCGTGACCGTCCCCACCGGGATGGAGGCTGCTGCGGGAGGCCTGCTCGTGAGCACACTGACGGAGGGTCCGTCCACGACGTTCTTCTTCGAGCATCGGTTGCCGGTCGCCACCTATCTCGTCCCCTTCGCCGTTGGTGAACTCACCCGGGTCGACCGCTCCGCCGAGGGGTATGCCTGGCGCGACTACCTCGGGCCCGGTGTGGCGGAGGCCGCGGTCCTCGGGCGCCAGGACGAGATGATTCGCTACTTCGAGCAGTTCCTGGGCCCATACCCGTTCGAGGCGAACGGGGCCCTCGTGGTCGATCGGGACTTCTGGGGAGCGCTCGAGACCCAGACCCTTTCGACATACGAGACGAACGCCGTCCGGGGGTTCGTGGTCGCGCACGAGATCGCCCACCAGTGGGTGGGGAACTCGGTGTCGGTGGCCGACTGGTCGGACATCTGGCTCAACGAGGGCTTCGCCACCTACCTCCAGTGGATGTGGGTCGACCACGACGGGGGGGTGTCGCTGGACGAGGCCGTCGCCGAGGCACACGCCCGGATGCGCTCGACCGGACCGGGATGGGGCCCGGGCGAGCCCCCCGCCGCTGACATGTTCAACCGGATGGTCTACGACGGAGGAGCACTGACGCTCCATGCGCTGCGGGCCGAGATCGGCGACGAGTCCTTCTTCGAGGTGCTCGAGCGGTGGGTGACCGACTTCGCGTTCTCCAGCGCCTCGACGGCGGACCTGGTGGCCCTCGCCGAGGAGGTATCCGGTTCTGGGTTGGGCGACCTCTTCGACGATTGGCTGTTCGGCGACCTGCCCGATCTCCCCTGATTGCCGCGTCGATCCGGGGTGCCGCTCCTATCGTCGGAGTCGATCTGAGAGGCGGAGGACCGATGGACGTCAGCTGGGGTGAGCTTTGGCTCTTCTACATCATTTCGATGGTGATCGGCTTGCTCGTCATCGCAACGCTGTGGATCATCTTCCAGAAGGCCGACAAGCCCGGCTGGGCTGCGATCGTCCCGTTCTACAACTCGTGGGTCATGTGCGAGGTGAGCGGCAAGCCGGGTTGGTGGATGTTCCTGCTCTGGATCCCGCTCGTGAACATCGTCATCGCCTTCGTCCTGCTCGCCGGCCTCGCCGAGAACTTCGGCAGGGGAGCCGGCTTTGCCATCGGCTTGTTCTTCCTGCCCTTCGTCTTCTTCCCGATCCTCGCCTTCTCCGACGACCAGTACGTCGGTCCCTGAACCACCAGGCCACTCAGCACCGTCGAGCCCTCGGGATCCCCCACCCGGGGGCTCGACGGCGTTCGGGGCGGTGAGGGAGCTGGGCCCCGAGCACTGAAGACGGTGCGGCGACGAACCAACGAGAGATCCCGCCGCCAAGGGAGATGCGCCCCGCCGAGGAGCGGAGCGACGAGTTGGGAGGGGGGTCGACCCCGAGTCCCCGGCGCCTTGGTCTTGAATATCTATGCAGAGATGTGCATACTCCTGCGTCATGCAGGTAGCCATCTTCGGCGCCTCCGGGTACGCCGGTGGCGAGCTCATTCGACTTCTCGATGCCCATCCGGGCTTCGACCCGACCCATCTCGGTGCCCACACCCAGGCTGGGAAGGCCTTGGGGGAGGTACACCCGCACCTCGACGGTGGGGACCGCGTCCTCGCCCCCAATGACCCCGAGATGCTCCCCGACGAGACGGACCTCGTCTTCCTGGCCCTCCCGCACGGGGCGTCGGCCGAGATCGGTGTCGAGTTGGTGGATGCGGGCATCTCCGTCGTCGACCTGGGAAGCGACTTTCGCCTCGACACCCACGAGCGCTACCTGCTGGCCTATGGATCCGAGCACCCGTACCCGCACAGGCTCGCCGACTGGGTCTATGGACTCCCGGAGCTCTTCGACGTGTCCGGCGCGACCTCCGTCGCCTCGCCCGGCTGCTACCCGACCTCGGCCATCGTCGGGCTCGCGCCGATCATCGCCGCCCACCTGGTCGACCCGACGTCGATCACCGTCAACGCCGTGTCCGGCGTCACCGGGGCAGGGCGGAAGCTTGCCGACCAGTTCCTGTTCGGTTCCGTGGCCGAGGGCGTCGTTGCCTACGGGGTCGGCACGCACCGGCATCGTCCCGAGATGGAGATGGCGCTGGAGGCCTCGTCGGGCGTGGAGTCCGTCAATGTCACGTTCACCCCGCACCTCGTTCCGATGCAGCGTGGGATCGTTGCCACGTCCACGGCCCCGCTCGGGCACGCCGTCGAGCGGTCCGAGGTGCTCGACGTCCTCCGGGAGGCCTACGCCGGGAGACCGTTCGTCGAGGTCGTCGAGGAGCCACCGCAGTCCCGGTGGACAGTTGGCAGCAACAAGGTCCTCGTCACCGCCTACGTCGACCGTCACAGTGACTCACTCGTGGTGATCTCGGCCTTGGACAACCTCGTGAAGGGAGCGGCCGGTCAGGCGATCCAGGCCGCCAACATCATGACCGGGCAGGCCGAGACCAAGGGCCTGCCCCTCTCGGGATGGTTGCCGTGAGGCACCGCCGAACGGATGCCGTCGGCCACCGAGGGAGGCAGAAGTGACCGTCACGAAACCGGCCGGCTTCATGGCAGCCGGCGGCCATGTCGGGATCAAGGGTGACGGGAGTCCGGACCTGACCCTGCTGGTAGCCGACCGCGCCGTGCCCACCGCAGCCGTCTTCACCACGAACGGTGCACCCGCAGCACCGGTCACCCTCAGCCGGGACCATGTGGCCAACGGATCGATTCGAGCCGTGGTGGTCAACTCCGGATGCGCGAACGCCGGCACCGGCGCCCCCGGAGCCGAGGCGGCTTGGAGGATGGCGGCGGTCACGGCGTCCGCGGTGGGTTGTGCCGCCGAAGAGGTCCTTGTGTGCTCCACCGGACCGATCGGCCCTCGCCTGCCGATGGCCGAGGTCGAAGCCGGGATCGGGCGCGTCGCCGTGGGCCTCACGAGCGGTGCCGCGGCCGACATGGAGGCTGCAGCCGGGATCCTGACGACCGACACCGCGACCAAGCAATCCGAGCACGGCGGACCGGGCTGGACGATCGGTGCGATCGCCAAGGGCGCCGCCATGTGCCGACCGGACATGGCGACCATGCTCGCCTTCGTCACCACCGACGCACTGCTCGATGCCCCCGCCGCAGAGGCGGCCCTCCGCGCAGCCGTAGCCACCAGCTTCAACAGTCTCAACATCGACGGCTGCCAGTCGACCAACGACACGGTGGTGCTCATGGCATCCGGGACTTCGGGCATCGAACCGGACCACAACGAGTTCACGGACGCCCTGGCCGCCGTCTGCGAGGACCTGGCTCGCCAAATGGCTGCCGATGGAGAAGAGACGACGAAGGTCGTCGACGTCGTGGTCGTCGGCGCCGAAGACGATGCGATGGCCCGGGGGTTCGGGCTGGCCATCACCGATTCGGATCTCGTCCGCTCGTCGTTCTACGGGGCCGACCCCAACTGGGGGAGGCTCCTCGCCGCCCTCGGTTCGAGCGGCCATCCGCTGGACCAGTCATCGGTCAACGTCGGCTACGAGGGTGTCGTGATCGCCGAAGGCGGTGCCGAGGTGGACTACGACCGCCAGGCCTTGATCCCCAGACTACGTGGTGACTTCACGGTCGACGTGAGGGTCGGCCAGGGACCCGGGACCGCTCGGATCATCGCCGCCGACCTCACGCCCGGGTACGTCGAATTCAACGGGGAGCCGTCATGACCACCGGCCACACCTCACCCACGGAGCACCGGACGAGAGTGGCTTCGACCATGGGCAAGGCGCGCATCCTCATGGAGGCCATGCCCTACATCCGCCGGTTCGCCGGGGTGACGATCGTCATCAAGTACGGCGGGTCCGCCATGGTCGACCCGGAGCTCCAGGACTCCTTCGCCGCCGATGTGACCCTTCTCTCGCTCGTCGGTCTCCGCCCGGTGATCGTCCACGGGGGCGGTCCGCAGATCTCGAAGGCGATGGCACGCGCCAACGTCGAGCCGAAGTGGGTCGACGGACTCCGGGTCACGGACGCCGAGACCCTCGGTGTCGTCCAGGAAGTGTTGGCCGGGCAGGTCAACCCGTCGATCGTCCGCAACCTCGTCGGCCACGGCGCCAAGGCCGTCGGCATGACCGGGATCGACGGTGGCCTTCTCACCGCCGAGCCCCGCGACGAGCGACTGGGCTTCGTCGGGCGGGTCACCGGGGTGGACACCGAGCTCGTGGGCGGGTTGCTCGACCAGGGGGTCGTGCCGGTCATCGCCCCGATCGCCCGTGGTGAGGACGGTTCGATCTACAACCTCAACGCCGACACCGCCGCTGCTGCCATTGCCCGCAACCTCGGTGCCCAGAAGCTGATCTACCTCACCGACGTCGAAGGCTTGTACGAGGACCACGACGATGAAACGACACTCCTGTCGCGGCTGGTCGTCGAGGAGGCGCGCGAGCTGCTCGAGGGAATCGACGGCGGTATGCGTCCGAAGGTCGAGTCCAGCGTGGAAGCCCTCGATGGAGGTGTCCGTCAGGTCCACATCCTCGACGGCCGGATCCAGCACTCGGTGCTCCTCGAGATATTCACCCCCGAAGGCATCGGCACGATGATCGTCACGCCCGATTGGACGCCGGTCCATGTCGGTTGAGCACCGTCTCTTCCGGATCCGGCGGTTGGTCGACTCCCGGGGGGTCGCCAGCCAGGAGGAGCTCGTCGAGCTGCTTGCCGGGGAAGGGATCGAGGTCACCCAGGCCACGGTCAGCCGGGACCTCCAGCGTCTCGGTGCCGTGAAGATACGGTCCAACGGTGACACCAGGTACGCGATCCCGGTTGACGCCGCCACCGATCCGGAGGCCGACTTCGCCGCCGTGCTCGCCGCCCGGGGACGCGGCATGGTGCCGTCGGCCAACCTGTTGGTCGTGAAGACCAGCCCCGGCGCAGCCCAGGTGGTGGCGGCGGCGATCGATGCCCTCGGACACGCTGAGGTCGCGGGCTCGGTGGCGGGGGACGACACGATTCTCGTGATCGCGGCCGAGGGGACCACGGGTAGAGAACTGCAGTCCACGCTCGAATCGATAGGAGCAAACGCATGAAGGTCGTACTCGCCTATTCGGGTGGCTTGGACACCTCCGTGATCCTGCGATGGATCAAGGAGACCTATGACGCCGAGGTGATCGCCTACACGGCCGACGTCGGACAGGGCGACGAGGTGGCAGAGGCCAAGGCAAAGGCCATCGCCACCGGTGCCGAAGTCGCCGTCGTCGAGGACCTCACCGAGGAGTTCGTCGCCGACTACGTCTTCCCGATGCTCCGTGCCAACGCCATCTACGAGGGCACCTACTTGCTCGGGACGTCCATCGCCCGGCCGACGATCGCCAAGGGAATGGTCGAGGTCGCGGAGAAGTACGGGGCGGACGCCATCGCCCATGGCGCGACCGGGAAAGGCAATGACCAGGTCCGTTTCGAGCTCGCTGCCTACGCCCTCAAGCCGGACATCCGGGTGATCGCCCCGTGGCGGGAGTGGGACCTACGAGGTCGGGCCGATTGCATCGCCTACGCCGAGCGGCACGACATCCCGGTGCCCGTGACGCCCGAGAAGCCCTACTCCATGGACGCGAACATGCTCCACATCTCCTACGAGGGCGGCGTGCTCGAAGACCCGTGGAATGCCCCGCCGAAGGGCATGTTCAAGATGACGGTCGACCCCGAGGACGCCCCGGACGCCGCCGAGGAGCTGACGATCCACTACGAGAAGGGCGATCCCGTGTCCGTCGACGGCGTGGCCATGTCCCCGGCCGAGCTGCTCGCCCATCTCAACGAACGGGCCGGACGCCATGGTGTGGGCCGGATCGACATCGTCGAGAACCGCTTCGTCGGTATGAAGTCGCGCGGCGTCTACGAGACGCCCGGGGGCACCGTGCTCCACGCCGCCCACCGGGCCGTCGAGAGCCTGACCCTCGACCGAGAGGTCATGCACCTGCGGGACGAGCTCATCCCCCGCTACGCCGAGATGGTCTACAACGGGTTCTGGTTCGCCCCCGAGCGCGAAGCGCTGCAGGCTTTCATGGACACGACGCAGGCGGACGTCAATGGCGAGGTCCGCCTGAAGCTGTACAAGGGCTCGGTCCAAGTGCTCGGCCGCCGCTCGGACCTCCGGCTCTACGACGAGAAGACCGTCACGTTCGAAGATGACGACGAGGTCTATGACCAGGCCGACGCCGCCGGATTCATCCGCCTCAACGCCCTGCGCCTCCGCAGGATGGCCGAAGCCCGGATCGGGGAGGGCGAGTAGATGCTCGACCGCAGGATCTGGGGAGAGACGGCTACGCCAGCAGGTCGGTACCTCACCGGAGGACGACCGTGACCCTCTGGGCCGGCCGCTTCAGTGACGGGCCTTCTGATGTCCTCTGGCGGTACACGGCCTCGGACATCGATCGACGCCTGCTCCCGTGGGACGTCAAGGGGTCCATCGCGCATGTCTCGATGCTCGGCCGGACCGGGATCCTGCCCGAGGCCGAAGTCGAGGTGATCGTCGGCGGCCTCGAGGCGATCGCCGGCGAGGCGGCCGATGACGACTTCGAATGGCAAGATGGCGACGAGGACGTCCACACGGCCGTGGAGCGACGACTGGGTGAGTTGGTCGGTGGGGCCGGGGGTCGGCTCCACACCGGACGATCGCGCAACGACCAGATCGCCCTCGACCTGCGGCTCTACCTGTCCGACATGGCGCTGGATCGGATCCGTCAACTCCACGGAGCGGTTCGGACCCTGTGCGAGGTGGCCGAATCGGTCGGGGAGACAATCGTCCCGTCCTACACCCACCTCCAGCAGGCCCAGGCCGTGCCCCTGGCCCACCACCTCCTCGCCTACGCCTGGATGTTCCTGCGCGATGCGCAGCGCTTCGACGACGTCCGGCGACGGCTCGAGGTCTCGCCGCTGGGCGCAAACGCGTCCGGGGGGTCGTCGCTACCGCTCGACCCGGCGGTATCGGCCTCCCTGCTCGGGTGGAGCGAGCACTTCCAGAATTCGATGGACGCGGTCGGCTCCCGCGACCTGGCCGCCGAGTACACGTTCGTCTGCGCCCAGTCGATGGTGCATGCGAGCCGACTCGCCGAAGAACTGATCCAGTGGACGACCACCGAGTTCGGCTGGGCCACCTACGGGGACGAGTTCACGACCGGCTCGTCGGCACTGCCGCAGAAGAAGAACCCCGACATCGCAGAACTGGCTCGGGGCCGCGCCGCGGGAGCGATCGGGCAACTCACGGCCGTCCTCTCCCTCCAGAAGGGCCTGCCCCTCGCCTACAACCGCGATCTACAGGAGGACAAGGTGGCCGTGTTCGGCGCCGATGACCTCCTCGCCGGGACGCTGGAGGCCCTGCCGGCACTCCTCGGATCAGCCGAGTTCCATCCTCCTGCCCCGTCCTCGTGGGTATGTGCGCTGGACCTGGCCGAAGTGCTCGTGACTCGAGGCGTCCCGTTCCGGGAAGCCCACCACGCCGTCGGACGCCTGGTGACAGCCCTCGTCGAGTCCGATCGCCGGCTCGCCGACGCCACCGAAGCTGACCTGTTGGCGGCCGACGAGCGCTTCGAAACCGCCGACCTCGAGCTCATCGATCCCATCGAATCGGTCCGGCGGCGGGTGTCGCCCGGTGGCGGTTCCTTCGAGTCCGTGGGCGAGCAGCTGGCCGAGCTGCGCCGGCGCACCGGCTGAGTCGTGGCGAGCCCCGACGACCGACCCGCCGATCCCGCTCGCCGGGCCGCCATAGGGACGGTGGCGGCCGCGCTGGCGGTCGGGGCTACCTGGTGGCTCGGCTTCCGCGGCAGGGGTCAGATCGGGGCAGGCCCCACCACCACCATGCCTCCGACCACCACCACGCTGCCGGATACGTCGACGACGACAACGCCCCCGACCACGACGGTGCCGCCAACGACGACCACCACGACACCCGAGACCACGACGACGGTCGAGGCGACGACGACCACCACCACGACCGAGTCGCCGACGACGACGTCTACGACCACCACGACCTCGACCACGTCGACGACCGAGCCGCCCACCACCACGAGTACCCCCACAACCACCACCACCGCCGTCGGGAACGGTGGCGTCGTCCTGGACGTCGTGAGCAAGGGTGAATGGGGTGCCCAGGCCGTCGGTACGGGCTTCGTGTCGCACTCGATCTCGCGGCTGACCCTCCACCACACGGCCGGGGCCTTGTCGGACAACTCGAAGGCGCCCGGGCATTGGAACGGAGCCCAGTCCTGGCACCTGCAGCAGGGCTGGCCCGACATCGCCTACCACTTCGGGGTCGACCTCGCCGGGAACGTGTACCAAGGGCGTGACCCGGCCTACCGAGGGGACACCTTCACCGAGTACGACCCTGCCGGCCACTTCCTGGTCTGTTGCATGGGCGACTACAACGCTGCCACGCCGCCGGAGGCGATGCTCGAAGGGGTGGCTCGCATCTTCGCCTGGGCTTCATCCAGGT
>JAHEFX010000138.1 GCA_024639975.1 bacterium
GTCGGGGTCCCGGCCGGTGAGGCGCTCGACGAGCGTCGACTTGCCGTGGTCGACGTGACCGGCGGTCCCGATCAGCGGCATCAGGTCTGGGCGAGTCTCTCGGCAACGAAGCCGTCGTCGCCGGGGTCGATGGTGCGGGGGTCGACGACCAGTCGGCCCTCTGAGCGTCGGGCGAGGATCGGACGGTCCCCATCGAGGAGCGCCAGCCATCGTCGCTCGGCATCCGGGAGCACGACGACAGGGCCGGGGATCTCCGACCCGGGGACGGACCCGCCGCCAACGGAGGAGGCCGAAGTCTCGACGCTGCCGCCAGTCGACTCGGCGAGCTGGTTGGCCCGCTCGGACAGTTCGGCGTCGCCGGCGGTTGCCATCCGCCAAAAGGGGATCTCGGTCGCCCGATCATCGAGGTAGAGCTCGAGCGTGGCGGTCATCGATGCGATCGTCGGCCCCGGGATCCGGAGTGCACGGGCAGCCGGGTGCGCCTTGAGCCGAGCCACGAGATCCGCGTTGCCGACGATGACGCCGGCCTGCGGCCCGCCGAGCATCTTGTCGCCGGAGAACGTGACGAGATCGGCGTGGTCGAGGGATTGCCGCACGGCTGGTTCCGAATGGAGCCAGGAAGGCGTCGGTCCGCCCAGCCACGGGGTCGACTCGTCGAGCAGGCCGGAACCGACGTCGTGAATGAGGGGGAGGTCGTGCTCGGATGCCAGGACGCCGAGGTCGGACAGGGGGGCGTCCTCGGAGAAGCCCTCGACCCGGTAGTTCGAGGGGTGGACCTTCAGCAGCATCCGGGTCGACTCGTCGATCGCGCCCGCGTAGTCACCGATCCGAGTGCGATTCGTCGTGCCGACCTCGACGAGTCGGGTACCACCGGCAGCCATCAGTTCCGGGAGGCGGTAGGAGCCGCCGATCTCGATCAGCTCGCCTCTCGAGACCGGAACGGAGCCGTCCCCGGCAAGGGTGAGGAGGACGAGCAGGAGTGCCCCGGCATTGTTGTTGACGACGAGTGCGGCCTCGGCACCGGTGAGCTCGGTGAGGAGGCGACCGAGGTACTTGGCGCGCCCGCCCCGGGCACCGGTGTCGAGGTCCAATTCGACGTTGCCGTAGCCGAGAGCAACGTCCCGGGCGGCGTCGGCCGCTTCGGGGTGGAGCGGTGCCCGTCCGAGGTTGGTGTGCAGGAGCACGCCGGTTGCATTGATGACGGAGGTCGGACGTGAGCGACGAAGCGTCGCGGCGGCCCGGTTGGCGATCGCCGCCGCGTCCGCCTGGCCGCCGCCCTCGATGGTCTCCCGTGCTTCGTCCACCGCGGACCGGGCCACGCTCGTGGCGAGGCCGGACGGGAGTTCGAGTGTCGAGGCCAGCCGGTGCACGGCCGGCAGCGATCGGAGGTCCATGACCGGGGAGGGTAGGGAGCCTGTCAGCCCCGTCCCGCGTTGTTGTTCCCGGTTTGCCCAGCCACCTCGTCGGCCGACGGGCCTTCGTCCTCGTCCTCGGTCGAGGCGTCGGGGACCGTCGTCTCCGTCTCCGACCCGGCATCGTCCGAGTCATCGGCCGCCGGTTCGGTTGTGGCCGTGACCTGACCTGCGGGGAACTCGCCCGGTGAGGGTCCGGCAGTCGCTTCGGTGCCCGGGCCGCCGAGAGCCAGGAGGCTCCCCTCCGAGGTCGTGACGTAGAGCGCACCCCTGACGGCGGTGATCTCCTCGACCAGTTGCTCGCCGACGTCGTAGCGCCAAGCCTCGGTGCCCGTCTCCAGGTCGATGGCGATCACCTGACCGGCCAGCGTCCCGAGCAGGACGAGGTCGCCGGCGATGACGGGGTCGGTGGTGAACCGATCTCCTTCGTCGGGGCTCACCTGACCGTCCCAGATGAACGGCTCGGCCATGATCTCGGCAGCGCGCTGCTTTTCCTCTTGGGTGACAAGGGGGTACTTGCTGATGTCATGGCGTTCGGGGTCCCAAACCGCCGGGTCGTAGCGAAGCAATGAGCCTTCCGAGATGTAGACGAAGGTGTTGTCCACCACGGCCATTCGGCGGGTGAGGTCGAGATCGATCGCTGCTTGTGACATCACTGCGTTCCCGAAGTCGAATCCGGGGAGGCGACACTCGGTGGTGTAGAAGCCGATGGCCTTGGTGGAGTAGGGAACGGCGATGACATCGCCGAAGATGACGGGCGCCTGCCCGTCCACCGCCCCGAAGGTGCTCTGGGAGCAGGATTCGAGTCCCTGGGCGCGGGGATCGAGCACCTTGAGGGTGCCGTCGCGGTCGATGAACACCACCCCGCTGGCGGTCGCCGCGAGGTCCGTGGCGGGTAGGGCGTCGAGGGGCACCGTCCAGAGCTCGTCGCCGTTGTTGCCATCCACGGCCATGAACGCCGGGCCGCTCTCGGTATCGACGGGAAAGTAGATGGGACTGGACTTGGCGTCCTCGCCCGGTCCGGCGACGGGTTGGCCCACGACCGACCCGGGCAGGGGGATACGCCAGGAATCGGTCGAGTTGCCGCCTAGTGCGGGACGAGCGGCCAGCTCGTCCCCGTTGGCCCAAACGACGCGGGGCTGGGGACTGCCGCCGCCGTCCACCCCTCCCGAGAGGACAGGAGCGAACTCGATGGGCCCGCCACCGTCGTGGATCCAGATGTTCCTGCCGGTCTTCTGCTCGAAGCCGTACAGCGTTCCGGTCAGCGAGTCCGTCACGACCAAGCCCTTGGTCACCGGCAGGGGCGAGAAGAGTCCCTGACCCAGGTTCGTGATGGGCTCCCAATAGACGCCTTCCACCTGCGACACGCCGCCCACGGTGAGACCCTCGTTGGTCGGGCCGCCTCGGGCCTCGTAGGTGCCGTCGAGTCGCTCGGGAGCGTCGATGATGTCGTGCGTCGGGCCGTCGGGGACGATCAGGAACGCCACGACTGCTATTGCCGTCAACGCCGCTGCCCAGGACAAGATGGGACCGACCCACCCTCTCGCCGTTCTTCGGCCGGCGTATTCGAGCCCTTGGGCGGAGCGCTGGGCCGGGCTGAGGACCTCTCCGGTGAGACCCGCCTTGGTGAGCGATTGATCCAGGCGCTCGTCCACACCCTCCGCGGACTGCGCCTCCGGTACGGCGAGAGCTGCCTTCACTTCCGGGAGCCCGTTCCATGTGTCCCGCCACACGTCAGCGACGAGCGCGTCGGCTTTGCGTACGAGTCCGGCAGCGAGGGCTCCCTCGGGCTTGCCCCACAGCCCGGCGGCGTCTGCTGCGCGAGCGGCAAGGAGTGGGCTGCCGAGTCGCCCCGCGAGCGCAACGGCCTGCGAGCCGAGATCGAAACCCTTCTCGCGCTGGGCGCGCAGCGTCATCAACTCGACGGCCATCGCGTACCAGCGGCTCTGAAGCAGGAGATCGGTGAGGGTCGCCGCCTCATCCTTCGGCCATTTGGCCTTCTCGTCCAACTGTGCCAGTCGCTCGACCTCGCAGCGGAGTCGGAGCCGGAGGCCATCGATACCTTCGGGAGTCAGGTCGATGGCCTGCTGGAGGTGCTCAGCCGCGGCCTCGTGCATGCCAGCCGATCGCTCGGCCCTGGCAAGCGTGAAGTAGGCGACGTTCCGCCACGGCCGCATGTCGGTCTCGGTGATGGCAACCGCCTTCTCGGCGGCGTCGACGGCCGGCTCCCCCACCGCATGGAGCGTCGCCCCTTCGGCGAATCCGAGGTGGGCGAGGAAGTTGGGGGCGGGTGCATCCCCGGCGAGTTCGACGGACCTCTCGTAGTAGCCCATCGCCGTTTCCGATTGGCCGGCCTGGAACAGCGCCCGTGCCTCCGATGCGTATCTGGCGGCTTCCTCGAAGGCACCTCCGAGGTACTCCGCCAGGTCCGAGATCGAGTCGAAGGCGAGGGCTGCCTCTTCGGCGTCGCCGTGGTCGAGGTGGACCCAGGCACGGTTGTATCGAGCCCGAGCCTTCTGGGTTGGGGTTCCTTCGGACTCGACCATGGCGAGACCGGTGTCGGAGGCGTTGGCGGCTTCCTCGGCGAACCCGAGGCGGGACATGGCCCGGCCGGCAAGCGTCAGGAGCGACCCGGCCTTCGCCTCGTCGTAGTTGTTGAGCGCGGCGCCGGCGGCGAGGTTCGCCCAAGTGGCCGAGGCCTGGGGCTCTTGGAGGTCGTCGTGGAGTTGGGCGAGGAACCCCAATGCGTCGATCGTGGCGGTGCCTTCGAGGAGGCGTAGGGACCTCCGGGCGTGGTCGATGGCGACCGGCGTCTCGCCGCGCGAGCGGTAGTGGGCGGCGAGGGCAAGGTGGAGCCGGCCTGCCTCGGTCGGATCGTCGGGGCCTATC
>JAHEFX010000051.1 GCA_024639975.1 bacterium
CTCCACCTGAGGGTTCTGGGCCCCTTCGAGGCCGTCATCGCCGACGAGGTCCTCGACCTGGGAGGACCCAAGCAACGGGCCGTGCTC
This sequence comes from bacterium, assembly GCA_024639975.1. Classification (GTDB taxonomy): domain Bacteria; phylum Actinomycetota; class Acidimicrobiia; order Spongiisociales; family JAENVV01; genus JAHEFX01. The sequence goes on from JAHEFX010000051.1 coordinate 88, forward strand.
GCCCTCCTCGCGCTCCGGTCACCATCTGGACTCACCATGGACGGTGTCATCGACGGGCTCTGGGGCGAAGCTGCTCCCGAGTCGGCTCGCTCGTCTGTCTATGCGTACGTCTCGAACCTGCGCGCGCTCCTCGGCGGTGGCATCGAGCGACGGCGCGGTGCCTACGCCCTCACCATTGCGGTCGCGTCGGACGCCGACGCGTTCGAGGCGACCCTGGATCGGGCCCGAACGGCGATGGCGCGCGACCCGATGCTCGCGGGCGCCGAGCTGCGCGACGCATTGGCCACCTGGCGGGGCGTGCCCTACGCAGACCTCGGGGACGTGCCCGGGCTCGCGACCGAGATGCGTCGACTCGAGGAATTGCGGCTCCATGCGGTCGAGGCGAGGGTCGAGGCCGACCTGGCAGCCGGCCGCGGCGGCGAGTTGGTCGCCGAACTGCGGGCGCTCGTCGATGAGCACCCGCTCCGTGAGCGGTTTCGGGCGCAGTTGATGGTCGCGCTCTACCGGTCGGGCCGACAGGCGGAGGCGTTGCGGGAGTACGCACGGCTCCGTGACCTGCTCGTCGAGGAGTTGGGAGTGGACCCCTCACCCGAGCTGCAGGACCTCGAGCTCAGGATCCTGCAGCAGCAGGACGATGTGGGGCCCGGATCCGGCCAACTCACCACCGAGCGGCTGGCCTTCCTTTTCACGGACATCGAGGGCTCGACGAGGCTCTGGACCGACCACCGTGACCGGATGGCCGACGCCTTGGCACAGCACGACCAGATCCTCACCGACGCGGTGGACGAAGCCGCCGGCATGGTGTTCAAGCACACGGGTGATGGCGCCATCGCCGTCTTCCCCGACGCGGCCGCTGCTGCCGTCGCGGCCGAGGCGGCGCAACGAGCCCTCCACCGGGCCGACTGGGGGACGGTCGACGGCCTCCGGGTCCGGATGGCCATCGACGTCGGTGACGTCGACGTCCGAGACGGTGACTACTTCGGACCACCCCTGAACCGCTGCGCCCGCATCCTCGCCGCAGCCCACGGCGGGCAGGTCGTGCTGTCGTCCTCGGCGTTCGACGAGCTGTCGACCGGGCACCACCCGGGAGTCCAGATCAAGCAGCTCGGGACGCATCGACTCCGCGGGCTGGGCGCCGCCGAGCGGATCGCCCAGTTGGTCTTCGTGGGCCTCCAAGCGGAGTTCCCGGACCTCCAGACCGATGCACCGCCGGCGGATGTCGACGACCGGCTGGAGGTCGGCGGACTGCCCGGGTACGAGCTCCGCGAGCGCCTCGGCCGGGGAGCGTGGGGCTCCGTGTACCGGGCGTACCAGCCGGCCATGGGGCGGGAAGTCGCCATCCGGGTGATCGCCTCACACCTGTCGAACCACCCCTCGTTCGTGCGGCGATTCGAGGCGCACGCCAAGGCGGTCGCCGACCTCGAGCACCCCCACATCGTCCCCCTCCACGACTTCTGGCGCGACTTCGAGGGGGCATACCTGGTCATGCAGCTCATGAAGGGGGGGAGCCTCGACCGTGAGGTACGGGGGGATCCCTGGGAGCCCGCCGTCGTCTTGGGCCTGCTGCGCCAGATCGGGTCAGCCCTGGCCTACGCCCATGGCGAAGGCGCGATCCACGGCGACATCCGGCCGGAGAACGTCCTGCTCGATGGGAGCGGGAACGCCTACCTGTCGGACTTCGGGCTCTCGGGGGGGTTCATCGACGAGGACGTGCGACGGCCCGGCCGCTCCGCGTTCTCGGCCCCCGAGACGAACGCCGGCGACCTGCCCGACGAGCGGTCGGACATCTACTCCCTTGCCGTCCTCGCCGGTGCCCTGTTGGCCGGTCGGGTGCCCGATGGTGCCGGGCAGCCCGCGGTCGCCCCGGAGATCGGTGGCCGGGTGGCCGACGTCCTTCGCGCCGCCTGCTCGGATGACCCGAACCAACGGCCGTCGAGCGTGGCCGCGTTCGTGGAGGCGTTCGAGGATGCCGTCGGCATCGGTGACATCGCCATCGGGCTCCCGGTCCGCACCGAGGCGCGGAATCCATACAAGGGTCTACGGGCCTTCTCCGAGCGGGACGCCGCCGACTTCCACGGGCGGACCGAACTCGTCGCGACCCTGGTCGACGCGGTTGGCCGTCATCGGTTGGTGGCGGTCGTCGGCCCGTCCGGATCGGGCAAGAGCTCGGCGGTGCACGCCGGCCTCGTGCCGAGGCTGCGCGCCGGCGGCCTCCCCGGGTCGGACGCCTGGTTCGTGGCGTCCTTGACGCCGGGCGCCCACCCGTTCCGAGCCGTGGCGGACGCCCTACGGCCATTGGCCATGCAGCCCCTCGGGGATGTCGAAGGTCGCCTCCGCGACGCCGAGGGGCCGGGGTCGTTGGTCGACGACCTGCTCCCTCCGGACTCGAGCGAGCTGGTGCTGATCATCGACCAGTGCGAGGAGCTGTACACGTTGGCCGCCCCCGGCGAGGTCGACGAGTTCGTCGGGTTCCTCGTGGCAGCGGCGGCGAGCGAGCGGGTTCGCCTCGTCCTCACCCTCCGGGCCGACTTCTGTGATCGTCCGCTCGAGCATCGCGATCTCGGTGCGCTCGTCTCCGAGGGCATCGCCACCGTGATCCCCCCGACGGTCGACGAGTTGGTGGAGGCGATCGAGCGGCCGGCCCATGGCGTGGGGCTGTCCTTCGAACCCGGGCTGGCGATGCGCATCGCCGGGGACGTGCTCGGCCAACCCGGCGGCCTGCCCCTGGTGCAGTACGCCCTCACCGAGATGGTGGAGCATCGGACCACCGACCTGCTCACGGGCGCCGACTACGAAGCGATCGGGACGGTCAGTGGTGCCGTGGCATCCCGGGCGGAGTCGGTCTACGAGCTCCTGACCGACCCGGAGCGTGCCGTGGCGAGATCCGTCCTCCTCCGGCTGGTCACGGTGGACGAGGAGACCGACGACACCCGGCGACGCGTGCGTGTGTCCGAGCTCGAGGGCCTGGGTCACCGGCCGGCCACCGTCACGGGCGTCCTCTCGGCCTTCGGGGCGTCGCGGCTGCTCTCGTACGACCGGGACCCGAGCTCGCGGGTGCCCACGGTGGAGGTCGCCCACGAGGCGCTCTTGCGGGAGTGGGCGCGCCTGCGGGCGTGGATCGACGTCGAGCGTGAGTCGCTCATCCTCGGCCGACGGCTTCGCCTCGCCATGGCCGAGTGGGACGAATCGGGCCGGAGCGAGGCGTTCCTGCTCACCGGCGATCGGCTTGCGCCGTTCCGTGAGTGGTCCCGACCGGACCGGCTCACCCGCGAGGAGTCCGACTTCCTCGCGCGATGCGCCGAAGCCGACGCCAGTGCGCGGGGGGCTCGGCGACGACGCCGGGGGGCGGCGTTCATCGTGCTCACCTCGGCGCTCGTCGTTGCCGTTGTGCTCGCCGTCTTCGCATTCGCAGAAGGGCGTCGTGCCGATGAGGAGGCTGCTCGGGCGGTCGGGCTGGCCGAGCAGGAGGCTGCCGCGAGGCTGACGGCCGAGGAACAGGAGCTGGCGGCGGAGGCAGCTGCGGCGGACGCGCAGCGGGCCGAGAACCTGGCCACGGCGCGTGAGCTGGCGGCGTCGGCCATCGGCGTCGGCGAGGACGACCCGCAGCTCGCGATGCTCCTGGCGCTGGAGGCGTTCGAGGTCGCGCCGGATGATGCCGCGGTCCCCATCGAACTGCCGGTGGCGCTGCGCGAGGCCGTCTACGCGAACCGACTGGTCGGGATCGTGGAGACCGGTGCCGTGGAGGCCAGCGGGATGCGGGTCTCGCCCTCCGGCCGGTGGGTCGCCGTCGACTCCTGGGGATCGGAAGAGCTGATCCTCGTGGACATGGAGTCACGCGAGGTGGGGCCGAAGCTGGGCGGGATGCAGTTCTCCCTGCTGGCGTTCTCTCCCGACGAATCGCAGTTGCTGATCCGCACCGACGAGGCACTCGAGCTCCGGGGGGTGGAGGATGGAGACCTCATCGAGACGATCGAAGTCGACTGTGCCCCGCATTGGGCGCCCGAGGGGGCGTGGTCGCCCGACGGGACGCCCGTTGCCTATGCCTCAGAGGCGTGTGCCTCCGTTCTGCTGCTGGAGACGGAGAACTGGACCGAGGTCCACCGGATCCCGATCGACCCCGAGCAGCTCATGGGCATCGAGATGGCCGCCGAGCCGGGAGCGAGCCGGCTCCTGGTGCGCGAGTGGATCTCGGAGCGACCCGCCGTGGTGGTCGACACCCAGTCGTTCGAGGAGGTCGCCGTCATCGACGACTCCCTGGGGGCGATCAGCCCCGACGGGTCGCTGGTGGTCTCCGTGGACTACGGCGAGGAACCCCGCCTCTACGACGCGACGACGGGTGAGGTGGTCGATCGACTCGATGGCATGGGCGCCGAGCCCCAGACATCTGCTCCGTCCGCCTTCTCGGCTGATGGCCGGCGGGCCTTCGTGCCCACCGAGGGATCGATGTTGCCGGTCTGGGACATCGAGACCGGCGAGTTGGCCTTCCGAATTCCTGCAGGGCAGGAGGCGGTGGCGGCCTTCGGCCCGGACGATCTGCTGTTCACCGTGTCGATCGACGGCCGGATCCGGGTGTGGGACCTCTCGGGGACGGCCACCGGCGAGGTCTTCTCCGCCGAGACCGGGATCTCCTTCAGCATGCGCGCAGCCTGGGCCTCCGACTCGATGGGCGCCGTGGTCGGGAGCGAGCTGGCGACCGACCTCCGCGTCGTCCACGCATTCGATCCGTCCACGGGTGAGCTGACCGGATCCCGGGCCTACGACCTCTCGGGCTGGCCCTGGGTGGCGGTCCTCGGTCACCGGGTCGTGATGCTCGAGGCGGGGCCGACGGGGGAAGACCGCCTCGTTGCGTGGGATCCGGCGACTGATGATGTCGAGGCGATCATCGACTGCGCCGAAGCCTCCGACTCCTGCGTCGAGGGAGTGCTCGACCACAAGGCCATCTGGTCGAGCGCGGACGGCTCCACGCTCGGTGTGCTCGCCGGCGACCGGGTGTTCCGGAGCTGGGGAGCCGACGGCGAGGAGCTCCCTCCAGTGGCGCTCGACTACGACGAAGCAGGACCGACGGAGATGCTCATGTCGGTCTCCGATGAGTGGGTGGTCGTGCGGCTCGATTGGAACATCTACGGGGTCTTCGACCGGACCGGCGCATTGGTGGAGCGCGTGGGAGTGATGGATCACCCGTGGCTCCGGTTCGACCAGACCGGGTCCTACGGGCTCGGGTGGGGGTTCGGGGAGACCGTCTCGCTCATCGACACGTCCGACTGGAGCGTGCAGTTGCTCAGCGACGACCTCAGTGGGGGACTCGTGAGGGGCGGGTCGTTCTCGCCGTCGGCAGGGCTTGCCGCGGTCGGTATCCAGGGTGGACCGTTGCGGGTGTTCTCGGTCCCCGACGGCGAGCTCGTCGCCAAGATCCCGATCGACTCGGTCATCTCGTCCTACTGGATCGATGAGGACCACCTCGCCGTCGCCACCCGTGACGGGCTGTGGACGGTAGTCACGCTCGACCTCGACGAGCTGCTGGGCATGGCCGAGGCCCAACTCCACCGGAACTTCACCGAGGAGGAGTGCCGGACCTACCGGATCGAGTCCTGCACCCCCTAGGCCTCTGCTCCAAGAGCGCTCCAAGACCCCGGTCATACGTTGGTTTCAGTGAACGGTCGCGGACGAGGAGGGTCTCATGCGATCCAGGACACGGACAGTCTTCATCCTGCTGGTGGCGCTCGCGATGGTGGCGGCGTTGGCGCCTGCGGCACTGGCGGGGAAGCCCACCGACAAGCCTGCGAAGCCGAGCAAGGGGATCTCCGTCGAGATCGAAACGATCGGGGTGCATGATCCAGCACCGCCCTACGTGTTCGAAGAGGGCGCGCTCGGCTACCCCTTCTACTGGGTCAACGCGATGGGCGACCAACTGCGCTTCGTGCTCACAGTGAGTGGGGCGAGCGAGGGCACGGTCAGCTGGGACATCGGAGCGACTTCCGGGTCTACCGATGACGTCGTGAGTTTCTCCGAGCCCGTCCTGGTGACCTACACGGTGGATGAGATCGCCACGGTGACTGCGAAGGTGAGAGGGAAGACCCAGTCCGTCGAGTCGGTCGAAGCCGAGTTCACCGTGTTCGCAGCCAACGAGACAAAGGTCGTCTCCTACACGCTCGACGTCGAGTCCGAGCCCGATTGCACCGAGGCCGGTCTCACGGTCGAACGCGATGCGAGTGGCCTTTACGTCTTCGAGGGTGTGCCCGACGAGACCTGCCGGTGGGTGCCCGGTGCGATGGGCTATTGGAGGGTCGACCTCGCGCTGCCGGATGGGCGCACGGCGCCCCATATTGGTGCCACCCTTCGCGACCACGTCCCGGGAAACTGGTGCATGAGTGATCCCATGGACACCCCTGGAGGCGTGGGCGGTGATCCCCGGCAGGGACCGGTGACCGGATGGTTCTACCTGCCGGAGACCGGCATCTGCTTGGGAGGCGGGGCCGGCGGGTCCACCATGGCCGTCGGCAACACGAGTGACTTCGTACTTGTGACGGACGTGCACATCACGCTTACCGGACCCTACGACTCGGTACCGAGCGCCTGAACCTAGGTCCCTCCGGGTCGGTGGTGCGGCGGGGGGCACCACCGACCTCGGTTGGGAGCGCACACCGTTCTCCAAGGGCCTTCCAAGCCCAGCTCGCGTAGCCTTTCCAGCGTGGAGACCACGGCGACCGAGGTGTCGGTCGACCGGCCGGTAGGGCTGCAGGGACTCGGGCTCCACCTGAGGGTTCTGGGCCCCTTCGAGGCTGGGATCGCCGACGCGGTCCTCGACCTGGGAGGACCGAAGCAGCGGGCCGTGCTCGCCCTCCTCGCCCTCCGGGCACCCTCCGGTCTCGACGTCGACGGGGTCATCGACGGCCTCTGGGGGGACGGGGCCCCCGACGCCGCCCGCAATTCCGTCTGGTCCTACGTCTCCAACCTCAAGTCCCTCCTCGGTGGGGGCATCGAGCGCCGACGAGGCTCCTACGTGCTCACCACGCCGGTCGAATCCGATGCCGCGGTCTTCGAGGCCGCCCTCGACCGGGCGAGGGCATCCCTCTCGGTCGACCCCCAAGGCGCCTCAGCCGAGTTGCGATCGGCCCTGGCCCTGTGGCGGGGCCTTCCCTATGCGGGGCTCGGTGAGATCCCCGGTCTGGCCGACGAGATCCGCCGCCTCGAGGAACTCAGGCTCCTCGGCGTCGAGACCCGGATAGAAGCCGACCTCGCCGCGGGCCGCAGCGACGAGCTCGTCCCGGAGTTGCGAGCCCTCGTCGACCAGCACCCGCTGCGTGAGCGGTTCTGGGCCCAACTCATGACGAGCCTGTACCGGTCGGGTCGCCAGGCCGAGGCGCTCCGCGAGTACGAACGGGTCCGAGAGCTCCTCGTCGAGGAGCTCGGCGTAGACCCCTCACCGGAGCTACAGGACCTCGAGCTCCGGATCCTCCGCCAGGACGAGGACCTCGAGGGCGGTGCCGGGCAGGTCTCCACCGAGCGCCTCACGTTCCTCTTCACCGACATCGAGGGGTCCACGAGGTTGTGGAACGAGCGTCCGGCCCGGATGGCCGATGCCCTCGCCCGCCACGACGAGATCCTCGCCGAGGCCGTCGAGCAGGCCGGCGGCACCGTCTTCAAGCACACCGGCGACGGCGCCATCGGGGTCTTCGCACGCGCTGCGGAAGCGGCCGAGGCTGCCGAACACGCCCAGCGACGCCTCGCCGAGACCGAATGGGAGACGCCCGACGAGCTCCGGGTGCGGATGGCGATCGACGTGGGCGACGTAGACGTGCGCAACGGTGACTACTTCGGACCGCCGCTGAACCGGTGCGCACGAATCCTCGGCGCCGCCAACGGTGGCCAGGTGGTGCTTTCGTCTTCTGCGTTCGACGAGCTGTCCTCGGGCCACCATCCGGGGGTGCAGATCAAGCAGCTCGGCACCCACCGGCTGCGGGGTCTCGGCGCGGTCGAGCGTTTGGCCCAGCTCGTCTTCGTCGGCCTTCCCGCCGAGTTCCCCGACCTCGAGACCGACGCCGGCTCGGTGGACCTCGAGGAGCGCCTCGAGGTCGGCGGGCTGCCCGGCTACGAACTGCGCGAGTTGCTCGGGCGGGGCGAATGGGGTCCCGTCTACCGGGCCTACCAGCCGTCAGTCGGGCGGGAGGTAGCGATCAGGGTCATCTCGTCCCGTCTTTCGAACCACCCGTCGTTCGTCCGCCGCTTCGAGGCCCACGCCAAGTCGATCGCCCGTCTCGAGCACCCATTCATCGTGCCGGTTCACGACTTCTGGCGGGACTTCGAGGGCGCCTACCTCGTCATGCAGCTCATGCGTGGCGGGAGCCTCAAGCGTGCGATTGGAGAGCCGTGGGCGCCGGGAGCCATCGTCCGCCTGCTGCGGCAGGTCGGCGCGGCGTTGGCCTATGCCCACTCGGAAGGCTCCGTCCACGGTGACATCCGCTCGGAGAACGTGCTCCTCGACGGGCAAGGCGATGCCTACCTCTCGGACTTCGGCCTCGCCGGTGGAATCCTCCAGTCGATCGGCGACCGGTCCTGGACCCGCTCACCGTCCCCCTATCGGTCGCCCGAGGCCAACGGCGGCCACGACCTGGATCCCAGGGCGGACGTGTTCTCGCTCGCCGTGCTCACCCATGCCCTGCTGACCGGTGTCGAACCGGGCGATTCGGGTCCGCTCCCGCCGCCTTCGTCGATCGTCCCGTGCACGTCGATCGTCGACGGAGTCGTGATCGGCGCAGCCTCGGGCAACAGGGAGGACCGGCCCGATGACATCCCCTCGTTCGTCGAAGCCATGGAGCAGGCCTTGGAGAGCGACGGCTCCCGCGAGCCCCCGGTGCGGACCGGTCTCCGGAACCCCTACAAGGGACTCCGGGCCTTCGACGAGGTGGACGCCGGCGACTTCCACGGACGCTCGGACCTGGTCGAGACCCTCGTAGCGGCGGTGGCAACCCGGGAACTGGTGGCGGTGGTCGGCCCATCCGGCTCGGGGAAGAGCTCTGCGGTCCACGCCGGCCTCGTGCCCAGGCTCCGGTCCGGGGCCGTTCCGGGATCCGATCAATGGTTCTTCGCCTTCCTGACACCCGGTGCCCGGCCCTTGCGCTCGATGGCAGATGCCCTCAGCGCACTCGCCACCACGCCGATGGGAGACCTGGAAGGGCGTCTGTTGCGCGCTGACGGCTGGTCCGGCCTCGTGGATGAGCTGCTCCCGGCAAGCGCCGAGCTCGTCTTGGTGGTCGACCAATTCGAAGAGCTCTTCACCCTCGCCGGCGACGCACCGGACGGCGACCGGTTCCTCGACCTCTTGGCAGCTGCCGCCGGTCATGAGCGCATGCGAGTCGTCGTGACCCTGCGAGCGGACTTCTATGACCGGCCCCTCGAGCACCCCGCCCTGGCGGCGCTCGTGTCGGGTGGGCTCGTCACGGTGGTGCCGCCCACCATCGACGAGCTCGTCGACGCCATCGAACGGCCGGCGGCGACCGTCGGGCTGGCGCTCGAGCCCGGCCTCCCCATGCGGATCGCCGGAGACGTGGTGGGCCAATCCGGAGGTCTGCCTTTGCTCCAGTATGCGCTCACGGAGCTGGTCGAGCGTCGGGGCACCGATCTGCTCACCGGCGTCGACTACGAGGCGATCGGTACGGTGCGAGGCAATGTTGCCCGCCGGGCCGAAGCGATCTTCGCGGGGCTGGGTGAAGAGGAGCAGGTCGTTGCCCGCGCCGTTCTGCTCCGACTCGTCACGGTCGACGAGGAGGCCGACGACACCCGCCGTCGGGTTCGGCTTTCCGAGCTGGAGGGGCTTGGAACCCACCAGCAGACGGTCGATGGGGTAGTCAGGGCGTTCGGTGCTCCACGGCTGCTCTCGTTCGACCGGGACCCGGTCTCCCGTGCGCCGACGGTCGAGGTTGCCCACGAGGCGCTGCTCCGTGAATGGGGCCGCCTTCGTGATTGGATCGAGGACGAGCGGGCGGACCTCATGCTGGCTCGACGGCTTAGGGGCGCACTGGCCGAATGGGAGGAAGCCGGCCGAACCGACGCCTTCTTGCTCGCCGGCGACCGACTGGCCCCATTCCGGGCGTGGTCCGGTTCCGAGGTGCTCAGTCGCGACGAGTCGAACTTCCTAGAGCGGAGCGTCGCCCGCGCCGATCGGGAGCTCGAGGCAAGCCGACGGCGCAGAAGATGGGGCATGGCTGCCATGGCCGTCGCTGTCGTCATGGCAGTGGCGCTTGCGTCGTTCGCCTTCCTGACTGGTCGACGGGCCGAGGAACAGGCCTCGTTGGCCCAGGAGGCTGCGTCGGAAGCTCGGGCAGCGCAGGCGCTGGCGACCGCCCGTGAGCTTGCGGTGTCGGCCATCGGGGTGGGGGAGGACGATCCGCAGTTGGCGATGCTCTTGGCGCTGGAAGCCCTCGACGAGCAACCCGCGGGGATCGAGGCGCCGGTCGAGCTGAGGAACGCCCTGCGCTTGGCGCTCAGCGAGGACCGCCTCGACCGGGTGATCCCGATCAGCGAGCCCGTCGGCGGCGAGGTGCCCTTCCTCCACTTGGTCCTCTCGCCAGACGGGTCCACGATCGGCGTGGTCGACGACCACGGTGTCGCACGACGAGTCTTCGGATCCAACTGGGAGCTGGTCTGGAGTTCCGACGACGCCGACCTCTCGGTACTCGCCTTGGCGCCGGGCGGCGATCGGATCCTTGTCCAGACCTCCGATGGAGCCGACGGAGAAGCTCCGGTCCCCACCATGCTCGAAGTCCGCTCCCTCTCCGACGATCGAGTCCTCTGGTCGCTTCAACTCGACTGTGCCGCCTCCCTCGGCACCTGGTCTCCACGTGGTGATGTGGTCGCACTCGACCTCCCCAACTGTGAGTCGCCCGAGCTCCACACCGTGTCCGTCCTCGACGCGAACTCGGGTCGTCGAATTCACGAGTTCCCGGAAACAGGGACATGGACGATCCGACTCGAGTTCGTGGAGGGGCCATCCGGGTCCCTGCTCGTCATGACGGACCGTGGCGAGGGAACGAGGTTCCTCGACGGAACGACGTTCGAGCCGGTGCTCAGAATCGAGGAGTGGGGTGCTGCCTCCCCCGGTGGAGAACTACTGATCGCACCGGATGGGCCAACCGTCATCGACGTGTCCTCGGGGGATGGGATCGACCGACTGAGCGGGCACCGGTCGGGTGAGGGGAGCGCCGGGCTCCGTCGCGATTGGCAGGCAGGCATCGTGTCCTCCCAATCCGGGTACTTCTCGCCGGACGGAGCGCGGGTCGCGCTGGCCAACGTCGACGAGGGTTCCCACGTGCCGGTATGGGACGTCGGCTCGGGACCGATCGAGTTCATGATCCCGGCCGGCTTCGGCGCCGATGTGGGCTTTCTCGACTCGGAGACCTTGGTCACGGCGGGCACGGACGGGCTTCTGAAAGTGTGGGATCTCTCCGACCGGGTGGAAGGTGCCTCTGTGTCGGAACTCCCCGGATCCGTGTTCATCAATGGGGTGCAGGCGAGTGATTGGCTGGGAACAGTCCTCGTCTGGGAGGAGTCCGAGGACGGTGGCCCTGTCGCCTTCCGATTCGACCCCACCACCGGCCGCATCGGTGGCTCACTGCCGGGCAGGGGATCCCTGTCCGCAGCGCCCGCCGGCTCTGCGGGTGTGCTGTACCTCGGTTTCGACGCGTCCCAGGAACTCGCTCCCTTCGGCCCCCTCCAGTGGTGGTCGGCCTCGACGGGAGAGATGTCGGTCGTCGAAGGCTGTTGGCTCGATGGGACCGACGTGTGCCCCGATGGGTCGGTTCCCGAGGAGCTGGCGACGGTCACCAGCGTCGATGGCACCGAGGCCGGTGTGCTCTACTCGGACGGGCGGTTCCGCGTGTGGCGGGACGGTCCCGAGCCGGTCGATGATGTCGCCCTCGATCTTCCCGACGTCGGTCTGCTCATGGGGTTCGCCGAAGGTTGGGTGGTCGTTCAGACCGGGGAGGGCACCTACGACGTGTTCGACCGCTCGACGGGAACACGCGAGGCCGGGTTCGGGATGGACGGAACCCACTGGCTTCGGTTCGACCGCTCCGGTTCGGTGGGCGTCGGTGGCGGACGGGGTCTCAAGGCCCTGTCGATCGTGTCCACCGAAACGTGGACGGTCGAAGACCTGAATCCGGATCTTGGAGAAGGGTCAGCCCAGGGATTCGCCCTGTCGCCGACCGGGGACAGGGTGGCTGTCGGTGTCTCCGATGGCCACGTCAGGGTCTTCGAGGTTGCGACCGGCCGCCTGCTGGACACCGTCCCCCTCGGATCCTCGTCGGGGTACGCCATTCATTGGCTGAATGGGAGCCATCTCATCGTCGGCTCTGACGAGGGCGAATGGGTGGTCCTCACCCTCGACGTCGACGAGCTCGCGGCGCAGGCGAGGGACCGGGTGAAGCGGGACTTCACGCCGAACGAGTGCTCGCTGTATCGCCTCGACTGCGACGCCTGAGGGTTTCAAGGCGCTTCCAAGGCCCCGATGACACCATGCGGCGTAGAGGTATCCGATCGCGAAAGGGAGGCGATCATGTGGACGAAGCGGGTGTGGCGGGTGCTGGTCCTCGGACTGGTGCTTGCGGTGACGACGACGGCGGTGGCGTTCGCCAAACCGCCCAAAGAGAAGCCGCCCAAGCCGGGTGAGGATGTGACCTGGACATGTGTGGCCCGGGCACGAAATGGTGCCAGCGCTTGGGCGATCGGTGAGTGGGTTGGCGACACAGACGAGGTGATCGACTACTACGACCGGGAGAGCCTCGAGGGGGACCCCGAGACCTCGGACCCGATCCCGGCGTACTACCGGTCCTACAACGCCGCGCCCCAATCAGGCGTGCCGGCCTGCTTCGACATCCATCCGGCGCACCGCGGCGTGGGCAAGTGGCTGGTCGAGTGGAACGCCGACGAGTTCGAGCTCGGTCGGGGCCGGCAGGTCGGGCTACTCATGTGGTTCGAGGAGGAGGTCCATGATGGGCTGCTCTGGGAGGGCTTCGCCACCACCGGGACCTCGGCGGAGGACCCGAATGCCAACGGAGACGGCGCCGTGGAGGTGACGATCCAGGGCACACCCCCGAGCCTGGTCTTCGTGGCCATGCCTGGCCGGAGTGACACCTGGGTCTTCGGGAACGGCCACCTCGTGGTGACGCCCGTTCCCTGATCCCTCGCCCGCGAGTCCGACCGATCCAGGTCGGGATGAGCCCGACCGAAAGGATTCCGGGGGCCGACGGCGCACTCAAGGGTCCCCCAGCGTGTGTCGCGTGGAGTCAGGACCGAGCCCGTCGACGGGACGTAGGCTGCGCTCGTGCACCTCTCAGCCAACGAATCCTTCCCACTTCCCGAAGACCCGATCCTCGCCGAGGTCGCGTCGGTCGTTCGGGACTCCGGGGACTGGGCATGGATCGTCGACCGGGATTGGCGCCTCGTGTACATGACCGACGAGCACCGCGCCTCATTCGCCGCAGGAGTCGGGATGGTCCCTGCCCCCCAGGGCGAGTTCCTGCTGGGACAAGAAGTCATCGAGACCTCGAGTACCTGGGTCACCGGGCTGAACCGACCCGAGCTATGGGGCCCCATGGTGCGGTCCGTCGGCGGCCTGGTACTCGCCGACTTGGGCGCGAGTGTCTCCGAGCTACAGGCGAAGGTGCACCCGGACATGCAGCCCTTGCTCGACGGGATCCAACCAATGGAGACGACGGCGACTTCGTTCGAGGCGTCTGGCCGGTACTTGGGCAAGGACTTCCGGGTAGGGGCCAAGGTATTCCGCATCCGGAACGAAGACGGAGCGACGCGAGGAACCGTGTTCATCTTCCAGCCGGCCGTCGGGATGGGTGTCATCGGAACGATGTCCTTCGCCCTCGATCCGGGGCATCTCGAACGGATGGCTTCCGTCGCCAGGGCGAGCAGGACGCCGGCGGCGATGCTCTTCGCCGACGTCGAGGGCTCATCTGCCCTGTCCCGGAGTCTCTCCACGGCCAGCTTCTTCGCGCTCGGACGGCGCGTCGTTCGGGCGACCGACCAGTGCGTGGTCGACGCCGGCGGGTTGGTGGGTAGGCACGTCGGCGATGGGGTCGTCGCCTACTTCCCAGCGAAGTCGTACGGCAACGAGTCGGATGCGGCTCTCGGCTGCATCCGGGCGGCTCGGGCGGTGCAGGAGAAGATGCACGAAGTGGCGGTGCGATCCCAGTTGGACCCCGACAGCCTCGTGATGCGATTCGGTCTCCACTGGGGCTCGACGGTCTACTTGGGGAACGTCACCACGGCGGGGCGTTTCGAGGTCACCGCCCAGGGCGACGAGGCCAACGAGACCGCACGCATCGAGGCTTGTGCCACCGGTGGCCGGATCCTCGCCTCGAAACCCCTCATGGAGCGCCTCGACGCCCGCGGTGCCGGGGAGTTGGGGATCGACCTCGA
>JAHEFX010000052.1 GCA_024639975.1 bacterium
AGACGAGCACGCATTGGGTGAATCACCCCTGTTTCGGGATTTCGTGGTGACGCTGTTCACACCACGTTCCGATCCGCTCCGCTGCATAGTGCAGGGATGCCACAGGGAGCCACCTCGCCGTAGGGACGCATGAATACTTTCTGTTCCTGCGGCCCCACGTCATCGGTCGTCCACTTCGACACGACGAACGCCGACGCTCTCGCGTCGGGCCTCACTCCGGCGGGCAAGGTACCAATGCCCCCGGACCGTGTCACCTCTTTACGTGGTTGCAAGGGCTGCGCTCCGTCCTCGGTTAAGTTGGTCGGCATGAACTTCGGCGACCTTGAGGAAGCGATCTGCCAGGTCCCGTCCGTCAGCGCGGCGCGGGTGGTGGGCAAGCGGGGGGCGATCGAGGAAGTGCACGTCATCTCCACGGCGACCAAACCGCCCAAGCAGGTCGTGCGCGACGTCCAGAGCATCGCCCTCGCCGGGTATGGCCTCTCGCTCGACCGGCGGATCATCTCCGTCGTCCAGGTCCTCGAAGGCACCCAGCTCGGCGGCGACCGCATCGAGATCGTCGACGTCACCGAGCAAGTCGACGGTTCGAAGGCCGAAGTCAACGTCGCCCTCGGCTGGGGTGAGCGCCAGGCGATCGGTACCGCCTCGGGATCCTCGGCCCAGACGGTCCGGGCGCGCCTGATCGGCGAGGCCGCCCTCGCGGCCGTGATGGACGTCATTGCGACCGAGCACACGATGGCACTCGCCGCCCTCGAGCTCCCGTCCGTCGGCGGCCGGCTCGTGGCCGTCGCCCAGGTCGTGCTGGTGTCCAACGGCGCCGAGAAGATGCTCACCGGGTCGGCGATGGTCGGCGACGACAGCCGGGTGGCCTGCGTGCGGTCCGTGCTCGACGCCCTGAACCGCACGATTCCGAACCTCCGCCGCTAGAGCATGCACGGCCTCGTACGCGGCTTCGGGGACATCGTCGTCACGCCACATCACCATTCGACCGCGGCGGCGATCGAGATCCTCGCCGCCGGCGGCAATGCCGTCGACGCAGCCATCGCCGCCAACGCCGTTCAGGGAGTCGTCGCCCCGGAGACCTGTGGGATCGGCGGAGACCTCTTCGCACTCGTCCATCGTCCCGGCACCCGGCTGCCACTGGCTCTCAATGCCTCGGGCCCGGCCGGGAGTGGGGTCGACGCCGATGCCCTACTCGACGCCGATGGGGCCATGCCCCTCTTTGGACCCCACTCCGTCACGGTCCCGGGGTGCGTCGCCGGGTGGGAGGCACTGCGCTCCGAACTGGGAACGATGCCGCTCGAACGACTACTCGCTCCGGCGATCCGGATCGCGACCGACGGAGTCGTCGCCACCGAGGAACTGAGCGGGGCGCTCTCACGACGCGCTTCGGAGCTCACCGACACGGCCATCGCCGCCGAGCTGCTCGTGGACGCCACGGGACCGGCCCTGGGGAGCCGCGTCACCCGACCGAGCCTCGGCGCCACCCTCGGGCGCATCGCCGGCGAGGGCCCAGCGGCCTTCTACGAGGGCGAGATCGCCGAGTCGATCAGCTCGGCCGTCGACGGCCTGATCCGGGTCGAGGACCTCGGGGCCTTCGAGCCGGAGTGGGTGGACCCGCTCGGCCTCCGGGTCCACGGCATGACCGGGTGGACGATCCCACCCAACACCCAGGGCTACCTCACGTTGGCGAGCCTCGGCATCCTCGAACGACTCGATCCTTCCTCCGATCCCGCCGTCGTGGTGCATCGTGAGATCGAGGCCTACCGATCGATGGCGTGGGAGCGGGATCGCGTCCTCTCCGACTCCAGCTTCAGCCCACAGCCGGCTGAGGCGCTCGTCGCCGCCAAGCTCCTCGACCAACGAGCCGCCACGATCGACGATGACCGAGCCAACACCTGGCCCGAAGAAGGGCCCGTCGTGGGCGGCACCGCCTACTTGGCCATCCTCGACCGCGACGGACTGGGGGTCTCGTTCATCCAGTCCAACTTCCACGGGCTCGGGACGTCGATCTGCGCCGGACCGCATGGCTTCCTCCTACACAATCGAGGTGGCAGCTTCACCCTCGAACCAGGACACCCGAACCGCCTTGCCCCCGGCAAGCGTCCGCTCCACACGCTCGCCCCGACGATCTGGACCGACGGCGATCGACTGGCCGGGATCCTCGGGACCAGAGGCGGACACCAACAGCCACAACTGCTCACCCAGGTCGCACGACGGGTCTGGGCCGACGGGATGGAGCTCGACGACGCGCAGAACGCGCCCCGATGGACGACGAGCGAGTTCGGTCCCGACGTCCCCAGCACGATCCTCCTCGAGGCAGAAGCCGGCCATGAGGTGGCCGAGGGCCTGCGAAGGCGTGGCCACCACGTGGAGATCGTCACTCCCCGCAGCGGCGGGTGGGGGCCGGTGTCGCTCATCACGGTCGATGAGTCCGGCCTCCGCAGCGGTGCACCGGATCCCCGGGTTCGGGTCAGCGCGGCGGCCGCTCGCTGATGCTGCTGATCGTCCGTCACGGCGAGGCGGTCGGCAACACCGAGCGGCGATTCATCGGCCAGATGGACGTGCCCCTCTCCCCGTTGGGTGAGCAGCAGGCCCTCTGGGCGGCAACGAGACTCGCCGGGCTCGGCGTGGAGCGGATCGTCTCGTCGGACCTCCGGAGGGCCCACGAGACGGCTCGACCGCTCGCAGACCTGTCCGGCATCGAGATCGAGTTGGACACCCGCGTCCGCGAGGTGTCCAACGGCGACTGGACCGGCCTCGTCCCTTCGGAGATCGAGGAGCGCTGGCCGGAGATGTTCGCCGAGTACCGGTCGGGCGTCGACGTGGCCCGCCCCAACGGTGAACGCTGGGACGAAGTGCGCTCACGCATGCTTTCCGCCGTGCAGGAGCTCCTGGCCGACGGGCGGACGACCGCGCTCTTCACCCACGGTGGACCCGTGCTCATCGCAGCGGCCTGGGCCTCGGGACTGGAGGTTCGCGGCAACGTGTTCGCCGGTCCGATCGCAGCCGCTACCAATGCCTCGATCACGACCGTCCTCCCGGGACCCCGTCTGGCGGCCTACAACGACACCGGACATCTCGCCGAGTCGTTCGACGACCCCTCCGGCCCGATGGGCTAGCCGAGCCAGTAGGGCTGGGCCCAACCGCTCGCAACACCTGCATCGGGTCACCCCGCCCGGACCAGGTCCCGCCCCGTCGCCGGCGCTCCTCGTTGGGCCGCTTCAGCCCTTCGAGGATGCGACCACGGCGGCGAGTTCCTCTTCCGTGAGGCCCTCGATGCCGTCGCCGAGCGTGTAGTACCCGATCCGGTCGAGAAGTCCGTCGTAGCGGGAACGCAGCGCCGCCCCCAACTGGTCGACCGGCGCGACGACTGCGATCTTTCCGACCACCTCGTCGGTGATCAGACCAACCATCTCGTCCCACTTCTGGCGCTTCGACAACGCCGTCAACTCCGGGCCGAACTCCCATCCCTCCCTCTCGAGCACGGCGCGGTACGACGGCGTCGAGGCGTAGAAGGAGATCTGCTGGCGGGCTGCCTCCATGCTCTTGGTCATCGACTCGTCGTCGGTCCCCGTCACGCACATGACCGTGGAGGAGAACTCGACCTCGCCGACCGGCCGGCCGGCAGTCGTTGCGCCTTCTTCGACCAGCGGTCGCACGTGGGAGCGGAGGTACTCGACCGTGTGGAACGGATGGACGTGGATGCCATTGCACACTTCACCCACCAGTCGGCAGTTGTACGGGCCGACCGCAGAGATGAAGACCTTCGGGAACGGGTACTCCAACGGGCCCGGGTCGAAGAACGGGGTCATGAGTGTGAACTGGTAGAAGTCACCGCGGTAGCGGAGCGGCACCCCTTCCTGCCAGGTCGTCCAGATGGCGCGCATCGCCTCGATGTACTCGCGGAGTCTGGGTCCCGGCGAGACCCACTCGGTCGAGAATCGCCGATTGATGTGGCCCTTGACCTGGGTGCCGAGCCCGAGAAGGAACCGCCCACCCGTCGACTCCTGGAGGCCCCAGGCAGTCATGGCCGTGACCATCGGCGACCGCGGAAAGGCGACCGCTATCGCCGTGCCGTAGTCCAACCCGTCGGTGACCGCAGAGGCGGCAGCGATCGGTAGGAACGGGTCCTGGCTCGCTTCGGCGGTGAAGAACCCGTCGAATCCCACCCGCCTAGCCCGCTCGGCGTGGTCGATCGAGCCACGCACACCGGTGCCCATCGGTAGGTAGTAATCGACCTTCATCGTCGTCTCCGGGGCCGTTCCGCCTTGTCTCCAGTCCGATCGGGAACCTAACCTCTCCGGTTGGGAGGCATCCCGGGTCCGCGCTGGACCCGCCGTCGACACCTCCTGCCGGAGTGAGATTCCCTAGGAACACGCGCCTGCTGGCGCTCGTCATGTGGTTCGTCATCGCCGCCTTGGCGGTATCGGGCTTTGCCGCGTTCCAGCCCGACGAGACCGTCGAGCTGCCACCGGTCGATCCCATGACCAGGGCCCAGGTGACCGGGATCGCCCCGTCGGCCATCTACGACTTCGAACCGCCGCCGTCGACCTGGGCCGATCCCGTCGTCCCCGAAGTGAATTCCACCACCGCTGCCCCGACCACGACGACCGTCGCCCCAACCACCACGCTCGCCCCCACCACGACCGCTGCACCCACCACCACGGCGGCGCCGACCACGACGGTCGCTCCGACCACGACGAGCACCCCCCCTGCGACCTCGACGACGCTCGGTGAAGGTGGAACCACCACGACAACCCCGTCCGTGATCGTCCACCCGCCGGCGGTCGAGACCTGGCGCCCGCTGGTCGAGGGGTACTTCGCCGCCGGCCAGGTCGACCTGGCCCTCACCGTCATGTGGTGCGAGTCCCGGGGCGACGCGACGGCGACCAACGCCTCCTCCGGCGCCGCCGGGCTCTTCCAGCACATCCCCCGCTACTGGTCCGATCGCTCCGCCAAAGCAGGCTTCGCCGGGGCGGACATCTACGATCCAACCGCGAACGTCGGAGTCGCTGCCTACCTGGTGGCTCGCGACGGTTGGAAGCACTGGTACCCCAGCGCCCACTGCTGGGGCTGAGCGAAGGGGAAGACATTGGCGAAGTTCCTTCGGCTCCTGCTGACGATTGCAGGGGTGGCCCTGGTCCTGTGGCTCATTCGGGACCGACTCGTCAGCGTCGGTCACCGCATCGACGACGGACCGGTGTCGTTCCGTGTATCGCCAGCCGAACACGTGATCCCCCCCGTGGCCCTGACCACGATCGAAGGCATCGGACCGGTCTACGCCGAGCGCCTCGCAGCCGCAGGCATCGAGAACGCTGCTGCCTTGGTCGAAGCCGGGCCCGACGCCGTCGCCTCCGCTGCCGGGGTGTCGGCGTCCCGGGCAAGTGCCTGGATCGAATCGGCCAGGACCTGATGCCAACGGAGCTCCGGATCGTCTCCGACGACCCGGTCGACCGGGACGGCCCCTATCTGGTCGCCCCCGAGGAGCTGGAGCGACTGCTCCCCGACGAACCCAGCTTCCGGGTCGACCAACTGCGGGAGTGGTTGTACGACAAGCCGGTCACCACCACCGAAGGCATGGTGAACCTGCCGGTCGCCCTCCGGGAGCGCCTCGACGACAACCTGTGGCCGTTCGAGGTGGAACAAGTGCAGGAGGCCGACGGGGGCAGAACCCGCAAGTGGCTCTTCCGCATGCCGGATGGTCCCGCCATCGAAGCCGTCCTCATGGGGTACCGGACCCGTACGACCCTGTGTATCTCGTCCCAGGCCGGGTGCGCCCTCGGTTGCACCTTCTGTGCGACCGGGCAGTTCGGCTTCGAGCGGAACCTGCTTGCGGGCGAGATCGTCGCCCAGGTCCAGTGGGCCGAAGCATCACTGCGCAACCAGCCGATGCGGAACAGCCCGGACCACGTCACGAACATCGTCTACATGGGGATGGGCGAACCGCTCGCCAACTACCGGCAGGTCCGCGAGTCGCTGCGCCGCCTCATCGAGGTGAAGGGGATGGGGGCACGCCGCATCACCGTATCCACGGTCGGCGTCGTCCCCGGCATGCGGAGGCTCGCCGACGAGCCCTGGCAGGTGGGATTGGCCGTGAGCCTCCACGCCGCCGAGGACACACTTCGCTCGAGCCTCATACCGCTCAACGACCGCCATCCACTCGAAGAGGTCGAGGAGGCGGCCCAGTACTTCTTCGACACGACGGGGCGGCGCGTCTCGATCGAATGGACGCTGATGGACGGGGTCAACGACACCGATGAGCAAGCAGACCTCCTGGCACCCGTCGCGCGTCGCCTGGACGCCCACATCAACCTCATTCCCATGAACCCGACGCCCCTGACCGAGGACCGACCGTCGAGCGACGATCGTGTCGAGGCATTCCGGGATCGGCTGCTCGCGCTGGGCGCGAACGCAACCGTGCGCACCATCCGTGGCCAGAGCATCGACGGCGCCTGCGGGCAGCTGCGAGCGGCCACCGATGGACGCACGGGC
This sequence comes from bacterium, assembly GCA_024639975.1. Classification (GTDB taxonomy): domain Bacteria; phylum Actinomycetota; class Acidimicrobiia; order Spongiisociales; family JAENVV01; genus JAHEFX01. Next base: position 6,493 of record JAHEFX010000052.1, read on the forward strand.
TTGACCTCATCGCGTTGATTCGCTTTCCTACCTGCTTGTCGGCGGGTAGGAGTGCCCCGGGGGCCGTCAGGAGGCCGCCGCATGCCCAACCCGAGACGCTTCATCGTCGTGGCGCTCGTCCTCGTCGCGCTCGCGGCGGCCTCCTTCGACTACACGGTGAAGCCCGGTGACACCCTCGGTGAGATCGCGGTCGACAACGGCATCAGCACGCGAGCCCTGATCGACGCCAACGAGATCACCAACCCGAACCTCATCCGCATCGGCCAGGTACTGGTCATCCCCGGTACCGCCTCGTCTTCAGGCGGAACGGACACGTCAGGGGCCGGCGGCTCCGACGCGGTCTACACGGTGCGGTCCGGCGACACGCTGTATGAGATCGCCTCCGCGCACAAGGTGTCGCTTTCGTCGATCATCGAGGCGAACGGATTGACGAACGCCAACCTCATCCGCATCGGCCAAAAGCTCGTCATCCCCGGGGGGACCCCCTCCGGCTCCTCGTCATCGGGTTCGGGTTCGTCATCCGGGTCGGGAGGAACCGTCGTTGCCGGCTCGACGACGTACGTCGTCCAATCCGGCGACACGCTCGGCAAGATCGCCGCGAAGTTCGGCATCTCGAGCGCCTCGTTGGCCTCGGCCAACGGGATCGACAACCCGAACGTGATCTGGCCCGGCCAGAAGCTCGCCGTGAACGGCGGGTCATCGACCCCCAGCACCCCCAGTCTCTCCGACGAGGTCTGGATCGCAGATGGGGCCGGTATCCCCTCGGTGGAGACCTACACGGTGAAGTCCGGCGACACGCTCGCCAAGATCGGATCCGCCTTCGGGGTCGGCATCTCAGCCATCGTCGATGCCAACTCCCTCACCAACGCCAATGTGCTCTCGATCGGCCAGCACCTCGTCATCCCACTCGGTGATGGCTGGGCCTGCCCGCTGCCCGGAAGCTCGTTCGTGGACACGTGGGGGGCTCCCCGCTCCGGCGGCCGACTCCACGAGGGAACCGACCTGTTCACTCCCGAAGGCACCCCGTTCCTCGCCCCGGTCAGCGGCGTGGTCACCACGAGGACGGGCAGCCTCGCCGGCCTGCAGGTAGAACTGCTCGGCGATGACGGCGTCTGGTACTTCGGCACCCACATGAGCGCCTTCGCCAAGACGGGTCGCGTGAACAAGGGTGACGTCATCGCCTACGTCGGCAACACCGGCAACGCCATCACGACGCCGCACCACACCCACATGGAGATCCATCCCCATGGTCGGGGCACCCCGGTGAACCCGTACTACAGCCTCCGGAAGGCCTGTAGCTAGCGATCGACGATGGACTCCTCGGTCCCGGAGGTCAGTCGAGAACGAGGTCGCGCAGCAGGTCCAGACCGACCGATCCGTGCCCGACGACGCGGCGATGGAACTCCCGGTCGGTGTACCAGTCCTGCGCTCTCGCCTCGTCGCGGAGATCGAGGATCGTCTTCTCCCCAACCTTGTATGAGATGGCTTGGGCGGGCCAACCCAAGTAGCGGGTGACCTCCGACCTCGCATAGTCCGATTCGAGGAAAGCGACCTCCTCGAGCATCTTCACCGACTGGTCGAACTCCCAACGGTCGATGCCGAAGTCGTTCGCCGGGACATCCAACCCGAGATGGCTCCCGATGTCGATGACGACACGACAGGCCCGCAGCATCTGGTTGGCGAGCAGGCCGAGCTCGTAGTCCGCCTTGTCGTAGAACCCCAGCTCCCCCATCAGGTGCTCGGCATAGAGCGCCCAACCCTCGCCGTATCCCGACGACCAAACGACCAACCGATGGAAGCGGGAGAGGTCGTCGCCCAGGTACACCTGCATGGCGGATTGGAGGTGATGACCGGGGAATCCCTCGTGGTAGGCCGTCGAGACCTCGTCGTAGAGGGGGAAGACGGTCTTGTGGCCCGGGTGGTAGACGACCGCCCCGGCACGCGAGAAGTCGTCGGAGGGACTTCGGTACTCCGCGCCCAGGGATCCGCCGGGCGGTGCGACGACCACGTCGAGTCGTTCCAGTGGCTCGGGGATCTCGAAGTGGGACCCGGCGAGACGTCGCTGGGCATCGTCCAGACGCTTCGAGATGAAATCGGCAAATGCCTCCGTGCCATGGGCCGCCCGATCAGGGTCGGTCTTGAGGACCCGAAACGCCTCGGCGATGTCGCCACCGTCGGTGATCTGACCCGCGACCTCCCCCATGCGCTCCCAGAGCCGGTGGACCTCCGACCAACCCCACTCGTAGGTGCCGACAAGATCGAGACCCGAAGTGCGGAGGTATCGGCGGACGTTGAGTCGGTATTCATCGATCCCGACCGCATCGGGGACCGGGGCGGCCGGCGCGTACTCGGACTCCAACCACTCGGCGAGCCCGCCCAAGCTCTCGACCGCCACGACGACGGCCGAGGCGACTTCACCAACGAGGTTGGGGAAACCGGCCTCGACTGCGCGAGCAGCCAGCATGCCGAAGAATCCTGATTCGTCGACATGGGTCCGAAGCTCCTTGGACGCAGCATGCGCTTGGCGTCGGGCCGCCATGACACCTTGTTCGATGCCGCTCTCGAGGCTGTTCCGATAGCCGTCGACGGCCTCGGGTGTCGTCCGAAGCCTGTCGATGGCCCGGTGCCAGCCTTCCTCTGAGCCCAGGTCCATGTAGTCGTAGATGTCCCGGAGCATCTGGACCGGGGACCAGATCGAGTTCAGGTCGCGGAGGTGGGCTCGTGCCTCGAACAGCTCGACGACCAGGGACAGCTCATCCTCCATGACGGCGACGGCGAGCTCATCCCAGCGCGACTCGAGCGGCAGCCCACCGAGCTCGTCGAGCCGCTCGGCGGCCAGACCAGCGGCGTGGGCGCGCCCGGCCGGCGACCAGTCGTCCCAGCCTGCGGCCGGCTCACCGGCCAGGGTCGCCCCAACGGGCGAGAGGGCGAACCATTCGTCGGTGAGTCGATCGGCGAAGTCGAATACGGCAGTCATGTCGCTGAGGCTATGGCGCCCGTCGGGCAACGCCCTCCATGATCCGGGCGCCGGCAGGGTCGTCCCAGGTCATGGGGACCAAGGCGACGGCGTCGGCACCCGCGGACTCGAAGCGATCCAATGCTGCTTCCACGTCGGCAAGCGAGCCGACGGCCCCGACCGATTCGACCAGGGCATCGGGCATCCGCTCGGCCACGGCTCCTGTCGGGAGCCCATCCCGGGCGGCGTCGACCAGGGACCCGAAGCCTGCCTCCTCGAGCATCTCGCCGTAGCCGGGTGCCGCGACATAGAGGGCAAGCTGTCGCTTGACCGCAGCCATCGCTTCCATCGTCGGCTCGAGACCACCGACGACCCAGACGGTGACCGGGGTTCCGCCGGCCTCGTCCACGAGTTCGGCGACGAGTCCGGGTGTGACGATGTTGAGGACGAGACGATCCCCGACCGCTGATGCGGTCGCACGCATCCTGGGACCGAACGCCGCGATGGAGATCTCCGGGACCGACGCCGGCATGCCGAGCCGGAAGCCATGGCTGGCCGGCGGACCGATCTCCTCCGTGCGCTCCCCGGCGAGAACCGACCGGATCGTTCGCACCGCAACCTCCATACGGCCGGGCAGGCGGTCCCAGTCCCGACCGTGCCATCCCGCCGCCACCGGCCGGGTGGAGGAACCGAGGGCCAGTCCGACTCGTTCTGCCCCAGCCAGTTGTTGGAGCGAAGCCACGCCCATCGCGATGCCTACCGGGGTTCGGACGGTGACCGGGAGCGGTCCGACGACGATGGGGATCCGTTCCGTGGCCACCGCTGCTGCCCCGGCAAGCGCCAGCGCATCGAACGAGAGCATCTCGCCCACCCACACTTCCTCGAGCCCTGCCGCCTCCGCCGCCTCGACCACGCGGAGGCCTTCGTCGGCGGGACGTTCGAGCCAGTAGGGGACGACGGCGCCGAGGCGCAAGCGTCAGGCGCCCCAGCGGGCGACCATCGCGTAGACGGTCACCAGGAGCACGAGCGCGTTGATCGTCGAGACATACCGCTGGCGGGGCGCGAGGGCCTGGGCGGTGGCGCCGTCACCGGCCTCCATGGCGGCCACCATCTTGCGGCCGGTCGGTACCAGGACCCCCATGGAACCGAAGGCAATGACGAGGACCGCCGTGAACCCGACGGTCACGAACGTGTCGCCCCAGCCGTAGTCCACCAGGACCACGAGCCAGATCCCCGTCACGAGCGTCAGCAACGCCGCCGGGATGAAGAACAGCCGGCTCAGGACGAGGTTGGCTCGACCGAGCGCCAGCATGACCGGGGGTCCACCCGGTGCCAGCAGGCCGGGCACCAGCAACGACATGAGGTTGCCGCCGAGCCACGCCGACGCAGCCACGATGTGCAACCAGAGCGCGAGTGTTTCCATGAGTACCTCCCGCCGGGGAGGCTACCTGGGATCGGTTGTGGCTACTTGTAGCGCCAGACGATGCGGCCGCGGGTCGGGTCGTAGGCACTCAGCTCGAGATCGACCCGGTCGCCGGGGAGGATGCGAATGGGACGTCCACGTCGCATCTTCCCGGCCGCACGGGCGAGCACTTCGAGCCCACCGTCGACTTCGACCCGGAAGGTGGCGTTCGGGAGGTTTTCCCGCACGACACCCTGCACGCGGATGACGTCTTCCTGCTTCGCCAAGGGAACTCCTGTGGAGTTGGGGAACGGGGCCATTGTAGGACGGGGAGCCGCCAACACCGGCTCAGCCCGAGGAGCGGACCCGGGCCACCTCGAACGAGGCGAGCGCGGCAGCGACCGACGCGTTCAGGCTCTCGGTCGGCCCGGCCATCGGGATCGACGCCACGACGTCGCACCGGTCCCGCACCAACCGCCCCAGACCGGCCCCTTCGGCCCCGACCACCACGGCGACCGGCTCGGTGAGGAGTCCGAGGCCGAAGAGCTCCTGGTCCCCGTCGGCGTCAAGCCCGACGGTCCAGATGCCGCTCTTGGCGAGTCGCTTCAGACCATCGGCCACGGATCGGACGCCAGCGATCGGGAGTCGTTCCAGGGCGCCGACGGCGGCCTTGAAGGCCGCGGCACTGAATGGGGCGGCACGATCGGACGAGACGACCAGCCCGGTCATCCCCGCCGCAAGGGCGGAGCGAGCGATGGCGCCGAGATTCTGTGGGTCCTGGACGTGGTCGAGCACCAGCAGCGCCGGTCTGGCCGCGGCGGCGAGGTCGTCCACCGTGGCCAATGGGATGGCACGGCAGTCGGCCACGACGCCCTGCGGTGCCGTTGTCTCGGCCCTGTCCCGCACATCGTCCGATTCCCTGACCTCCACCCCTGCGGCCCTGGCGGCGGCAACCACCTCCGAGACGCCGGTTCGGCGGGCCTCGGCGTGGAGCGTGCGCACCCGTCCGGCGGCGATGGCCGCGGTGACGGCGTGGAGGCCCTCGACCCTATGCCCGATACCAGCGGGCGCCATCGGCCGTGTCCTCGATCGTGATACCGGCGGTGGCGAGGCCGTCGCGGATGGCGTCTGCCGTTGCCCAATCCTTGGCGGATCGTGCGTCGGCCCGGACCTCGATGAGTGCAGCCATCGCCGAATCCAGGTCGTCGGCACCGATGCCCTGGGACGCCAGCAGCGGGGCCAGTCCGTCGGGGATCGCCGTGGCCTTCTCCTCGGTGAGCCCGAGTACCCCGACCATCACGTCATAGGCGCCGGCCATTGCGGCCGCTGACTCCCCGGCGTCGATCAGACGGTTCCCCTCCCGGACGAGGTCGAACAGAACGGCTATCGCCTCCTGGCTCGCCAGGTCGTCGTCCAGGGCCGCCGCGAACCGAGCCAGGTACTCCTGGTCCGGCGCATCGACCTCTCCGACCTTCCGACGGAACGAACGGAGGCGATCCCAGGCGGCCACCGCCTCGTCCAACAGCCCGAGCGAGTACTCCAGCGGCGACCGGTAGTGGGCTCGCAGGTAGAAGAGCCTGAGCGCCGCCGCCGGATAGTCACGGGACGCCTCGACGAGGTCGATGACATGACCCGTCGACTTGGCCATCTTCTCCCCACCGAGGTTGAGCATCCCGTTGTGCATCCAATGCCGGGCGAACGGGACACCGGTGGCGGCCTCGGCCTGGGCGATCTCGTTCTCGTGGTGCGGGAATACCAGGTCGGAACCCCCGCCGTGGATGTCGAAACGATCGCCGAGATAGTGGCGGGCCATGGCCGAGCACTCGATGTGCCATCCCGGGCGACCCGGGCCCCAGGGGGACTCCCAAGCGGGCTCGCCGGCCTTGGCCCCCTTCCACAGGGCGAAATCCAGCGGGTCGCGCTTCACCTCACCGGGCTCGACACGCGCCCCGGACAACAGTTCGTCGATGTCCCGACCCGACAGCTTCCCGTAGTCGGGATGGCTACGGACCGCGAAGTAGACATCGCCATCTGCGGCATAGGCGTGCCCCCGTTCGACGAGCGCCTCGATCAGCTCGAGCATCTGTGGGATGTGCTCGGTCGCCTTCGGCTCGACGTCCGGCGGAAGGACGTTGATTCCCGCCATCGACTCGGCGAAGACGGCGATCATCTCGTCGGCGTGCTGTTCGACCGTGACACCCCGCTCGTTGGCGGCGTTGATGATCTTGTCGTCGATATCGGTGATGTTCCGAACGAACGTGACGTCGTAGCCGGCCCATTCGAGATGGCGCCGGAGAAGGTCGAATACCACGAACGCTCGGCCGTGGCCGAGGTGGGGAACGGCCTGCACGGTGGGACCGCAGACGTAGATCCCGACCTTCCCCGGGTCTCGGGGTTCGAGTGGCTCGGTTGTTCGTGACAGGGTCGAATGGATCTGCATTGCGGCGCGAGGGTATCGCCTCAGGCGGGTGAGATCGCTGCCACTGCGATGGCGGCGAGGCCCTCGTCGCGGCCGGTGAAGCCGAGTCGGTCCGTCGTCGTGGCCTTGACGGACACGGCCGAGACGTCGACCCCGAGTGGGCCGGCGAGCATTTCTCGCATCCGCTCCCGGTGGGGCGAGATCCGCACCGACTGGGCGACCACGGTCGCATCGACGTTGGACGGCACCCACCCGGCACGGCGCAGCTTCTCCACCGTGTCGGCGAGCAGGTCGAGCGAACGAGCGCCATGCCATCGCTCGTCGGAAGACGGGTAGTGGGCCCCGAGGTCGCCGATGCCGGCTGCTCCCAGCAGCGCGTCGATCACGGCGTGGGTGAGCACGTCTCCATCGCTGGTCGCTTCCACGCCACGGATCTCGTCGACGACCACGCCACCCAACACCAACGGCCCGTCACCTCCGAACCGATGGGAATCGATGCCTTGGCCGACCCTCATCGGGATGCTCCGAGCAGGGCGACGGCGACGGCCAGGTCCTCGGGGTAGGTCACCTTGAGATTGGTCGGCTCGCCGGCGACGACGGCGACGGACATGCCGGCGAGCTCCAGCGCCTGTGCGTCGTCGGTGACGTCGGTGTCGAGATCATCATGGGCAGCGACCAGCGCATCCCGCAGGAAGCCCTGCGGTGTCTGCACGGCACCGAGGGCGGCGCGATCGACGGTTTCGACGACCCGGTCATCGCCGATCCGCTTCAGGGTGTCACGCACGGGCACGACGGGGATCACCCCGTCCACGTCGCCCACCGAGAGGCGCTCGATGACCTTCGAGGCGAGACCCGGCGAAGCCAACGCCCGGGCCGCGTCGTGGACGAGCAACGCGTCGACGTCGTCGGGCGATGCTTCGATCCCGGCCCGCACGGAGTCCTGTCGGCGCTCGCCTCCCGGGACTCCATCGGGGACATCGCCCACCACGGTGACGCCCTCGACGCCGGCGGCCGCGAGGGTGTCGGCGGCAAGTTTCCAGAGGGGGATCCCGTTCAACTCGGCGACGTGCTTGGGACCACCGAATCGAGAACCCGATCCACCGGCCACGACGATGCCCCAGACACGCATGGAGGGCAGCCTACGGCGACCCGGCCTGTCGCTCCGACAGGTTGGCTTCCAACAGACCCAAAGGGGCCAAACAGGAACACTTCAGTCAGATCGCTGGGACACGAC
>JAHEFX010000139.1 GCA_024639975.1 bacterium
CAAGCCACACCGGGTCACGTTGGGCAACGAGGGTGATGGCGGTGCCGACCCGCAGGGTCGTGGTCGAGGCGGCGATCGCCGACAGGGCGACGTACCCGTCGTAGGTCCGCCAGTACTTCTCAGGAAGCGGTGGCCGCCCGTCGACACCACCCCAGGGCGACCGACGGTCGATCGGGATGTGGGAGTGCTCGGGGAACCAAAGGGACTCGAATCCCCGATCCTCAACCGCCTTGCCCAGCGCGACCGGGTCGAGCGTCATGTCGGTCGGGAAGATGACGATGCCAAGTCGCACGGGTGCGACTGTACCTAGTGGAGGTCGAGGTCCCCGTCGACCTCGCCCGGCATGCGGCCGGCGATGATCATGGTGAGGACATCGTCCTTGGTGACCTCGTCCTTGATGACGGTCCCGACGAGCTTCCCTTGGGCCATCACGCTGATGCGATCGGCCATGTCGAACACGTCGTGGATGTCGTGGGATATCAGGAAGATCCCTATTCCCTCCGCCTTCAGCTGGCGAATGAGCTCCCGCACCTGCTCGGTCTCGGCCGGACCCAAGGCAGCGGTGGGCTCGTCCATGATGAGGATCTTGGCGTTGAAGTGCACCGCCCTGGCAATGGCGACGGACTGTCGTTGGCCACCCGAGAGTGACTTCACGGGCACCCTGAAGTTCAGGAATCGCGGGTTGAGCCGGCCCATCACCTCACGGGTAGCCTGCTCCATCGCCTTGTCGTCGAGTGTGCCCCACCGAGTCATCAATTCGCGCCCGAGGAACATGTTCGAGGGCGCGTCGATGTTGTCCGCCAGCGCGAGCGTCTGGTAGATCGTCTCCACGCCGAACCCCATCGCCTCGATCGGATTGGTGATGGCCACGGCCTGCCCGTTGATCTTGATCTCGCCCGATTCCCCGGGATGGGCTCCGGAGAGACAGCGGATGAGGGTCGTCTTCCCTGCCCCGTTGCCGCCGACGATGGCCACCACCTCGCCCGGGTAGAGGTCCACGGAGACATCTTCGACGGCATGCACGCCGCCGAAGGAGACATTCATGTGGTTCATCTCGACGAGGGGGGTGCCGCGTTCGTCGCTCATGTCTCAGCCCTCCTCCGGTAGTAGCTGTCGACGGCCACTGCCGCAACGAGGACGACACCGACGACGATGTCCTGGAGAGGAGCATCGACGCCCAGCAGCACCATGCCGGACTGCAGGGACTGCATGACCAGTGCGCCGAGGACGGCACCGGGGATCGTGCCGACGCCGCCGGCCAGCGAGGTGCCGCCGATGACGGCTGCAGCGATCACGTAGAGCTCCTGAAGGGTGCCGAGCGAGGTGACGCCCGCGTTCAGACGGGCCGTCCCGATGACGGCCGACACCCCGGCCAGGAGCCCCATCAGGGCGAAAACCTTCACGAGGGTGCGTTTGGTGTTGATGCCGCCCAGCTCGGCGGCGTCGGGGTTGCCGCCGAGGGCGAAGACGTAGCGGCCGAAACGGCGACGGGTGGCGATGAAGCCCATGAGGAGGGTGACGCCGATGAGGATGAGGACAGGAATGGCGATCCCCCGCGAGATCTCCAGCCCTTCCGGCGGCCATTCGAGGCCCTTCTCCTCGGCCACCTCCATCGCGACCGATACGGGCAGGTAGTAGCGGTTCAGGAAGAAGACCCCGCCGAGTACGACCGCCGTGCCGACGGCCCCAATGGCGGTATCCGCCCACAGGGGTCGGAGCTTGAAACCGAATCGCCGTCGCTGACGCCGGCTGTTCACGAGCGAGAAGCTGATGCCGATCACGGCCAAGGCCGCGATGAACCAGCTCCAACCGGCTCCGATCGAACCCCGGCTACCGCCGCCGAGCAGCTGGAAGGTGGGGTCGAGCGGGGCAACGGTCTGCCCGCCGTTGAACCACCAGGCAATGCCTCGCCACACCAGGAGTCCGCCCAACGTGACGATGAAGGATGGGACCCCGACATAGGCGATGATGAGGCCCTGGATCCAGCCGACGAACGTGCCGGCGACGAGGGCCAGCGCCACGGCGAGGATCCAGATGGCGGGGTGGCCGAGTCCCAGCCAGTCGGCGAGCCAGCCGGTCTGGGCGATGGCGATGAGCATCCCGACGACCCCGACGATCGCCCCGACCGAGAGGTCGATGTTCCTCGTCACGATGACCAGGACCATGCCGGTCGCCATGACCGCCACGGACGCGGTCTGCACGGACAGGTTCCACAGGTTCCTCGGTGTCAGGAACGTGCCGCCACTCAGGATGTGGAACAGGATCCAGATGACGACGAGGAGGCCGAGCATCCCGAGTAGACGGGTGTCGATATCCAGCGACTGAAGCAGCTTGGAAGAGGAGCGGCGCTCCTGCTTGGCCTCTTCGGAGGTAGTGCTCACGATGGGCAGCCTAGGTAGACGATCCGAAGCGTGGCTGCGCCCGCCCTCGGGGGCGGGCGCAGCCTTCGCTATCGGTTCAGTTGCTTACGAGCAGACGTCGACCGCGCCGGCCTCCACGCCCTGGCAGAGCTCGTCGGTGCTGATCCAGCCAGCGTCCACGACCAGGTTCAGGTTGTCCTGGGTGATCGGAATCGGCTCCAGCAGGATCGTCTGCATGGTGTTCCCAAGCGGAGTCTCGAACTCGATGGTGTTCGGCAGGTCCGCCATCGCGGTCCCCTCGGCCATGGCGACGGCGGCTTCACCGGCAGCCTTGCCGAGTTCCCGTGCGTCCTTCCAGACGGACACGGTCTGGGTCCCGAGCGCCACCCGGTTCAGGGCGGCGAGGTCGGCGTCCTGACCGGAGACGGGCACGGAGCCGGCGAGGCCCTGGGCCTCGAGAGCGGCGATCACGCCGCCGGCCGTACCGTCGTTCGAGGCGACGACTGCGTCGACCTCGTTGTCGATCTCGGTGAGGATCTGCTCCATGTTGGTCTGGGCATTCTCGGGCTTCCAGCCGTCGGTGTACTGCTCACCGACGTTCACGATGTCACCGGAATCGATGGCGTCCTGGAGGATCTCCAGCTGGCCACCGTGGAGGAAGTCCGCGTTGGCGTCGCCGGGGTCACCCTTGATGAACACGTAGTTGCCGGCAGGCACTGCCTCGAAGATCGCACGGGCCTGCATACGACCCACCTCGACGTTGTCGAAGGTGATGTAATACGCGCCCTCGTCCTCGATCAGCCGGTCATAGGCAACGACCGGGATGCCCTCTTCGACTGCGGCTGCAACCGCACTCCGAATGGACTCGCCGTCCTGGGCGAGGATGATCAAGGCGTCGGCACCCTGGCTGATCAGGTTCTCCACGTCGGCGGTCTGCTGCTCGGCAGACGAACCGGCATCGGTGCTGATGTAGGTGTGGCCGGCGTCCTCGATGGCGGCCTTGATGGCGGGCTCATCCCACTTGGCCCAGCGCTCTTCCTGGTAGTTGTTCCACGAGACGCCGATGATGAGTCCCTCACCACCGTCGCCATTGTCGCCACTGTCGCCACTGTCGCCTTCGTCATCGCCACCACAAGCGGCGAGGACCATGGCAAAGACGGCAAGCAGGGCAATGAGTCGACGAATCGACATTGACTCTCCTCCGATTGGTTCTCAGTGTCCGGAAAGACCGGACACGGAAAGACTATCCCAGGCCGTTGCCGGTTCCAAGTCGATTCGTTGCAGAATCCAACATATTGGTTGGGATGCTTCTGGTCGGAGGGATATCGTCCTCCTGATGGGCGACCGACCGACGACGGAATCCGATGGCCGAAGGACCCGGGGACTGGGGTCCGACGAGCTCCGCCACCACAACCTCGGGGCCGTCTTGGAGATCCTGCACCTCGCAGGACCGACGGCGCGTTCTGAGCTGACGACCCGGACCGGCCTGAACCGATCGACGATCGGGCGCCTCATCGCGGAACTGGCATCGGCCGGTCTGGTGGAGGAGACCGTCTCGACCGGCCAGAAGGGGCCGGGCAGGCCCTCCCCGATCGTCTCGCCGATCCCCTCCGCAGCACCCGTCCTCGCCATGGAGGTGTCACTCGACACGCTCTCGGCCGCACTGGTCGGTCCCGGGGGGTCGGTGCTGTCGCGGGTGGAACTGATGGGCGATTGGGGGGGCATCACTGCTCGCCGGACCATCAACGCCCTCGGCCGTCTGGCAGCGCCCCTCGCGGAAGAGGCAGGCGAACGCCTCGTTGGGGCGGCGGTCGCGGTCCCCGGGATCGTGCGCCGAGAAGACGGTTTCGTCCACTTCG
>JAHEFX010000140.1 GCA_024639975.1 bacterium
GCCTCGATGTCGACGGCGAGGTCGCCGTCGATGAGCGGGATGTCGATGCCGCCGGGACCGCCGGAGATCTCTCCCGCAACCTGGATGTCGATGTCGGCGAATGCCTCGGCGAAGACGTCGTCGAACGCTTCGGCGATGGAGTCGGTGAGGATGAACGAGGCGACGACGAACGCGACGCCGACGACGATCGCCCCGCCGAGGAGGAGCGTTCGGAGCTTGTGCTCCCAGAGGTTCCTGAGGGAGATCTTGTACATCAGGCGTCGAACGACTTGAGCCGGTCGAGCACCGACTCGGCCGTCGGGTCGGGCAGCTCGTCCACGATGCGCCCGTCCCGGAGGAACACGACCCGGTCGGCGTAGGAGGCAGCGCCCGGATCGTGGGTCACCATGACGATGGTCTGGCCGAACTCGTCGACGGCTCGCCGGAGGAACCCCAGGAGCTCGGCGGCCGACTTGGAGTCGAGGTTGCCCGACGGCTCGTCCCCGAAGATGATCTTCGGGCGAGAGACCAGGGCGCGGGCGGCGGCCACCCGCTGCTGCTGGCCACCCGACAGCTCGGTCGGTCGGTGGTCGAGGCGGTCCTCGAGGCGGAGGATGCCCGTCACCTGCTCCATCCACTCCGTGTCGACATCCCCACCGGCGATGCGGGTGGGCAGCACGATGTTCTCGGCGCCCGTGAGGGTCGGGATCAGGTTGAACGCCTGGAAGACGAAACCGATCTGGTCCCGACGCAATCGCGTGAGCTCTTTGTCGTTGAGCTCCGAGAGCGGTGTGTCACCGATCCAGGTCTCACCCTCGGTGAGCGTGTCGAGACCGGCCATGCAGTGCATGAGCGTCGACTTGCCCGAGCCCGACGGACCCATGATCGCCGTGTACTCGCCGTTGGCGATCTCGATGGAGACGCCGTCGAGGGCGCGGACGGCGTTCTCCCCTTCGCCGTAGATCTTGACCGCGTCGAGCGTGCGTGCGGCTGTCATGGGAATCCGTTCAGAAGCGAGCGGACCAGAGTAGGTCTGGCCGCGCCCTGGGTGACCGGCTCCCTACGATCCGGCACGTGCACATCGTCCTCCACCAACCCGAGATCGCCGGCAACACCGGTTCGATCATGCGGCTCGCCGCCAACACCGGTGTTCGCTTGCACCTGGTCGAACCGATGGGGTTCGAGTTGGACGAGCCGAGGCTTCGCCGGGCGGGTCTCGACTACCGGGAATGGGCCGATGTCGCCGTCCACGCCGGCTTGGACGCCGCCCTGGCGGAGGCATCGGGGAGGGTCTGGGCGCTGACCCGCGATGGGAGCGTCGGCTACGCCGAGGTGTCATACGGCACCGACGACGTCCTGCTGTTCGGGCCCGAATCCTCCGGACTCCCCGACGACGTGCTGGGCCGCGACGATCTCGGCGGCCGGGTGCGGATTCCGATGCAGCCGGGAAGTCGCAGCCTGAACCTTGCCAATGCCGTGTCGGTCACCGTCTACGAAGCCCTCCGCCAACACGACTTCCCCGGCCTGACCTGACCCAACCCAGGGTTCGTGCCGACCGGCCATTCGCATTCTGAGGGCCCCCACCTACCGCAGCGGTAGGTCACAGCCCTCGGTCGGTCGTAGGCTGCGGCGCCCATGCGACTCGTCGTTGCCCGCTGCTCAGTCACGTACGAAGGACGGCTGACCGCGTACCTGCCGCCGGCGGTTCGCCTGCTGATGGTGAAGGCGGACGGCTGTGTCGCGATTCATGCCGACGGCGGTGCCTACAAGCCGCTCAACTGGATGAACGCTCCAAACCACCTGGAAGAGGCGGACGACAAGTGGATCGTCACCAACAAGAAGGGTGAACGGCTCGAGATAGACATCGAGGAGGTCCTGGCCGACGTCGACCACGACCTCGGGATCGACCCGGGTCTCCAGAAGGACGGCGTGGAGGCCCATCTCCAGGAACTCCTCGCCGAGCGGCCCGAGGTGATCGAGGACGGGCTGGCGCTGATCCGTCGTGAGTACATGACCGACATCGGCCCGGTGGACCTTCTCTGTCGCGCCACCGATGGGCAGGTCGTGGCGGTCGAGATCAAGCGGCGTGGCGAGATCGACGGCGTGGAACAGCTCACGCGCTACATCGAGCGCCTCGGGAACGACGCTCGCCTGGCACCCGTGCGAGGCATCTTCGTGGCCCAGTCCATCACGCCCCAAGCGAAGGTCCTCGCCGAGTCGCGAGGCATGGGCACGGTCGAGGTGGACTACGACGACCTGCGAGGTCTCGAGAGCTCGGTGCCGCGCCTGTTCTGAACCAAGGGCCTCCACCTACCGAGCCGGTGGCTGGGAGCCCCCAGAACGCCTCGAGGCGGTAGGCGCGAACCCTGGGTTCAGAGGAGGCTGAGGGCTATGGCTTGGGCGACGCAGGCGTTGCGGAGCTCGGCCAGGTCGACGCTCTCGTTCGGTCCGTGGGCGTTCCCGGTCGGGTCGATGACCCCGGTCAGCAGAATCGGCGAGTCGGGCATGGCCTCGTTGAACGACGCCACGAACGGGATCGAGCCACCGACGCCGGTCTCGACGGGGTCGACGCCCCACGCCTTCCTGAACCCCTCGGTCCAGGCGGCGTAGGCGGTCCCGCCGGTGTCGAGGGCGAATGACTCGCCGCTCGCTCCATCGAGCACCGACACCTGCGCGCCCCACGGGGCGGCGGCGACCAGGTGGGCCTCCAGCGCCGCCTGCGCAGCGGCGGGTTCCTGCCCGGGGGCCAAGCGCATCGAGACCTTGGCCCGGGCGACGGGAATCAGGGCATTGGCGGCCTCACCGACCGCAGGGGCGTCGATGCCGAGCACGGCGATCGCCGGCTGGTGCCACAAACGGGAGGTGAGCGATCCCGTCCCGATGAACCGGAGCCCGTCGACGGCATCCACCTGGTCCCGTATCTCGTCCTCGGTGAGGTCGAGCGGATCGGCATCCCGTCTGACGAGACCTTCGACGGCGACGGACCCATCCTCATCGTGCAGGGTCGCCAGGACCCGGCTGAGCGCCGAGATGGCATCCGGCACGACTCCGCCGAACAGGCCGGAGTGGACGGCGTGACCATGGGTACGCACCTCGACGGTGCAATCGACGAGTCCGCGCAGCGAGGTCGTGAACGATGGCGCGCCGACCCGCCAGTTCCCGGAGTCGCCGATCACGATGACGTCGGCGGCGAGCAGGTCGCCGTAGGTCTCGAGGAACTTCGGCAGGAAGGGGGAGCCGATCTCCTCCTCTCCCTCGATGAAGAACTTGAGGGTGACGGGCGGTGCGGCTCCGTGGACGAGCGCCGAGGCGAGGTGCATGACCACGCCGGACTTGTCATCGCCAACGCCTCGACCAAAGAGCCGACCGTTCTCCTCCCAGGGCTCGAACGGGTCGCGCTCCCACCCGGGGCCGGGGGGCTGGACGTCGTGGTGTGCATAGAGGAGCACGGTCGGGGCACCTTCGGGTCCCCGGATCTCGCCGTAGAAGGCCGGGTGGGCGCCATCCACCTCGAGCAGGCGGGTGCCGGTCACGCCCGCCGACTTGAACAACTCCATGACCGCCTCGGCCGACCGGCGGACCTCGTCGGGGGAGGTGGCGGAGACGCCGGGGATGCGGACGAGGTCCTCGAGCGTGGCCCGCAGGCGGGGCATCAACTCGTCGACCGTTTCGATGATCTCGGTGGTTGGCATGGCGGAACCCTATCGGTGATCCGGGTCGGCTCTCGGTCCGGCAGTAGGCTCTCCGACCGACATGCCACGTCTTCGTCTGTTCGCACACCTGAGGGAAGCCGCCGGGACCGCCGCCGTGGAGATCGACGGCGGGACGGTCGGCGCCGTCCTCGAATCCGCGACCCACGCGTTCGGTCCGGAGTTCGAGGCCGGACTGGCTGCCTCGCGGGTGTGGGTCAACGGCGACCCTGCGGACGAGGCCACACCGGTGGCCTCCGGCGACGAGATCGCCGTGCTCCCGCCCGTCTCCGGAGGCGAGCAGGTGAGCGTCACCGACTTCCAGGTGCCGTGGGCCGCCGTCGTCGCCGTCGCGCTCGGCGGCCTCCTCTTCCTCGACCCCGCCTTCTTCGTGGCGGGCGCCGTCGGTGTCCTCGCTCTCTGGGCGTGGGACCTCAGTCAAGCCCGGGCGGACGACCCCGTCGTGCTGCCGGCGGTCCTCGTCGCCATCGCGGCGGGCGTGGCCGCCCCGGCGCTGCTGCTCGATGGCGACCTCCACC
>JAHEFX010000141.1 GCA_024639975.1 bacterium
CAACCCTCGACCTGGGCTTCCTCTCCGACAACCCGCTCCTCCAGACCGTCACTGACGCGATCTTTGCGCCGTCGGCACTGGTGCTGGTGGTGGCGACCGTTGTCTCGGCGATTCGCGGCGGACCGGTGCGGCGACGGCAACTCGGCTGGGCAGCGCTCGGAGCGGTACTTCTGGCAACGCTCTTGGGGCTCTCCGGGGCGCTCCCCGATGACATCGGCAACGCGGTTGGGATGTTGGCTTTCGTTGCCTTCCCGGCAGGAATCGTCCTGGCCGTGACGAGGTACAAGCTCTACGAGATCGATCGGATCGTCAGTCGGACGGTCACCTATGTGGTGGTGGTCGGCCTGCTCGTTGCGGCGTATTTCGGTCTCGTGTTGGGCTTGCGCTCGGTACTGCCGGTGGAGGGCCCGTTGCCGGTGGCCTTGTCGACGTTGGCGGTGGCGTTTGCGTTCTTCCCGTTGGCGCGTCGAGTGCAGGCGTTGGTGGATCGACGCTTCTTCCGAAGTCGCTACGACGCAGCCGAGGTCGTGGCCTCCTTTGCCTCCGGACTTCGGGGGACGATCGACACCGCAGCGGTGGTCGACCGTGCCGAGCACGTGGTCGACGACGTCTTCTCGCCCGAGTCGGTGGGCATTTGGGTGGACGGGAGCGCGACATGAGGCGCCAGCTCTGGTGGTTGCTCCCCCTGACGGTCATCTGGCTCGTCGGCATGTGGATGGCAACCCTGTACTTCCAGACCGACGCACCGCGGTGGGCAGTCATCGTCATCCTCGCCGGCAACGTGGTGACCTTCGCCATCAGCGCCTTCGTCGGCGTTCGGCGACCCGATGTGCGCGTCGGCCAGCTGTTCACCTTGGCGACGGCCGGCTTCGCCGTGAGTCCTTTCCTCCTCCCGGACGTCGTGGAGTTCATCCCGATCGCCATGGTCCGGCCGTTGGCCGTCGGCGGTGCCGTGTTCAGTTCCTTTGCCTTGGCCTCGGTCGGGCTGCTGATCGCCCTCTTCCCCGACGGCCATCACACCTCGCGGCGCTGGCGGTGGCTCTCCTGGTACGCGGGTGCTTTCGTCGTCGTGTTCACCCCGCTGAGCGCCCGCGAGTTCGCGATTGCCGATCTCGATGGGGCGACACCTTTCCCAGAGGCCTTGTCGGATGCCATGTTCTTGGCAGGGATGTTCGCGTTCTTGGCTGCTCTCGTCTCGCTCGGGTTCCGGTTCCGCCGAGGTGATCGCCAGACCCGGGCCCAGGTTGGTTGGCTCTTCTACGCCGTCTCGATCTACGCCCTCTTCCTGATCGTCTCTGGACCGATCGGGCTCGAAGAGAGCATCGTCGGAGCTGCACTCGATCAAGTCTTCTACGTCCCCCTGCCGATTGCGATCGCCATCGCCGTGCTCCGGTACCGCCTGTACGAGATCGACCGGGTCGTGTCGAGGACGGTCAGCTACACGGTCGTAGTTGCGGCAATGGTCGGTGTCTACGCCGGCGTGATCTCACTCATCCACCTCGCCGTTCCCCTCGAAGAAGACTTGGCGGTGGCCGTCTCGACGCTGGCGGCCGTCGCCCTCACGGTCCCGCTGTGGCGCAGAGTCCGGAAATGGGTGGACCGCCGGTTCTTCCGGTCTCGGTACGACGCTGCGACGGTGGTCTCCAGGGTGGCCGGCGACCTGCAGACCACGGTGGACCTTGCCGAGGTCGAACGTCGGACCAGCGACCTCGTCGACGAGGTATTCGCACCCGAGGCGGTCGGTATCTGGCTCGCGGCCGATCGATGACCGAGCGCACGGCAGTCCTGGTGGCCACGGTCTTCGTCGTCGCTGCTGCGCTCGTCTCGTCATTCGCAACGGACTCCTGGCGGGGCTTCTACTTCCCCATGTCCGAGGGGTTGTTGGGCCTCGCCACCGGCGTTGCCGGTGCCGTGATCGCCAAGGCCCAACCTCGCCACGCGGTCGGACGCATCCTGCTGTGGGCCGGACTCACGGCGGCAACGGCCCAGCTGCTCGCCGTCTTCGCGAGCGGACCGGTCTCAGATCCCGCGACCTCCTCCGGGGCGGTCGGGGCGGCCGTCTCCATCTTCCAGTTCGCTGCTCTCACGCTGTTGACGGCGATGATCGCCCGATTCCCCGACGGCGACTGGACCACCGGGACGGCCAAGTGGATGTTCGTCCTGTTCGCCGCACTGGTAGCCGGCCACCTCGGCCTCCTCGTCGGGGCGGCTGTCGGGGTTCTGGGGTCTTCGGAGAGCGTGGACGCAGTCCGATCGATTGCGTTTCGGGTGTTCCCCTGGGTCGGGTTGGCGCTGACCGTGCACGTCGTCGTCCATCTACTCCGGTCGGACCCGATCCGCAGGCGACAGATCGCCCTCGTCCTCTCGGCCTTCCTGGCGGCCCTGGTCCCCGAGGCACTGATCGAAGGCCTCGACCTGGACCTGGGCGTGCTCGGCGGGTTGGTGCGGGGACTCCTGGTCCTGCTCATCCCGGGATCGGTGGTCGTTGCCGTGACGCGCCACCGCCTCTACGAGATCGACCGGATCCTCTCCAGGACGGTGAGCTACGGCATCGTGATCGGGGTCATGGCCCTGACCTACCTGGTCGTCGTGCTCGGCCTCGGGTGGGTGCTGGACCTCGGCGGGGACACGGAGGTCGCCTTGGCAACACTCGCTGCCGTGGCCATCTCGGTGCCACTCGTGCAACGGGTCAGGACGTGGGTCGACCGCCGCTTCTTCCGGTCTCGGTACGACGCCGCGTCGGTTGTGGCCCGGTTGGCCGATGACCTCCGGACCACCGTCGATCTCGACGAGGTCGAGCAGCGGACCGAGAGCGTGATGGATGAGGTATTCGCCCCCGAGGAAATGTCGGTCTGGCTGGCGGAGCGAACGACCCCGTAACGCTTTGGTTGCGGTCGTCTGTTCCCATGGGACCCACAAGGAGGTCCCCATGTCGGACGCAGAGCGGTGGGCAAAGCCGATCGAACAGATCACCGGAGCCGCCGGACACCTCGAAGGTCGCAAGCTGACCGGTCCCCAGCAGGGATTCGGACAGCTGTGGCAGAAGACCTACACGGTTGAGATCCCCGGACACGACGCCGAAGAGGTCATCGGCGAGTGGAAGGCCCACTACGGCGACTTCTGGCCCCGCCACTCCAAGTTCAACGCACCGCTGGCCGGAATCAAGCCGGGGGAGATCGGGACGATCGACTCGATGCAGGTCCTCTCCACCGGGGTCATGGTGATCTATGCGGACGAGGAATCGTTCTGCTTCATGACTCCCGAAGGGCACCCCTTCTCCGGGTGGATCACCTTCTCGGTGTTGGACACCCCAACCGGCGCAAAGGCCAGGGTCCAGCTCCTCATCCGAGCCAGCGACCCGCTCTTCGAACTCAGCTTCTACTTCGGTACGGGCAAAGGTGAGGACGCCATGTGGCGCCATGTGCTGCAGTCACTCGCCGCCCACTTCGACGTGAAGGCCAAGGCGTCGCAGGAGATCGTCAAGGTCGACAAGAAGCGCCTCTGGGACAATTTCGGCAACTGGCGGCGCAACGCCGTCGTCGGCCGCAAGCCCCGCGCCCAGGGCTCCTAGCCCCCGGGCTCCCGGTTCAGCCCTGCTGTCGGAGCAACCGGCGGAGGATCTTGCCCGACGCCGACTTGGGGATCTCGTCGAGGAACTCGACGAAGTGGATCTGCTTGTAGTGGGCGACGTGCTCGGCGACGTGTGCCTTGATCTCGTCCTCTGTCGCCTGCATCCCCGGCTTCAGCGAGACGAAAGCCTTCGGTAGCTCACCGGCCTCGAGGTCGGGGAGGCCGATCACGGCGGCGTCGGCCACCGCCGGGTGTGTGAGGAGGAGTCCCTCCAGCTCCGCGGGCGGCACCTGGAACCCCTTGTACTTGATGAGCTCCTTGAGCCGGTCGACGATGTAGAACCAACCGTCCTCGTCGACCCGGGCGATGTCACCCGTGCGCAGCCAGCCTTCCTCGGTGATCGTCGCCATCGTCGCCTCCGGGTTGTTGAGGTAACCGGCCATGACCTGCGGTCCGCGTAGCCACAGCTCCCCGTCCTCGCCGACGGGCAGGTCTTCGCCCGTGGCCGGGTCGACGATGCGCGCCTCCGTGTTGGCGACGAGCTTGCCCGACGCGCCGGGCTGGTACTCGCCTTGCGGGGTCAGGTTCGATACCGGGCTGAGCTCGGTCATCCCGTAGCCCTGGACGAC
>JAHEFX010000053.1 GCA_024639975.1 bacterium
GCGACGTGTCACGGACCTCGCGGGACTTCTCACCGAAGATGGCACGCAACAGGCGCTCTTCGGGAGTCAGCTCGGTCTCACCCTTGGGCGTGACCTTGCCGACGAGGTAGTCGCCGGGGCCGACCTCGGCGCCGACGCGGATGATGCCTTCGTCGTCGAGGTCCGCCAGCACGTCCTCGGAGACCTGCGGGATGTCGCGGGTGATCTCCTCGGCACCGAGCTTGGTGTCGCGGGCGTCGATCTCGTGCTCCTCGATGTGGACCGAGGTGAGCACGTCGTCCTTGACGAGGCGCTCCGACAGGATGATGGCGTCCTCGTAGTTGAGGCCGCGCCACGGCATGAACGCCACGAGGAGGTTCTTGCCGAGGGCGAGCTCGCCCTTCTGGGTCGAAGGGCCGTCGGCGAGGACGTCACCCATCTTCACCTTGTCGCCTTCTTCGACGATCGGCTTCTGGTTGACGCTCGTGCCCTGGTTGGACCGCTCGAACTTGGCGAGCGGGAACCGGACCTTGCGGTTGTTGGACGAGGACTTCACGACGATCTCGTCGCCGGTCACGGTGACGACCTCGCCGTCGACCGTGGACACGACCATGAAGCCCGAGTCCTTGGCCGAGCGTGCCTCCACGCCGGTGCCGACGAGCGGCGACTCGGCCTGGATGAGCGGGACGGCCTGACGCTGCATGTTCGAACCCATCAGGGCCCGGTTGGCATCGTCGTGCTCCAGGAACGGGATGAGCGCCGTGGCGACGGAGACCATCTGCTTCGGCGAGACGTCCATGAAGTCGACCTCGGCGGGGACGACGTAGTCGACCTCGCCACCGGCACGACGGACGAGGACGCGGTCGTTCTCGTAGTGGCCGTCCTCGCGCAGCGGCGCGTTGGCCTGGGCGATGACGTAGCGCTCCTCGGCGGTGGCGGTGAGGTACTCGACGTCGTCGGTCACGACACCCTTGACCACCTTGCGGTAGGGGGTCTCGATGAAACCGAACCGATTGACCCGGGCGTACGTCGAGAGCGAGCCGATGAGACCGATGTTCGGACCCTCGGGGGTCTCGATCGGGCACATGCGGCCGTAGTGGCTCGGGTGCACGTCGCGGACCTCGAAGCCGGCACGCTCGCGGGACAGGCCACCCGGGCCGAGCGCCGACAGGCGACGGCGGTGGGTGAGGGCTGCCAGCGGGTTCGGCTGGTCCATGAACTGGCTCAGCTGCGACGTGCCGAAGAACTCCTTGATGGAGGCGACGACCGGTCGGATGTTGATCAGGCTCTGGGGGGTGATGGCCTCGGCGTCCTGGGTGGACATGCGCTCGCGCACGACACGCTCGAGACGGGTGAGACCGACCCGGACCTGGTTCTGGATCAGCTCACCGACGGTGCGCACCCGGCGGTTGCCGAAGTGGTCGATGTCGTCCGTGCGGACCGGAACGGCGCCACGGGACAGCTCGACGACGGGGACGCCGCCCTCGAGCTTCGTCGCCTTCCACGTGTCGACCGGCTGGGAGGTCTCCCAGAGCGAGTTGACGTACCTGAGGGCGTCGACGATGTCGTCGTCGGACAGCATCCCGTCGACGTCGCGCTCGTAGCTCTCGAGCTCGTCGAGATGGCTGAACTTCTGGTTCAGCTTGTAGCGACCGACCCGGGTGAGGTCGTAGCGCTTCGGGTTGCGGAAGAGGTTGTTGATGTGACCACGGGCGGACTCGACCGTCGTCGGCTCGCCGGGGCGCAGCTTGCGGTACAGGTCGATGAGCGCCTCGTCGGCGTCGGCGATGGGGTCGCGCTCGATCGTGTTCTTGATGGCCTCGGAGTGGCCGAACAGTTCGAGGACTTCCTCGTCGGTCTCGACGATGCCGAGGGCCTTCAAGAAGGCGGACACGTGCTGGCGGCGCTTGCGGTCCACACGCACGCCCAGGGTGTCGCGCTTGTCGGTGTCGAACTCGAGCCAGGCACCACGGCCCGGGATGAGCTTCGCCGAGTAGATGAAGCGGTCGGAGCCCTTGTCGCGGTTCTCGTCGAAGTAGACGCCGGGGCTGCGCACGAGCTGGGAGACGATGACCCGCTCGGTGCCGTTGATGATGAAGGCACCCTTCTCGGTCATGATCGGGAAGTCCCCGAGGAAGACCTGCTGTTCCTTGATCTCGCCGGTTTCCTTGTTCACGAAACGGGCGGTCACGAAGAGCGGGCGGGCGTAGTTGGCATCCCGCTCTCGGCACTCCTCCAGGTCGAGCTGGGGATCACCGAACTTGTGGTTTACGAGCTCGAGGGCCAGCGACCCGTTGAAGCTCTCGATCGGGGAGATCTCGTTGAAGATCTCGGGAAGTCCCTCGTCCAGGAACCACTCGAACGACTCGTGTTGAACCGCGAGAAGATCGGGCAGGGGCAGGACTTCGGGAATCTTGGCGAACGACATGCGTTCAGCGACGCGCGCAACCAAAGGAATCCTCCTAGGGCGTCAAAGGGAACGGACCGGACACGTGGATAGGCGATCGTAGCACCTTGGGACCGCAAGCACAAAGGGACCGTCACCGCCTCTCCCGGGGCGTGACAGCCTGTGGTCTGTTGCCTGGTCCGATTGTACCGAACCGGCCTCGCGGGGGTCAAGGGTCCACCTGGTCACGACCTCGGCCAGATCGCCGTTCGGTGCCGCCGCTGCCGAGAAGAACAGGTCGTACCCGATCCAACCTGCCATTCCGAGCCCGAGAACACCGAGGACGACGATCCACAGGGCCGACCCGTGGACCCTCCAGCGTCGCGCTGATCGACCGCCTGTTCCATCGGGGCCAGCACCCATTCAGGCAGCGTGGGTGCCCGATCTCGGGGCGAGGCGGAGGCTGAGTCCGGCACCGACGAGGGCCATCACCGCCGAGGCGACGAAGACCGAGGTGAACCCGCCGGTCACGTCACCGACGATCCCGCCGATCTGGGGGGCCACCATCTGGGCGATGCCGAACGCCAGCGTCGCCACCCCGTAGGCAGCAGGGAACTGGGACCGGGAGACGCGATCACCCACGTACGCGGCGATGGCGGTCGGGACCCCGGCGAAGGCGAACCCGAACAGGACGACGAGCGGGAACAACAGCCAGGTCGGTGCGAAGCGGGCACCGAGTGCCCCTGCCGCCATGCCGACGAAGCCGGCGACCATGGTCGGCCGCCGCCCGACGGCATCGGAGAGTCGACCGGCGAGGAGACCACCCGGGATCGTGGCAGCGCCGAGGACGACGAACACCACGGCGGCCGACGTCGCCCGCACTCCCCGATCGTCCTCGAGCATGGCGATGAGGAAGTTGAAGAACCACGAGTAGGAGATGCCGAAGGCGGCGTAGGCGGCCAGCAGCGCGACCCAACCGGGGATCTCCCGGATGGCCGAGAGGCGGACGCCGGCCGTGGTCAGGGCTCCCCCGCTCGGCTTCCGAAGGATGACAAGCGCGGCGATGGCCACGACCAGGCCGACGACGGCTTCGATCCCGAACAACCACCGCCAGGCCTCCGGGTCATCACTTGCCCGGACCGGGATGGCCAGCAGCCCGGCGGCGACCAATCCGACGCCGATCCCGGCGCCGATAGAGCCGAACGCAAGGCCTCGCAGCCGATCCGGCAAGAGCGCAGCCCCCACGACCGGGGCGGGGACCCAGATGAGCGCACCGGCGAATCCGGACACGACGAGACCGAAGGCGAGTGCCCCCAGTCCCGGTGAGAACGTGATCAGTGCGAGGCCGGTCACCGAGGCAACGAGGCCGACCCGAAGCACCGCTCCCGGGAGCATCCGGGTGGCGAGCAGGGTCACGGCGACGGTCCCGCCGAGGTAAGCGACCAGGTTCGCGGAGGCCAGTCCACCGGCCACGGTGTACGAGTGGCCGAGGTCGTCCTGGATCGCGGTCAGCAGCAAGGGGTAGGTGAATCGACCGAACGCCTGGGCGACTGCCGACGCAGCGGCAGCGAGGAGGAGGGGGACCCAAGGACGCATCGGCCGAAGCTAGGTCGCGTTCTCGTCGACATCGGTCCAAGGCCGGGCGTACGCTCGACTCGTGGGCGACTGCTGCGATCCGGTGCCGTACCGACGCCTCTTCAACACGAAGCAGGCGGAGAGGTACCTCCGCCGCTATCGACGGAGCGGCGTCGACAAGCGCGCCGCCGATGCGATCGGCTACCTCTCCCGTCAGGGGATCGCCGGGGCAACCGTGCTCGAGGTCGGAGGTGGCGTGGGGGGCGTGGTCGTGGAGCTGTTGGAGAACGGTGCGGGGAGCGCGGTCTCCATCGACCTCTCCACGGCATACGAGCCGGCAGCGGCCCGTTTGGCCGAAGAGCACGGATTCACCGACCGCATCGAACACCGGATCGGTGACTTCGTCGTCGAGGCAGACGACGTGGCGTCCACCGACGTCGTGTTCCTCAACCGGGTGGTGTGCTGCTACCCGCACATGCCGGCGATGGTCTCGGCGGCGGCGACCAAGGCCGACCGGTTCCTGGCCCTGGTGTACCCGAGGGAGCGCTGGTGGTCGAAGCTGAGCGTCGCGCTGGGCAACGCCTACCTGTCGGCTCGTCGCTGCGACTTCCGGGCCTTCGTGCACCCCATCGATGGGATCCACTCGGTCGTTGCCGATGCAGGCCTGTCCCCCGTGCACCTGACCCACGACCTCAATTGGGAGACGGCGGTCTTCGCAAGGGCCTGACCGGGACAGGGGCCGAAAAGGCCCCGCTTGGTGGCGTGGTCGCATGCCCGACGAGTTCTTCTTCCTGACCTTCGGTGGCCTCGGGATGTCGCTCGCGGGCTTTGCAGGGCAGATCCATGACGGGAAACCAGGAGCCGCTTGGCCAAGAGACTCCGACGTTGGATCCACGTCGGCGTCGCAGTCGCCATAGGTGCGATTTCGCTGGCCAATGTGTTCATCGCGTCGGTCGCCGTCTTGGAACTCCTGTTCTTCCTGTGGGCCCCCAGCCGATCGTCACATTCGTCCGGGCGATCGGAGGCCTTCACCCGGACGACGCCTGAGTCGCCGAGAGAACGGGATCGCCACAGCGGTCGACGCTCAGCTTCGACCCGGTTTCGGGGCGGCCCTCATCAGACACCAGCTGGGTACTGCGCTGGGCTGGGCCACGCGGAAGGGCCCCGCCGAAGCGGGGCCCTTCCGTCTTGAGTACGGCGGCCGAAGGCCGCGACCAGCTACTTGAGCTCGACTCCGGCGCCTGCGGCCTCGAGCTTCTCCTTGGCGGCATCGGCCTCTTCCTTGGAGACGCCTTCGAGAACGGCGTTCGGCGCGCCCTCGACGAGGTCCTTGGCTTCCTTCAGGCCCAGGGAGGTGAGGCCCCGGACTTCCTTGATCACCTGGATCTTCTTGTCACCGGCGGAGGTGATGACGACGTCGAATTCGTCCTTCTCCTCCTCGACGGCTGCACCACCATCGCCACCGGCGACGGCGGCGACGGCGACGGGCGCAGCGGCGGTCACGTCGAAGCGCTCCTCGAAGGTGTCGAGGAACTCCTTGAGCTCGAGGACGGTCATTTCCTCGAACACGCTGATCAGTTCATCAGTGGTCATCTTGGCCATGGTCACTCCTCCTCGGAGTCTTCATCGTCAGACGCCTCAGCCTCTTCGGCATCGGAGGTGTCTTCAGCCTTGACGTCGTCCTCTTCGGACTTCGCCTCGGCGGGTTCTTCATCGGGATCCGCCTCGGCGGAGTCGTCGGTGGCTTCGGCAGTCGGCTCTCCTTCGGGCGGGGCATCGGCCTCGTCCTCGGTGCCGGCCTCTTCGGCCTCGGCGGTGTCGGCAGCCTCGGGCGCCTCTTCAGCCGTCTCGTCTTCGGCGGGAGCCTCGGTTGCCTCTTCGGCTTCCGGGGCCTCCTCCACCTCTGCGGCCGGCTCCTCGGAGGGAGCCTCGTCCGCGGCGGTGGGGCCGCCTGCACCGGCGATGGGGTCGCCGGCTTCCTTCTTGTCGAGCAGCTGGGAGAACATGGACGCCGAGTTCCGGGTGAACGACGAGAACATCCCGGCCGCCGCGGTGAGCGGGGCCTTGACGGCGCCGGCGATCTTCGCCAGCAGCTCATCGCGGGACGGCAACTTCGCCAGGGCGGCGATCTGCTCGGGGGCGAGCAGCTCACCCGACAACAGCCCGAGCTTGAGAACGAAAGCCTCGTTCTCGCCGGCGAACTCGTCGAGCGCCTTGGCGGTCGCCACCGGGTCCTCGTTGGCGAAGGCAATTGCCGTCGGACCAACCAAGTCGTCGGCGACCTCGTCGTAGCCGAGATCGCGGGCGGCGATCGCCGTCAGGCTCATCTTGAGGACCTTGTAGTCGGCCCCGGATGCGCGCAACGCACGCCGCAGGACCTGCTGCTGTTTCACAGACAGGCCGCGGTACTCGGTCAGGAACACCGCCTCGGCGTTGCCGAAGCGTTCCTTGATCTCTTCAACTGCCTGGACCTTCTCAGGTCGTGGCATGGGTACTCCTCCACAATGCTTGAAGGTCCCTCTGCGTGAACCGGGCGACCGAACGCTCCGGATCCACTGGGGACCTTCTGTGGAGTCGTCCTGCGAGGGTGAGCGTTCGCTCTTATGCCGCTTGGCACCGTCGGTCTTCGGCCGAGGGATTGGAGTTGTGGGTGGAACGGTAGTGGTTCGGGGCCGCTCCGCAACCCGGAACCGGTTCAGGGCAGCAGGACCGCGGTGGGGATCCCCAAGAGAGAACGGGGCCCCCGGAGGGGCCCCGTCGTCATGGTCGGTTGTGGGACGTGGCTCAGGCGACCCATTCGCTGGCGTCGACGGTGATACCCGGGCCCATCGTGGAGCTGATGTTGATGCTCTTCACGAAGACGCCCTTGGCCGACGACGGGCGCACCCGCTGGATCTCGCGGGACAGGGCCTCGAAGTTGGCGACCAACTGGTCGACCTCGAAGCTGACCTTGCCGATCGGGGCGTGGACGATCCCGTAGCGATCGTTGCGGTACTCGATGCGTCCACCCTTGAACTCACCGACGGCCTTGGCGACGTCGGGGGTCACCGTGCCGGACTTGGGGTTCGGCATGAGGCCACGGGGGCCCAGCACCCGGCCGAGCTTGCCGACCTCGGCCATCATGTCGGGGGTGGCGATCGCCAGGTCGAAGTCGGGCTCCTGCCCGCCGGCGATGGCTTCGACCAGCTCGGCGCCACCGACGACGTCGGCACCGGCCTCGGTGGCCTCGGCGTGCTTGTCGGCGGGGGCGAACACGGCGACCCGGATGGTCTTGCCGGTGCCTGCGGGGAGGGCGACGGTGCCACGGACGAGCTGCTCGGCCTGGCGGGGATCGATGCCCAAGCGGTAGGCCACCTCGACGGTCTCGTCGAACTTGGCAGAGGCCAGGGTCTTCACGAGCTCGACCGCCTCGGTGGGCTGGTAGGCGTGCTCGGCGTCGTATCGCGACGCAGCGTTGTTGTAGTTCTTGCCGTGCTTCGGCATGTCATTTCTCCTTGGTCCAAGCGGCCAGCTCGGTGGCTGGCCTCCCATCGGGTTCGTCAGTTGTCGTCGGTACTTCGGTACTTCAGTACTTCAGCACGTGGAGTGAGCCGACGGCTCAGTCCACCACATCGATCCCCATCGAGCGGGCGGTGCCGGCGATGATCGCCATGGCGGCCTCCACGTCGTTGGAGTTGAGGTCCGGAGCCTTGGTCTCCGCGATCTCCCGCACCTGGGCGGAGGTCACGGTGCCGACCTTCTCGGTATGCGGCACGCCGGAGCCCTTCTGGAGGCCGGCGGCCTTCTTCAGCAGGACGGCCGCGGGCGGCGTCTTGGTGATGAAGGTGAAGCTGGTGTCCTCGAAGATCGAGATCTCGACCGGCACGATCGTGTCGCCCATCGACCCCGTGGCGTCGTTGAACGCCTTGACGAAGTCCATGATGTTGACGCCGTGCTGGCCGAGCGCAGGACCCACCGGCGGGGCCGGGGAGGCGGCGCCTGCGGGGATCTGCAGCTTCAGGACGGTCTTGAGTGTCTTACGACCCATGATTGTGTATCCCGTGTGTTCGTCGTGTGTGTCGGTCGGTCAGAAGCGATCGGGTCCGGTTGAGCGGACGGACCCGACGACCGACGGTTGGATCAGTTCTTGTGGATGTCCTCGAAGCCCAACTCGACCGGCGTGTCGCGGCCGAAGATGTTGACGAGGACGACCACCTTGGACTGGTCCAGGTTGATCGATTCGATGCTGCCGTTGAAGTCTGCGAACGGACCGGTGATGACCCGGACGCTGTCGCCGACTTCCCACTCCGGCTTGAAGGCGGCGGCCTTCTTCTGTTCCTTCTCCGGTTCGCCGAGGAAGCGTCGCAGCTCCCGGCGACTGAGCGGCACCGGCTTGACGCCGGAACCGACGAAGCCGGTCACGCCTGGCGTGTTCCGAACCGCGTACCAGGTCTCGTCGTCGAGGTACATGCGCACCAGCACGTAGCCGGGGAGCATCTTCTTGGCGACGGTGACCTTCTTGCCGTTCTTGATCTCGACGACGTCCTCCATGGGGATGAGGACTTCGAAGATCCGGTCTTCGAGGTGCATCGACCGCGAGCGGGTCTCCAGGTTCGCCTGGACCTTCTTCTCGTGGCCGCTGTAGGAGTGGATGACGTACCAGTCGCCGGGCTTCTCCCACGGGGCGAGGACGGGTTCCTCGATCTCGGCGACTGCTTCGGTCGCCTCTTCGGGGGTCACGTCGACGTCGTTCATCAGAACATCTCCAGCAGGGAGAAGACACCCTGGCGGAAGCCGAGATCGATGAGGAAGATGAAGGCGGTGAGGGCGACGGTCGTGATGAGCGTCACGGTGGTGAAGGCGATCATCTGCTGGCGGTTGGGCCAGGAGACGCGCGACAACTCGACGCGAACCTCGCGCAAGAACTTCGCGACGCGCTGGAAGAAGTTCAGGCTGTCGTCCTTCTTCTGAGGAGCCTGACGGCCGGGAGTCTTCTTGTCCTCCTCGGCTTTCTTGTTGCGGCGCTCCTCGCGTGCTTGGAGGCGGCGCATCTCTCTGTTCATCGGTACGTGCTTCCTCGGTCTTCTGGTCTGAGGCTGGGGCGACCATGTTTCGGCTGGCCCCGAGTTTGGCAGGGGTGGAGGGATTCGAACCCACAACCTACGGATTTGGAGTCCGTTGCTCTGCCAGTTGGAGCTACACCCCTAAAGGACGAGCGGAGTATACGGGTGGCCCCGCCCTTGCGGAAACGCGCTCCGTGGTGGGCGGGGACCACTGTGTCATCATCTGACCATGTCGACGGATCACTCGCCGAGACCTGCCGCCACCGGCGGCGCCGTTGCCGATCGACGTACCGGACCTCTCGGTCGCTGGCCACAGCTCTCGGACGGGGCCATCGCCGTCCTGGTCTTCTTGATCGAAGTATTCGGGGCGGTGGCGGGCCTGGTCGGTGAGTCCGGGTCCTTCTCGCTCTCGATGCTCGCCGACATCCCGGGGCTCACCTACGTGCTCCTCGCCGTCGGTAGCGCCGCACTCCTGTGGCGCCGGAACCAGCCCCTACCCGTCCTGTTCGTTGCGCTGGGCGCCTCCTTCGTCTGGGACGTGATCGGCCTCGCCGGGGGTCCGTCGCTGGCCATCCTCATCTCCCTGTACGGCGTCGGCCGATACGTGGCCGAGCCGCGAACTCGCCTTTCAGCCCTCGTCGCGGCGATCGTGATCGTCATCGCCGACGACCTGATCGAGCGCGAGGCGTTCAGCACCGTCGGGCTCTCCGTGGCGCTGGTCGTGCTCGCCTGGTACGTGGGCCTGAGGACCAGGGGCCGCAGGGAGTACCTGGAACTCCTCGAAGAACGGATGGACTCCCTCGAACGCGAACGGCTCGCCGAGGCCCGTCGGGCCGTCGCCGAGGAGCGGACCCGCATCGCCCGGGAGTTGCACGACCTGGTGGCACATCGGGTCAGCATGATGACCGTGCAGGCCGGGGCCGCCCAGACCGTCGTCGAGACCGACCCCCAACGGGCGATGCAGGCCATGCACTCCGTGGAGGAGGCGGGCCGTGACGCTCTCGACGAACTCCGTGAGATCCTCGGGGTCCTGCGCTCCGAGGGAGGTCAGGACGCTCGTGCTCCCATCCACGGGCTGTCCGAGATCCCGGACCTCGTGGAACGGGTGAAGGAGGCGGGCGTCCAGGTCGATCTCACCATGGATGCAGTCCCCCACGACGTCAGCACGAAGATCGATCTGGCTGCCTACCGGATCGTCCAGGAGGCGCTCACGAACGTGGTCAAACACGCCGGTCCCGACTCGAGCGCGGCGGTGAGCGTCCGCGCCGGAGACGGCGCCATCGCCATCGACGTCGCCGACGACGGCCGGGGCGGGCAATCGGTGCCGGGGTCGGGTCACGGCCTCGCCGGCATGCGCGAGCGGGCAACACTGCTCGGTGGCACGTTCGAAGCCGGTCCCGACCCCGATGGTGGTTTCCGGGTCCGGGCGCGCCTGCCGATGGGGAGCAAGCCCATATGAGCATCCGAGTGCTGGTCGTCGACGACCAGGAGCTGGTTCGGGAGGGCCTCGCGATGGTCCTCGAGAACGACGACGGACTGGAGGTGGTCGGGGAGGCGGGGACCGGGATCGAGGCGCTGTCCAAAGCCCGTCAACACCGGCCGGACGTGGTCCTCATGGACATCCGCATGCCGGAGATGGATGGGCTCACGGCGACGCAGCGGCTCCTCGAGGACGCCGACTGGCCCGTGAAGGTCATCATCCTCACCACCTTCGACCCGGATGAGTACGTCTACGAGGCGCTCAGGGCGGGGGCGAGCGCCTTCGTCCTGAAGGACATACCGCGGGCCGAGCTGGTGGCGGCGGTTCGGGCCGTCGCCGATGGTGGCGCCCTCCTCGCCCCATCGATCACCCGTCGGCTCATCGAACGGTTCGTCGGGACGCTGCCGATCGATCCGAACCCTTCCCCGGGTCTCGACCTGCTCACCGATCGGGAACGGGAGGTGCTGGTCGCGATCGGCCGTGGGTTCAACAACGCCGAGATCTCCGAGCAGCTGTTCATCGGCAACGCAACGGTGAAGACACACATCAACAGCCTCTTCACCAAGCTCGGGCTCCGAGATCGTGCCCAGGCCGTGGTCTTCGCCTACGAGAACGGACTGGTGGTGCCGGGCGCCGGGGACACCTAGCGGGATCAACCCCTGGGTGGAGGGGACGACCAACCCCTGGGACGAGGACGCGAGAGGCGTTCTGCCATACGTTGGCCATGTACCGAACGAAAGGCGTACACATGGCCCATATCCACCCCCAGCAGACCGGTGCGAGCAGCTCCAAGCGCGGACTCGGCACGTTCATCGCCCTCACCTTCGCCCTCACCTGGGGCATAGCGGCGTTGTTCATGTTCATCCCCGACACGATCGACCGAATCTTCGGCCCGGCCGGCCTGGGCAACCCCCTGTATCTGCTCGCCGTGTTCTCCCCCGGGATCGCCGGGATCTTCGTGGCCTGGCTCCGGCTCGGCACATCCGGGATGGCCGGCTTCTTCCGAAGGCTCCGGATGGTCCGTATGCCGGCCGTGGCCTGGGCATTCCTCGTCGCTGGATACCCAGCGATCGTCTACGCAGGTGCCATCGTCTCTGGGACGGTCGACACCACACCGGCGTTCACACCGTGGTTCGCCGTGGTGGGTGCACTCCTCTCGGCCCTGTTCCTGGCCGGGACCAACGAGGAGTTCGGCTGGCGCGGCGTCGCCCTCCCGCTACTGCAGCGACGGTACAACCCGTTCGTGTCCAGCATCCTGCTCGGCGCGATCTGGGCCATCTGGCACCTGCCGGCGTTCGCTCTCTCCGGCACCCTCCAGAGCGCTTGGGCGATCGGGCCCTACTTCGCCGGCCTGATGGCGCTGTCGGTGATCATGACCTGGTTGTTCAACGAGTCCCGCGGCAGCCTGCTCATCGCCTGGCTCGCGCACTTCCAGGCGATGAACCCTCTCTTCCCCGACGCGCAGCCGTGGGACAGTCTGTTCTACGTACTCGCCGCCGTGGCGATCGTCATCGTCGACCGGGAGCGCATGTTCAGCCGGGGATCCGGTGTGACCACCCTGGTCGCCGACGACCGGGTTTCGGTCGAGGAACCAGGGCCTCGACCGGTCACGGCATCGGCCCCCTAGGCCAAAGGGAACTCGAGTTGGGCGGCGGGCTCTCGGGCCCGCCGCTCAGTGCGCGCCGACGACGCGGGACCGTCGAGCCACCAGCACGGCGGCCGTAGCCACGGCGGTGACCGCAGCCCCCGTCGACCAACCCACCACGGCGTTGCGACGCCGTAGCTCGCTGGGTGTGGGATCTCCGAGGCCGTCGAGGACGGCGTCGGTGAACCCGGGACGAGTGCGGTGGAACGGGACGTCACGGAGGGCAGAGAGCTCCTGGGCCACGGCCCGGCCGGGGCCGAAGTCGGCTTGGCAGGCCAAGCAGGTGCTGACGTGCATCTCCAGGAGGTCGGCCATCGGGCCGGACTCGAGCCAGCGGTCGGGGAGTTCGCTCCTCACGAGCGAACAGCCCATCCGGGCGGCGGGGAATCGAAGCAGGGTGCTCATTGCTCGTCTCCTTCCTCGGTCGCTGCGAGGACGCGACGCAGTCGTAGGTGGGCACGGTGGAGGCGGACCTTGGAGGCGCTGACGGAGATGTCGAGGGAGTCGGCTATCTCTTCGTGGCTCCAGTCGTAGACGTCCTTCAGGACGACGACGGCGCGCTGGCCGACCGGCAGTCGGTCGAGGGCGGCCTCGAGCTGGGCTCGCAGCTCGAGCTGCTCCCCCACCGCCTCGGGGTCACCGAACGGCGCAGCGACCACCGGCGTGGTCTCGTCGAGCTCGTCGTGCTGGTGGCGTCCTGCCCGCTGGCGGAGGGTCCACGCCGTGTTCACGGTGATCCGGTGCACCCAGGTCCCGAACTTCGCGTCACCGCGGAATTTCGGGAGTGCGCGCCAAGCCCGGATGAACGCCTCTTGGGCGACATCCCCCGCCAGGTGCGGGTCTCGGGTCAGTCGGAGCGCCAACGTGTACACCTCGTGTTGGTGGGTCTCGACCAGTTCCGCGAAGCCATCGCGGTCCCCGGCCATCGCCCGCTCGAGGGGCGACTCGGATTGGACCCCACGATCCGTCATGCGGTTACCTCGGCAGTCACGGTCACGGCGGTGGTGCCGCCGACGGACAAGGCCACGGAATGCTTGGTCCCGTCTGCCTCGTGGGTGATCTCTGCGGCCGCTGCGGCGAGCACCGGGCTCCGGAATCTGATCCGTGCGGTGGCGACCCGACCGGCCTCGGCAATCGGGTGCAGGCACCAAGCCGAGAGCAGCAAACCGTGGCACACGATGCCGGGTAGCCCGGCGGCGACCGCCGAGTCGTGGTCCCAGTGGATGGGATTGAGGTCGCCTGAGGCTGCGGCGTAGGCGACCAGGTCGGCTCGGGAGGCAGAGCGGAGCCTTCCGCCGTGCTCGGCCCGCCGCGTCACAGGCGGTTCTTCGATCGGCGCGGGTGCATCGGGAGCCGCACCGGTGACGACGAAGGTCGATGCGGATTCGAGGATCGCCGCCTCGCCGGCGGTGGCGGTCAGGGAGAACGAGACCCAGGCATTCTCGCCCCTGGACCGAACCCGGGTGACGGTGCCGGTCACCTCGAGCGGTACGTCGTGCGAGAAGGGGGCGTGCCACGTGAACGTCTGGTCGGCATGGACGACGCCGCCGGCGGAGGCCTCGACGTCTTGGTCGGCCAAGAAGTCGGGCGCCACGGCGAAGAGCACGGCTCCGGCCCACGAGGGTGGGGCTGCGTCGGTCCATTCGCCGGCATCCGAGGTCGCCCTGACATAGCGGGCTGTCGTCGCAGCCGTCGGCACGAGGGTGCGCGGGCCGTAGGTGCGGCCTTCGACGGCAGAGAGGTCCGACATGTCGGCGAGCGTACTGCCGGGTCGGCCCGAACACGGTCGGAGGCGGGGTCTCCCCCGCCTCCGATCGTTCCCATTCCCGACCCTTGGTGAGGCCGGACTCCCCCGATCAGCCGCCAACGGCGCAGTGCGCCGTCTCCCCCGCGGCCACGTCGACGGTCGCTGCGCCTCCGAGTGGTGTCACGCCCGACTCGTCTAGAAGCACGGCGCTCGTCTCCGTGATGGCGCCGTCGCACGACGGGGCCACGGTGGAAGCGAGGTGCTCGACGAGATAGAGCCCGGCGGTGGGCAGCGACAGCTCCACGGATTCCCCTGCGCCGAGTTCGACGGTGCCGAGGTCGGCAGCGCCGGAGACGGCGATGTTGGCCCGACCGTCGGCCGTCAGGTTCAGGGAGGCGACGTCCGCTGCCGCCAGGGAGGCGACGGCGAGCAGCGCTACAAGGAGAAGGGTGGTGAACCTGCGATC